>CAZPZF010000424.1:0-1525 GCA_964590705.1 uncultured Spirochaetales bacterium | reverse complement strand
CATGCTCGTCCAGCGGGAGAGGTACCATGACCTTCCGTTTTCCCGCAATGCGCGGATCACTCCCGGGTACATTGAAACCTTCTGTTCCCTCGATTCCTCCTCCTCCGCAATCTTCCGGAAGGGAATCGAGAAGCTCTCACTCTCGTCGCGCTCCGCGCATTCGGTCCTGAAGGTCGCGAGGACGATCGCGGATCTGGAAGGTTCCGTGGCGATCGGGAAGGAGCACCTCCTCGAGGCCTTTCAGCACCGGCGTTACGGCGACGGGGACTTCTTCTGGAGGGTCCCGTAGGAGAGGCTGATCCGCTCTATGATTTTTCCCTCCGCATCGCTATATTTAAGGGGTGGAGGGATGAACCATGAAACTGTACAGCAGGGGGCAGGTGACCCTCTTCTCGATCGGCGCAGGCATTCTCGGCATACTCCTGGCGCTCGGATTCGGCCTTCTGCCTCTGCCGAGCCCTCTCGGTGGGGAGGCGAAGGATATCCCCGTCGAGGCGGAAACCCACGGGTTCGCGCTCCAGACAACCCCCATTCCGCCCGAATCGGTGAAAGAGGTGGCCACCACGGCCGAGTATACCGAGGACGAGACAGAGAACATCAGGATATACGAACAGCTGAACCAGGCCGTCGTCAACATAACCACCGAGACTCTCGGGCTCAACTGGTTTCTCGAGCCGGTTCCCATCGAGGGAGGCACCGGTTCCGGATCGATCATCGACACTCGGGGATACATCCTCACCAACAACCACGTGGTGGCTAATGCGTACAAGGTCTTCATCACCCTCGCAGACGGCAGCCAGTTCGAGGGAGAGGTGGTAGGCAAGGATCCGGAGAACGACCTCGCCGTGCTGAAATTCAACCCGGCGGGGAAGGGGTTGGTGACGATCCCGTTCGGGTCGTCGAACGGCCTCAAGGTGGGCCAAAAAGTGCTCGCCATCGGCAATCCCTTCGCCTTCGAACGCACCCTGACGACGGGGATCATCTCGGGCCTGGGCAGGCCGATCCGTGCATCGAGCAACATCATCATCCGCGACATGATCCAGACGGACGCCTCGATCAACCCGGGCAACTCGGGCGGACCCCTCATCAATACGCGCGGCCAGACCGCCGCTCGGGTCGAGGTCGGCAATCGCTCTGTGACGATCTGCGACGTGGGCAACATCGCCATGAAGCTCAATAGCAGGATCCACTGGGACCCGGTGAACGAACGTTTTGCCGACAGCCGCGAGGCGAACACGTGCATCTCGGGCGGACCCCTCATCAATTCGCGCGGCCAGATGATCGGCGTCAACACGATGATCTACAGCCCTTCCGGCGGATCGGTGGGCATCGGCTTCGCCATCCCGATCGACACCGCGCGGCGGATCGTCCCCGAGCTGATCACCTACGGGATGGTCAAGCGGGGATGGATCGACATCATTCCGGTGCAGCTGGAGCGGAACCTCGTGCAGTACGCGGGGCTTCCGGTGGATAAGGGGATCCTCGTGTCCAAAGTGATCCGGGGGGGGAACGCCGACGCGGCCGG
>CAZPZF010000423.1:0-1559 GCA_964590705.1 uncultured Spirochaetales bacterium | reverse complement strand
CGAACGCCCGGCAGCGGGGCGCTTTTCAAAGAAAACGGGCTTGAAGGCATACACTGGGATATCATCCGCGCAGCCCTCGCGTCCGTGGCCGCCATGGCGATCATTCCCGTTCAGGATCTCCTGGGCCTGGGTTCCGAAGCCAGATTCAATACGCCAGGCACGTCATCCGGCAACTGGACCTGGCGCATGCCCCCCGGAGCGCTGACCGGGGCCATCGGGAACCGCCTTAAAAACCTGACCGTTCTATACGACAGGTGAGACTTCATCGCTTGCGTATACAAGACACTCGTACGGCCGCAGGGGCCGGTTGCGTAAAGGCCCCTTATCCATGGGGTAGTTTCCCAAAACCGGGTACAGCGCCTTGTTAATTACGAAATCCGGAAGCGCTAGAGGCGGGGTCGATTCGAAAAAATTTCCCACGACCGTAATAACGCTTTCGCCGAATACACGGCGGTAAGCGAAAACCTCCGGATCGTCTCGGCACAGCAAGCCGAAAGCGCCATATAGGACGGTCTCCCCTAGAAGCGGATGTTTGCGTAGAGCAATTAATTTTCTGTAGAAATGAAACAGGGAATCCGGGTCGCGCATCGAGGCTTCCGCGTTGATCCGTGCGCAGTTCGGATTGACCGCGAGCCACGGCTTTGCCGCCGTCCGCCCGGCACGTACGCCGTCGATCCACTGCATGGGAGTCCTGGCGTTGTCCCTGCTCCTCCACGCTAGCCGGCGTAACACTTCCGCCTCGGAAAGCCCCAGATCTTTCATCGCCACGTCGTAATAATGACGGGTATCCAGATCGTCATAGTCTTTGATAGAGCCGAACCCGGCATTGGTCATGCCCAGTTCCTCACCCTGAAATACATATGGGGTTCCCCACATCAGATGAAGAACTGCGGCCAGCATTTTTCCGCTTACGACCCTGTATTCCTCCCCGTCGTTCCCGAAACGGGACACGATTCTCGGCTGATCGTGGTTATTCCAATACAGGCTGTTCCATCCCTTTCCGTGCAATCCCGTCTGCCAGGAAGCGAGAACGGCTTTAAGTCTGACCAGATCCAGGGGCTGGCGCTCCCATTTATCGTTCGGTACGCAGTCCAGGGCCATATGCTCGAACTGGAAAACCATATCCAATTCGCGCCGATCCGGGGAAGTATACGCAACGGCGAGCGCGGGGGTAACCAAATCCGTTTCACCTACCGTAACGACATCCCTTCCGGCAAACACCTTGTCGTGCATTTCCCGTAAATAGTAATGGACCTTCGGGCCGTTGAGACAGAGTTTCATGCCTGGAATCTCATCGTCGGGAGCGTCGTCGTTAAAATCCTGGGGTTTAGAAATAGCGTTGATAACGTCCAGCCTGAATCCTCCCACGCCTCTGTCGAGCCAGAAATTCATCATCCTGTGCACTTCCGCCCTGACATCGGGATTTTCCCAGTTTAAGTCCGGTTGTTTTTTGCTGAACAGGTGAAGATAATATTGGCCGGTCCTCCTGTCCAGCTCCCAGGCGCTCCTTTCGAAAAAGGAACCCCAGTTATTCGGCGGTCCTCCATCGCATCCCGGGT
>CAZPZF010000422.1:0-1571 GCA_964590705.1 uncultured Spirochaetales bacterium | reverse complement strand
CCTGATCCTCCTCGTCTTTCGCGTGGGAATCTTTTTCTCCCGCGGCAACCTACGTAAGCCGTTCGGCTTCGTTCTTCTGGGCATCTATGCGGCAGTGACCGCCCTGAGCTACGGCCGTATCTGAGATATGCGGATCCCCCCCATCCCCCTGCTTCTTGTCGGGGTCCTGTTCACTTCGAGTTCCATCCTCTTCATCAAGGGATCCGCCCTTCCCCCGATCACTCTCTCAGCCCTGCGCCAGATCCTCGCGAGCCTCATCCTTTTTCCGCTTTATTATCGGGATCTGAAGTTTTCCTTAGATCCGCACCCCCATCGGGATCTGAAGTTTTCCGTAGATCCGCCCCCCCGCCGCGATAGCTGGTTTTCCGCCGTTCTGCGCAGCCTGAAGGTCTCCGCGATTCCGGGAGTTTTCCTGGGCCTTCACTTCATCACCTGGATCGCGGGAGCGCGGATGACGCTGGGGAGCAACGCTGCCCTCATCGTGAACATGTCACCGCTCGTCATGCCCTTCCTCGCGCTCGCTGCCTTCCGGGAGCGTGTAACGGCGAGGGAGGCGATCGGGACCGTCGTTTCCTTTTCCGGCTTCCTCCTCCTGGGAATCCGGGATCTTTCCCTTGACCGTGCCTCCTTCACGGGAGACATCCTCTGCTTCGCCTCGATGCTCCTCTTCTCGCTGTACCTCCTCCTCGCAAGGAAGAACGAGACAAGGGGAAAACTGTGGCTGTACATCGTTCCCCTCTACTTCATCGGCGGGTGCTTCTGCCTCCTCATCGCCCTGGCCGTGGAAACGCCCCTTCCACCGCTTCGATGGCGGGAGCTTCCCCTCGTTCTGGGCATGGCGCTGCTGCCCACCGTTGTCGGGCACTCGATCTACAACGCCTCGATGAAGAGGCTGCGGAGTCAGACCGTTACCCTTCTCACGCAAGGAGAGTTCCTCTGCGCGGCGCTGCTCTCCTTTCTCTTCTTCGGAGAAGTCCCGTCGCGCGTTTTTTACGGGGCGGCTGCATTGGTGATTGCGGGCATCTGCGTGACCATCTTCGGCGGCGGCGCCGCTAAACAACCGAAGACTTGAAGCGATCCCCGATTCTTGATAGGAATAATGTGCGCGGGGTCGGTTCAGTAACAGCGCGGGGGCGGAGACGACCCGGGCGATCCGGCTGTGCCAGCGGCCGGCAGCGGCGCGCCAGCCCCGCGGCGTCCCGGAGGTCAGCCCGCCGCGGGCCACGAGTAGATCCGTCAGCAGGGGGAGTTCATGCAGGTAGCTTGTCTCGATCTTGAAGGGGTGCTTGTTCCTGAAATCTGGATTGCCTTTTCCGAAAAGACGGGAATAGAGGAACTGCGGCTCACGACCCGCGAGGTCCCCGACTACGATGCCCTCATGAGGAGGAGGATCGGAATCCTCGAGAAGCGCGGCCTCACCCTGGGGGATATTCAGGATGTGATCGGCTCCATGGATCCCCTGCCCGGCGCCGGAGATTTCCTCGAGTCGCTGCGCTCCAGGGTTCAGGTGATCATCCTTTCCGATACGTTCACCCAGTTCGCCCAGCCCCTCATGCGCAAGCTCCGCTGGC
>CAZPZF010000421.1:0-1573 GCA_964590705.1 uncultured Spirochaetales bacterium | reverse complement strand
CCCATCATCCTGGGTCTCGACGGCAGCCAGAAGATGAGCAAAAGCCGCAACAACGCGGTCATGCTCAGCGCCACCGAGGATGAGACCGCGGCCCTGATCAAGAAAGCGAAAACCGATCCGGAACGCCACATCTCCTATGATCCCGACAAACGTCCGGAGGTGTCGAACCTGCTGCTCATCGCCTCGCTCTGCACGGGAAAGGCACCCGAAAGCATAGCGGAGAGCATCGGAGACCGGGGTTCTGGCGCGCGAAAGAGCTTTTTAACCGAGGTTTTGAATGAATACCTCAGGCCCTTAAGAACTGAACGAAGAAGGCTCGAAGCGGATGGGGCATATATCAGACAAGTTCTGAAAAACGGCATTGCGCAGGCGCGGGAAATCGCGATCACCACTCTTGAAGAAGTAAGAAAAGTGATGAACATGGAGTTATAGCCGATCCTTTCCGACCGAGAGAAAGGAATGCTATCCTCGCCTAACGCAGTTTCTTCCTGAGGCTTTGGCCTCATAGAGAGCCATATCTGCCTTATGGACGAGATCGAAGGGGGTGGATAGGCCGGAATCCCCCATCGCCCAGCCGACGCTCACCGTGACGGAGATACTCTTCCCGTCAAATTCAAATTCGAAGCCCTCGACGGCTTGGCGGATACGCTCGCAAAACACTCCTACCGTATCCGCCGAATCTGCGTTGAAAATGACAGCAAACTCCTCTCCCCCGTATCTGCCGACCAAATCCCCTTCACGCGCGTTTCGCTCGAGAATCTCAGCGAGCCCCCGCAGTATGGCATCGCCTGCCTGATGGCCGTACGTATCGTTGATCCGCTTGAAGTGATCGATATCCACCATGACAAAAGCTATCGGCGCATGGCTTCGCCGCGACCTTCGTATCTCGTGATCGAGGAATTCCTCGATACATCCATGATTATACAGCCCGGTGAGACTATCCCGAGAGGCGGACTCTTTCAAGGCATCTTCTCGATCCTGTATGGCACGCATCATGGAATTGAACAGATCGATAAGCTGGTCGAATTCCGTATTGGTGGAAATATTCAACATATCCTGGTAATGGCTCGCGGATACCTTCTCCACCGCGCCGATGAGAGCCCCTATGGGACGGAGGAGGCGATAGGATAGGAACAAAGAATCAAAGATAAAAGAAAAAAGCATGATGCAGGCAAAGATCGCGATGAAGCGGAGGATGTCCCTCATGGGCCGCAGGGCGATTTCTGCGTACATCTCCACGATAAGACCAAGCTTGAGCGTCCCCAGCCACTCATACGAGCCGAAGACCGTCTCGCCTTCGGCATTTACGTATTTCGTCGCTCCGCGTGTTTGAGTCATCAGATCGGAAATGACGAAAGAGGAAATCGTCTTTCCCGATGATACGTTAGTAAAAGCCGAAGGATTGACCTCCTCGGATTGTATAGGCTCGTAGTTCTCATCCACAATATAACAGCTTCCGTTCTTCCCCAATACGGAGAGGCTGTGAACGATACCCGCAACCTTCTGCAGGGGGATGAGGCCCACCAAAATACCGACCGGAGTATCCCCGCTGCGGTTTTCAAACGGAAGGAAC
>CAZPZF010000420.1:0-1575 GCA_964590705.1 uncultured Spirochaetales bacterium | reverse complement strand
TATAGGCGGGCCGGACCACGGCCGGCAAGCCGATGCGTTGGATGATTTGTTCCGCCTCTTCCACGCTGCGGGCAATTTCGCTGCGCGGCAGTTCGACGCCCAGCCGATTCATGGTGTCCTTGAACACCGCTTTCAGGTCTCGGAGTTCCTGCTCCGCTTTCAGTCGTGCCCCCGACAGCTTCTCTTTGACCTTTTTCTCGTCCTCTACCAACCGCTGGACCTGGCGGTTCAGCTTTTCTACTTCCTTCGTTTTCTCCTTGATCTGGTCCCTCTGTTTGATAAAGGTCTGTTCCTGTTTCCCGAACTTGGTGAAGTCTTCCGCGAGCTCTTCCCGGGCGGCTTTCACCTCTTTCTGCAGGGAGCCTATCTTCTCGTTCAGGGAACCGATGTATTCTTCCACCTCGGTGTCAACAACGATGTCCCCGGATACGATCTTCCGAGCTATCTCTTCGTTCTTTATCCGGGCAGCGAGGCGGTACCGGTCTGTTATGGAAAGCCGGTCCAGCTCGTCGAATTGCGGCTCCGCGATATCGACCGCGGAAAGGGCCTCCGCCTCCGGCTGCAGGAAAGCATCGTCCCCCGTGACCCGGTAATAGATGCGGCCGTATTCCGGTTCCGCCTGGGAAATGAGGGTGATAATCGCTTTCCGTACCGACTCGGTAAGCGGCTTCCCCTTGGCCGCTCGGATCGCGTTGGACAGAATAAGGGGGTGAACCTGGGCGTTGATATCCGTCTGGAGCTTTGCCGACGCCTCAAAGGTCTGGACGTCCTCCGCGTCTTCCGGAGCGAACCCCTCGAACCCGCGCATACTGACCGCATCGTTGATCTTTTTAAGAAACAGCTCCAATACTCCCGGCTGCTGGACGTGCTTGGTAAGGGTCTCGCCTTTGATGGACCCCGGTTTCCGCTGCCTGGCAAGGTCCCACACTTTCCGATACCATGCGGCTTTTTCTTCCTCGGAGAGTGCTTCGGCCTCCGCCGTTTTCTCGTCGCTAAAGTACATGGCTTCAACGAACCGGCGGAACTCCTCTGGGGTCTCGAAGTTTAAAGCTTCTTCGATGAGATTGGATTCGATTTCCTGAAATAGGATTTCTGCCTCGCGGATGACTTCCAGTTTTTTCCCATTTCTTTCCAGTATCGCCATGCGGTCGAGTACATCCTGGTCCCATATTACATAGTTATGGGTCCCTTCACCCGAGTCGCGGCTGTTCTTGTCAAAATACTGATTGCCTGGAATTCCGATTGATGCAAGATATTCGGACGCCGCCTTCGCGGATCCCTTTGCCTCTGCGATTGTGCTGTATATAGACTCGCCGCTTTCGCTTTCTTCTGATAGCCCTATGCCTTTAAGGGTCTTTTTTACATACTCGCTCTGTTCGCTCAACGGTTTATCAAAGTCTAATAGTTTCGGGATAACACCGTCCGGTAGGTCAAGTTTATATATTGACGTTTTCTCTTCAAGCCGTGCAATCTGCGCGATTATCTTTTTCGCGGCCGCTTGGAACGCGGTATCATATTCATCCGTATAGAACCGGTTTTCCAATTCGGATACCATCTCGTGCATAATGGCAGATT
>CAZPZF010000419.1:0-1606 GCA_964590705.1 uncultured Spirochaetales bacterium | reverse complement strand
TCACCCTCGGTATTTTTAGCCCTCTCATCTCGGCGAATTCGATAAAGAATGAAACGACGAGTCATGTCCGCCAGCTTATCCATCAGGTAACCCGGAACATCGATTTCTGCGTCACGGAAATGGAAAGCGTCGTTTCAATACTCCTAGACGATCAGAATGTCAGATCGTTCTTCGGAGCGGCGCGGGCATCCGAACCCTTTTCGAAGTCTAATTCCGATATGGTGCGAAGGCTCATGTCGACGGTATCGCGGGTGTATCCCGAGATCGCCGGAATCCTGCTCGTTAACGATCAGGACAAGAGCCTGAGCAACGAAATTCAGCCTGTGACCCGGGATCCCCTCATCCAGGAACAATGGTACCTTACGTCCGTGCAGGACAAGAAAGTGGTTCAGCTCCGCCCGCGGCCTATCGGGAGAAACCTTCGCATGTACTACAGTGCCGACGATGTGGTATCCATAGTGAAGGCTGTGGTGGATCCGACGACGGGCATAAGCCGCGGCGTAGTGCTTATCGATATGAAACTCGACGTGGTTAAAGACATCTTCGTGGATATGACCCTTGGGCAGAACGGTTTTCTCTATATCGTGGACTCAAAGGGCGAAATAGTGTACGCGCCGGTAAACCCTGTCGTGTACCGCTTGAGAACCGAGTGGCTTGAGGATTCCGAGGTGGGCGCACAGCCCAAATCATCATCCGGTTACGGCTTGTCCATCGTGAGGGAAATCAAAGGAGAAAACTACCAGATTATCGCGCAGGAATCCGAGGTTACCCGCTGGAAAACCGTCGGGGTCTTTCCACTGAACGAAATTATGGAACAGGTAAGCTCGATCCGATACTACTCTCTTATCATCGCCGGGGTAACCGTTTCTTTCGCCTTTGCGGCCTCTATCTTTTTTACCTCCTCCATCGCCAGGCCCGTCATCAAGCTGCGGTCGCTCATGAAGGAGGCGGAGGAAGGAAACCTCGCCGTTCGATTCGACGGCGGACAGAAGGACGAGATAGGCTATCTCGGCAACAGCTTTAACACCATGATAGACAAAATCCAAAAACTCATCGATATGGTGTACTGGGAACAGCAGAGCAAGCGGGAGGCGGAGCTTAAAACGCTGCAGGAGCAGATAAAGCCCCACTTTCTCTACAACACTCTGGATACGATTCAATGGATGGCCCAGGATCACGGAGCGGACGACATCGTCAAAATCGTAAGCGCCCTCACGAACCTGTTCCGCATCGGGCTCTCGAAGGGCAAGGAGATGATCTCGGTCAGGGACGAAATTGAGCACGTGAGGAGTTATCTCATCATACAGAAAGCCCGTTACGAGGATAAGTTCGATTTTTCCCTGTCCGTGGAAGAGGAGGTCCTTAAGCTTATGGTGCTGAAACTTACCCTTCAGCCTCTGGTGGAGAACGCGATTTACCATGGAATAAAAGAGAGACGAGGACACGGCCAAATCAAAGTCGAGGCATTACGGCGCGAAACGGCCCTCGTCTTCCGGGTCATCGATAACGGTATCGGCATGTCCAAGGAAAAGCTTTCGGCAATCCGCGCCCTCCTCTCCGAATCCGCGCTGGAAAGCGCCGAACGCGACGGGTACGGCATCGCCAA
>CAZPZF010000418.1:316-1606 GCA_964590705.1 uncultured Spirochaetales bacterium | reverse complement strand
CCCTTCCGATTTTTTCCGAAAGAGGCGGAGGGCAGGGAGTTTCTGGCTGTATGTTCTTACCGCATAGGTGATCTCGGTCCTCATCCCCACATCGAGGAATTCGAATATCCGTTCCGAAGGCGGGTTAATGATATCTATGGTCAATGTCTGCGACTGCGGTACATAGGAAAGTTCCGCGTCCATCGCGCGTACGAGTCCGGGCGAGGCGAGTACCGCACAGAGCAGAAAGATTCGTTTACTCTTCCTCAAAGCGGTTTTCAAACAGCCGTACAATTGCCTCGACTGCCTCTTCCTCGTCAGATCCTTCCGCGGCGACCTGAAGTTTTGCATTGAATCCGGCTCCCAGGGTTATAATGCCCATGATCGATTTTCCGTTGACCCTGTTGTCATCTTTTTCAAGAAAAATCTCCGATTGAAATCTATTCGCTGTCTTAACTATAAGGGCTGCCGGCCTTGCGTGAATCCCCGCCCTGTTTATGATTGTCACTTCCCTTGTCGTCATGGGCGCCTCTAAAAAATATCCTTATTCTCAAAATATACCTTACGCGCGTTCTCACTTTCCAGCCATTTCAGGACATTTTGATCGAATTCTCTGGCGGAATGGTAGCCGAGCTATTTAAGCCGCTCGTTCATCGCTGCAGTCTCGATGATGATGGGTACGTTCCTCCCGGGCTTCACCGGGATCACGAGATACGGAATCTGTATGCCCAGTATGTCGATCGTATCGTCTCCTGAGCCGAGGCGGTCGTATACCTTGTCCGCGTCCCATTCCTCAAGCTTAACGACGAGCTGAACCTGCTTTTTATCCCTGATAGCCCCTACCCCGTAGAGCTGGCTGATGTTGATGATCCCGAGCCCCCGGATCTCCATGTGGTGCCCGGTCATCTGATTCACCCCGGAACCGAGGATGATATCCCCGCTCACGCATTTGAGGAGAACGGAGTCGTCTGAGATGAGTCTGTGCCCGCGTTCGATTAATTCCAGGGCGGATTCGCTTTTCCCGACCCCGCTTTCGCCCATGATGAGTACCCCGATGCCGAACACCTCCACGAGAACCCCGTGAACCGTCTTCTGCGGGGCGAAGATATCGCTCAAGGCCCTGATGAGTCTCGCGGAAAAGTGCGACGAAGAAAGCTCCGTCTTGAGTACCGGGCAGCCACCCTCCTCGGCGAGCTGGAGAAAGCCCTTTCCCGGAGAAAGCCCATGGGTGAAGATACAGCAGGGTACGGGGTAGGTGAAGAGCCTTCTGACATTTTCGAGGTTACCCTCGTTTTCTATCTTTTCCAGATA
>CAZPZF010000418.1:0-306 GCA_964590705.1 uncultured Spirochaetales bacterium | reverse complement strand
GCCTCCCACCGATGCAGGGGAGGTTGAGTGAGTGGTGCGCTTGCAGATCCAGATCGAGGAGATCTAGAACAGTAAAACGTTTCATGCAATCATCCTGGATTAAAACAGTCTATTCTACCACAGCAGGGAACGAAAGTATATTATTTCCGTTCTCGGACACAAAAAGGGGGCTCATGACGAGCCCCGCCGGTTCAGCGTTTACGTATCTTTTCTTTCTCTTTTTTGATCTTTTGTTCGATCTTGTCGAATAGAAGATCGATCCCTTCAAAAAGTTCAAAGCCCTCATGCTCGATGTGAGCCGCCTGC
>CAZPZF010000417.1:0-1611 GCA_964590705.1 uncultured Spirochaetales bacterium | reverse complement strand
TTGCAAAAAATATATAGAGCTATATACTGATGTGGATGCAGATACTGTTTACGTTTGTCGGCAACAAAGATCCCTACGCGAACGAGGCGGAGGCGGAATACGGCCCCATCCTTTCCCATCTTTCGGCCGTATCATACGATCGGGTATACCTGTTCTGTACCGGGGCCGCGTACGTGGAACGGGCCAAGACCGTGGAGCACCTGGCGCGGGAAGAGATTGACCATCAGAAGTTCATGTTCGTGAACATCGATCTGGACTCGCCCATCGATTACGAGGAGATATACACCAAGCTCCTTGCCCTGGTTACGGAAATTGTGAACAAGCTTCCTGCGGCGGACAGGGACATAGCCATTTTGCTCGATCCCGGCACCCCGCAGATGCAGACGAGCTGGTTTCTCCTGGTGCGTTCCGGTCTGCTGAAAGCGCGGCTGCTGCAGGGCGTGCCGCCGAAGTTTGCCGGGGGCAAGTACAAGGTGCGGGAAGTGGACTTGCGGAATTCGGTGCTGCCGGAAATCGAGCCGCTGGACCCCGGCGACGGAAAAGGCGTCGTGAGACCGCCATGCAAGGAAGCGGACGGCGCACCAGCCGATAGCCTTTCCCCCGATAAAGGCGGCAGGTGGGTGGCTGCCATTAAGACGAACCTCATCGGCAGGTCCGAATCCGTTACCAGCGTACTTGAAACCGCCAGGCGCGTCGCCGCGTATGACGACGTTTCGATCCTCATCCTGGGGGAGACGGGCACCGGCAAGGGTGTCATCGCCAAGTACATTCACGAGAACTCCGGCAGAAGGGACAAGCCCCTTGTTGAACTGAACTGTTCCGCCCTCTCGCCAACCCTTATCGAAAGCGAGCTGTTCGGCCACGAAAAAGGGGCGTTCACCGGCGCGCACGCGGACAGGCTGGGAATGTTCCGGTCCGCGGACGGGGGTACGATCTTCCTGGACGAGATAGGCGACCTTCCCCTGGAAATCCAGCCGAAACTGCTTAAGGTACTCGAAGAGAAAATCGTCGCGCCCCTGGGCGGGGACAAGACCTACAAGGTGGACGTGCGCATCATCGCCGCTACGAACCAGCCCATAGAACGGTTCCTCGAGGAAGGCAGGTTCAGGCGGGACTTGTACGAACGCCTCAAGCACGTGGAGTTGACCCTGCCGCCGCTCCGTGAGCGGGGAGGGGACATCCGGGAACTGGCCTCGGCGGCCCTGAAATCCTGGAACGAAAAATACAGGGACGACAAATACTTTACCGAAGCCTGCAGGGAAGCCCTCGCCGCGTATAGCTGGCCCGGCAACGTGCGGGAACTGCAGAACACCGTCACGTCTCTATGCGCGAGAGCGCGGGGCAGCGCCATCGACGCGGAATTGCTGCCCTGGGACCGGAGAACCGGCGTTTCCCAGGAATCAGCTGCCGAACCGCAAGAAGATACAGCATCGTTATCGCGTACAATTCCCGCTGATGTCATGCCGGAACCGCCCCATCCCTATATTCCGGAGGAAGGGATAGACCTCAAGGCGATCCTGTTTCAAACTGAAAGAGAATACTATAAAGCAGCTTTGAAAATGACGAAGGATAACCGGGAACAGGCCGCTAAGCTTCTGGCTAGAAATCCGC
>CAZPZF010000416.1:1170-1612 GCA_964590705.1 uncultured Spirochaetales bacterium | reverse complement strand
GAGGGACGGCGGTGCCTCGATTATCTTCTGGTGCCTGCTCTGGATGGAGCATTCCCGCTCGCCCAGGTGGACAATGTTGCCGTGGGTATCGGCCAGGATCTGGAACTCGATGTGCCGCGGTCGTATGAGATATTTTTCTATATAGACGCTGCCATTGCCGAATGCGGCGGCCGCCTCGCTCGAGGCCGAGATGCAGGCGTCGCGGAACTCCGCCGGCTCCTTAACAATCCGCATGCCCTTCCCGCCTCCTCCCGCGGCAGCCTTGATGAGTACGGGATAACCGATCCTTTCAGCCTCCAGACCCAGGGTCTCCGGATCCTTCCCTGCGTCAAGGCTGCCAGGCACGACCGGCACTCCGTTTTCGATCATTGTCTTCCGCGCCGCGATCTTGTCGCCCAGCATGCGGATGGTCCCGGCGGAAGGCCCGAGGAAGACCCGCCCG
>CAZPZF010000416.1:0-1160 GCA_964590705.1 uncultured Spirochaetales bacterium | reverse complement strand
CGGCGCAGCGTTCCGCGAAGTCCGCATTCTCCGCGAGAAAACCGTAGCCCGGATGGACGGCCTCCGCGCCGCTTTCCTTCGCCGCCCTAAGTATCTTTTCAATGTTGAGATAACTCTCGGCCGCGGGAGAACCTCCGAGTGGCACGGCCCGGTCGGCCTTCAGCGCGTGCAGCGCCTGCCGGTCGGCATCGGAGTAGACGGCGACCGTGGCCACGCCCATCTCCCGGCAGCTTGCGATGATCCGGACTGCTATCTCTCCACGATTGGCGATCAATATCTTTTTGAACACGTTATACTCCCAGGCCCCCTACATCCTGAAGATCCCGTAGCCGTAGACGTCGTCGCGGATCGGGGCGTTCAGCGACGCCGAGATCGCGAGCCCCAGCACGTCCCTGGTATCCGCCGGATCAATGATGCCGTCGTCCCACAGGTTCGCGCTGCTGTAATATGCGTTCGTTTCGTTTCTGGATCCCGTGATGTTGGGCTGACGTATCGCGTTCTCCTCCTCCTCCGTCATCGGGGGCTTGCCCTCCTTGGCAAGCTGGTCCCTCTTGAGGGTGACGAGCACCCCCGCGGCCTGCTCGCCGCCCATGACGCCGATCTCCGCATTCGGCCACATCCACAGAAAGCGCGGCGAGTACGCCCTTCCGCACATGGCGTAATTGCCCGCGCCGAAGGAGGCCCCCACGATCACCGTGAACTTCGGCACGGTCGCCGTCGAGACGGCGTTGACCATCTTGTGCCCGTCCTTAGTGATGCCGTGGCGTTCGTACTCGCTCCCTATGATGAATCCATTGATGTTCTGGAGAAAAACCAGCGGGATCTTCCTTTTGTCGCAGAGCTGGATAAACTGCGTACCCTTCTGCGCGCTCTCCGAGAAGAGCACGCCGTTGTTGCCGAGAATTCCCACCGGATAGCCGTGGATATACGCCCATCCGCACACCAGCGTGGGGCCGTACAGCTCCTTGAACTCGAGAAACTCGCTCCCGTCCACCATCCTGGCGATGATCTCCCGTACGTCGTAGGGAACCTTCAGCTCGCTGCTCACGATCCCGTAGATCTCCTTCGGATCGTATACGGGCGGGACCGGATCCCTTGTGGCGAGCCTGGTCTTTTCGGTGCGCGGCAGGTTCCCGACGATCTTCCGCAAAGACCAGGCT
>CAZPZF010000415.1:0-1621 GCA_964590705.1 uncultured Spirochaetales bacterium | reverse complement strand
CCCCGCACCGGGGGATTCCCCGCTTCGGGTTTGGAATAACATCCGCCTATCCGGTCGCCCTTTTTCAACTTGTCGAGATATTCATCGATGTTCTTTTCGTCCACGCGCAGTATTCCCGTGTCTACGCTCTCGAGGGGCTTTTTGTTGACGAGGTATTCATACAGAGCCTTTACCGGGAGATACCCCTGCATGTAAGGAAACTGGCTCAGAGATGCCTTCGTGACGCCGGCCTTGATATTATCGAGGGTCGCGGGTACGAGATCGTGGCCGACATGGATGATATTGGTTTTGTTGAGACGCTTCAGCACCAAACCGGGCGCCGGGGTCGTCGCAGCGTCCAGAGACGCGATTCCCTTGAGATCAGGATTCGCCAGTATGGCGTTCTCGATGGCTGCGAACTGAGCCTGCTCTTCCCAGCCCGTGCTTACCGTGCCAACGATCTCGATGCCTGGGAACTTCGCGAGCCCTTCGCGCACCCCTCTTTCCCTGTCCTGAGACCACGAGGCCGCGGCTTCGCCGGTGATGATCAGAACCTTGCCGCTCGATCCCATATATTCCTGAACGATCCCGGCCTGCACCCTTCCTGAATTGACCAGGTCCTGGCCGAAGAAGGCCATCCTCTTTGATCCTTCCGCCTCGCTGTTAAAGGTAACTGTGGGAATTCCGGCCGCTATGGCCTTATCGATCATGGGGTTCAGCGCCTCTCCGTTCACATTGGATATGGCACACCCGTCAAAGTTCTTGGTGATGGCGTTTTCGATGTCCGCCAGCTGCTCATCGACCTTTATGCCGATGGGGCCGACGAATTCAACGTCGATACCGAACTCCTTGCCCGCGGCCAGGGCTCCGGCCTTGATGACCTGCCCGAATTCGATTCCTGTATCGTGGTAGATAACGCTGATCTTCAGCTTCTTGCCGGCCTGCTCTGTCTTCCCCCCGGCGAAAACCGTGCTTGCGACGATGACGCAAAGAAAAACGGTAAGCATCCTCTTGAATTTCATATATGCCTCCTTTAGAGTGTGAATGTAGTTGGTACGGATAGCCGTACCCGCGGACGTTTTTTCTTCACCTCCTTTCCTTTGACCGTACCGGGATCAAAGGGCGTATTGTATGATGCGTTCCCTTGTCACTTCCTCGGAGGTGAGCGTCACGACAAGGGAACCATTTTTCATGACCAGAATCCTGTCGCTCTCGGAGATGACCTCCGAAAGCTCGGAAGAAACGATGATTACGGACAGTCCTTCCTCTCTCAGCCCCTTGATGATCTTGAATATTTCGGCCTTGGCTCCGACATCGATTCCGCGGGTCGGCTCGTCGACAAGGAGTATGCGTGGGTGCGTGGCCAGCCATTTCGCGATGACTACTTTCTGCTGGTTGCCCCCGCTGAGCTGCTTGATTTTTTTCCCCTGATCGCTGTTTTTCACGTTGAGGGAACTCATGGAGTCGGAACAGATGCGCCTCATGACGCTCATGCGAAGCCCGCCGAGAACCCCCCTGATCTCCCTCCAGTTGGCCGAGTTCACGTTCTCGATGATGCTCATGTCCGGGAAAATGCCGGAGTCTCTCCGGTTTTCGGGTACCATGGCGAAACCGTTCCTGATCGCTTCGGAGGGATTGGCGT
>CAZPZF010000414.1:0-1622 GCA_964590705.1 uncultured Spirochaetales bacterium | reverse complement strand
CATCTCCCCGTACAGAGGCGCGGATTCGGGCAGATACCCGATCCTCCGCTTCACCAGGAGGGGATCCTTCCGGATGTCGATGCCGTCCACGGTCACCGTTCCCCGTGTCGGCGGGAAATACCCGGTCATCATCCTCATGGTGGTTGTCTTGCCGGCCCCGTTTGGTCCGAGCAGAGCGGTGATGCTCCCCGTCCCTATGGAGAAGGAGAGATCGTCGACGGCGAGAAAATCGCCATAGCACTTGGATACGTTTTGCATCTGAATCATCGCACGAGCCTCTTACGCGGACGCGTTTTTGTTTGTTGGGTTTCACTATAAAATCGAGAATACCGGCAAGAAGTTACAGAGGGAAAGGGAAAAAATCAAGGGTTCGTGTTACGCGTCTGTCATGCACTGCGTTTTTCCCATGCCATTTCAAGCCTCTCGAGCGCCTGGACGAGCGTCGCCCTTGGGCAGGCGATGTTCATCCGCATGAAACCTTCCCCCCCGGAGCCGAATTTGGTTCCCTCGTCGCACCAGACGCCGGCCTCTCTGACAAAAAACTCGAGGAGATCTGGGTCGCGAAGCCCGAGCGCCGAACAATCCATCCAGGCAAGGTAGGTTCCCTCGAGGGGAAGCACATCCATCCAGGGGAGACGCCTCTGCGTGAACGAGGCGAGAGTCAGGTAATTTTCCCGCAGATACGGGAGAAGCGAATCGAGCCAGGGAGCGCCGTGACGGTACGCGGCCTCGCAGGCGGCCAGGCCGAAGACGTTGGGAAGGCCGATACCCAGGCTCGTCACCATATCCGAGAAACGCTCCCGGAGAACGGGGTTCGGGACGATGATGTTCGACGTGACGAGTCCGGCCAGGTTGAAGGTCTTGCTCGGGGAGGTACAGACCACGCCGATCTCCCGGGCGGCGGCTGAAACCTCCGTGAAAACGGTATGCCGGAATCCGGGCATCACGAGATCGGCGTGGATCTCGTCTGAGATGACCACGATTCCCCTTTCAGCGCAGATATCGGCCAGAGCAGAAAGCTCCTCCACCCTCCACACCCTTCCCACAGGATTGTGGGGACTGGAAAGGATCAGCATCCTGGTATCTGGTCCGATGCCCTCCCTCAGCCCTTCGAGATCCATGACATAGGAAACTGCGCTTCCCGTCCTCTTCAGGGCGTTGACGACGAGTTTTCGCCTGTTTCGCTGAACGGCGTGGAAAAAGGGATAATAGACCGGAGTCTGCACGACGATGCCGTCCCCCGGTTCGGTATACGCGAGCACGGCGGTATTGACCGCGGAGACGACCCCTGGGGTATGGACGATCCAGTCGGTTTCCGTTTCCCAGCGATGCCTGGACCTCATCCATTCGATCACGCTCCGCAGGTATCCTTCGGTGCGCAGGGGATACCCGTAGACCGGATGCTCGACCCGTCTCCGCAGAGCTTCGGTGATTTCCGGGGCTACGGCGAAATCCATATCAGCCACCCAAAGGGGGAGCGGCGGGGGATCTCCCCATTTCTGCGGACCAAGGTCCCATTTGAGCGAGCCGGTGCCTCTTCGGTCTATGACCGTGTCGAAATCGCAGCTCACTTCCCGCCGCGCGATCCGCCGGCCTTTCCGGCGGAACTGGTCTTTTTCGCC
>CAZPZF010000413.1:0-1630 GCA_964590705.1 uncultured Spirochaetales bacterium | reverse complement strand
TATAGAAGCGGTCCTGCTGACGGGCGGGGTAGCGTATTCGGAGCTGTTCACGCGGATGATCCGTGAGCGAGTGGAATTCATCGCCCCGGTCAAAGTATATCCCGGGGAAAACGAGATGCAGTCGTTGGCGCTTGGCGGGCTTCGTGTCATGCGTGGGGAAGAGAAAGCTAAAATCCTCAAGATACCGTCCGGAGGGAGCGGATCCAAAGTGTAAAATGCGGATACGACTTGGCGGTATCACCCGAATGAAAATCCCTTACTCCGAAGAGTGATCGGACGCCCCTCCCCGAGCCAGTATGCCAACCCTCCCCTCCGCGCCATCCGCGTCCATGTCCACGTCAACGTCCACGGAAACCACATCGCCGTCCTTGAAGGCTCCGCCAGCCCCTTCAATTCCGGCCACGCAGGGTTTCCCGTATTCCCTTGCGACTACCGGGCCGCGCTGTGTGGGCCCGCCTATCTCGAGAATGATCGCAGCCGCGTGAACGAATAGGGGGGTCTACCCCGGATCGATCGCGCGGGCTACGGCTACGAGGATTTCGCTAGTGAGCAGCGGTTTTTCTCCTGGATCATGCAGAACCTTGACTCTTCCCTGTGGCGTGCCTGAGGAAATTCTCTGACCGAGATACTCATTTTCGGCTCCCGCTTGCCGAGGAGGCCTCAGGATTCTTCCGTGCGAATCGAACAGGGCAGGGACTGTTTCTGTCTGCGCCCGCTTCCTCCGCCATGCGAGATTCGAATCGGCTGCAGCGCGGAGCTCCGCATTGCGATCCGTGAAGGCTTTTTCCAGTAGAGAAAAGCTGCAACTGTGTCGTCCATGGGAAGCGCGGCCTCGACATCGAGCCTCCGGACGTTACCGCAATCTCAGATGAAGACGTCCGAACAGAATGGCGCCCGAAGCGAAATAGAGAACGGAGAGTGTCGTCAGTATCACGATTTCGTACAGGATGCCATCGAGCCCCGTGCCCAAGGTGAGCACCTTGTTCAACGCGGCTACGGCGTGGGTCGGAGGGAGGAAATCGCAGGGGCCGAAAGCGTGTCCGGCGATGGTGAAGAGCCTGGTCTGGGGTATCGGGAAGACCGCCCCGGAGAAGAACATCATGAGTGCCATGGGGAAATTGGCGACGACAAAGGCCTGGGAAACGGTGCGGGTGAGGCTTGCAACCACCATTCCGATACCGATGACGGAAAGGCCGGCGATCATCCCGACAAGCACGGCGACCCAGAGAGGGCCCAGGCTGCGGAAACCAAGCAGCGCCGCCGAGGCGAATGCGAGGGTGATCGAGGCCGAGCCGACGAGAGATATGGCAAGCGTGATTCCGCCCAGCAGATCGAGGGAAGACATGGCTGTCAGCCGAAGGCGCCGCAACGCTCCGGACTCGATCTCACGCGCCACGGTCATGGAGGCCAGATAGATGAGCATGATGATCGAAAAGATGAGGGTTCCCGGAACGTAGTTCTCGAACTCGGTGCGGACAGTCGAGAGGCCCAGTGTTTCCTCCGTATACTCGATGAACGCTTCCTGTCCCGTCGCCGTGCCGATGTAGTTCTCCATGCCGGTAAGCACGAGGTTTAGTAAGCGTCAATTTCTTCACATTTGCATGATGGTATCCGGATCGATATTGTAGGG
>CAZPZF010000412.1:0-1645 GCA_964590705.1 uncultured Spirochaetales bacterium | reverse complement strand
GGGTATCCCTTCGGGCAGGTATGTCCCCAAGTATGTCCATGTGTAGCTATTCAGCTTCGTTGCGCGATGCTACCTCTTCCCCCATAAGCTTCCGGACACTACCCTTGTCTCCCAGTAATCTATTCCGTATATTAAGAATATCTAATATACCGGAGGTACCTTTATGAAAATCGGTGACAAAGCCCCTGGTTTTTCTCTACCGGATTCGAACGGGAAGACCGTTTCCCTTTCCGACTTCAAGGGGAAGAAGGTTGTCGTATATTTCTACCCGAAGGACGATACTCCTGGATGCACAAAGGAAGCTTGCGCCTTTAGGGACGTCTACGATGAGATCCTGGCCAAGAACGCCGTGGTGCTCGGAATCAGTACAGACTCTGTCGCATCCCATGAAGTCTTCAGAAAGAAATACGAGCTTCCCTTCTTCCTTCTATCGGATCAGGATAAAGCGGTCATCCGCGCCTATGGGGCATGGGGGGAGAAGAAGATGTACGGCAGAACCAGCGAGGGAATCGTCCGCAGCACCGTGGTGATCGATGAGAATGGAGATGTTTTGAAGATCTTCCCGAAAGTGAAACCTGAGCATCATGCGAGGGAGATCCTTGAAACGCTTGAAAAAAGAACAGATATCTAAAATAATAAAAAAATCCATTAACTCTAATTGATTTTTTTTCATGTATGTGATATATTCTATGAAGAGAAAATACCTGTAACCTTCTCTTCGAAATGGTGTTTCTATATCGAGAGCAGGGCGGGAATCAGAGAAGGGATGGTTCCTGCAGGCAATGGACCGGCGGATGTCGGGTTCCAGCCTGTAAACGGTTTTTTTCTGCACCTCCTTTTTAAGCCTCCAGGGTTTTCCTCCTTTTCCCTGGGGGCGCTTTTTTTACAATTTTATTAAATCGGAGAACGCGGAGAGGATGGGCGGCAGATCCCCGCCGGAAAGCAGGGCTTTGGTGAGAAGCTTTCCCAGCTGTACCCCCTCCTGATCGAAGGAGTTGAGATTCCACAGAAATCCCTGAAACATCACCTTGTTTTCGAAATGGGCCAGCAGAGCGCCGAGGGATCGAGCATCGAGCCTGCGGCCAAAGAGCAGGGTGCACGGTCTTCCTCCGGCAAAGTGACGATTGGGATTGTCGCTCGATTTGCCCGTCGTGAGGGCCGCTATCTGGGCGATGCAGTTGGCCATGAGTTTCTTTTGGTTGGTCGACCCTTCTATTTCACAGTCCAAGTTCCCCTGAGATTCCCGGAAGAGGATGAACTCCATCGGCACGATATCGCTCCCCTGGTGGAGGAGCTGATAGAAGGAGTGCTGCCCATTGGTACCAGGCTCTCCGAATAGGACGGGTCCGGTCCGGTAGGTGATGTACTCTCCGCGTCTGTTCGCCGTTTTCCCGTTGCTCTCCATGTCGAGCTGCTGGAGATGAGCTGGAAAACGCCTGAGCGCTTGGCTGTACGGTAAAACGGCGATCATGGGGTACTGGAGGATGTTTCGGTAGTACATCCCGATGGCCGCGTCCATGAGGGACGGATTTTTGTTGACCCTGGGTTCCTCGGCAAGGATATCCGCTTCGTGCGCGCCGGCGAGGAGTTCCGTGAACGTTTCCGGTCCGAACGCGAGAGATAAAACGGTTCCACCCACCGCGCA
>CAZPZF010000411.1:0-1646 GCA_964590705.1 uncultured Spirochaetales bacterium | reverse complement strand
CCGGCAAGGAGGAGGGACCCGGGGAAGTCCCTTCGAGTCGAGAGGAGGGAGGGCAGCGAATCGGGCATATGAACCGTGGGGGATTTATCTCTTCCGGGCACGTGTGCGCCTCCTGATATGTCCAGCGGCCTTGGTGACTCCTGAGATGAACGCGTCCCAGTCTGCGCATCTGCATTCGAGCCCCTGGACTGATTCGAGGATCTCTTCGGGAGATGGGGAAAGGTTCTTGTCCAGAAGGGCGAAAACCCTGAGGATCCTTGCCGCTTCGCAGGAAACGCAGGGCTGATAGTCAGCCTCCCGAAAACCCCGTTTAACGTCTTGGTATTCGCGGCTCTTCTGCAGCCCTTCAATCGTCATAATCGAGGCTCCCTTGAGGGCGAAGGCGGGTAGGAGACAGGCCAGTACGGCCTCTCCGTTGAGGAGGATCGTGCATCTTCCGCAGGACGCGTGGTTGCATGTCCCGCGGACCGAGAGAAGGGAGAAATTTTCGCGCAGGATGTCGATCGCCCTGCGTTCGGGGGGGACATTCATCGAGACCGGCTTTCCGTTGAGAAGAAACCCGATGTTCACAGAGCCTCCAGGTAGGATGCGATCACCCCGGGGGTGACGGGGATAGAGTCGAAGTAGCAGCCCGTGGCTTGGCTCACGGCTGACACATATGCCGATGGGATGGTGCTCAGGGGAAGGGTCCCGCTTCAGGCTTGATCCATGGCTTTTTCCCCTTGCATGTCCTGAATGCTGACAGGTCTCCTGGAACCAGGAACACCGATGATCGCGTTTCCAAGCGGATCCTCGAAGGGATCTGTCTTTCCGGAACACCAGAAAAGCGCCCGCGCCGTCTCCTCTTCGGTCCGGCGTTCCGCTGTTCGATCGTCCAAGAGAGAACCGCAGTCCACGTCGAGCCAAATCCCCTTCACTACGCAGGAATATGTTACCGGATCAATCTCGACTTCGACGACCCCCGCGGCCCATGATACGAGTCCCTTGCTCTTGCGGATCGACCTTGTCACCTCGATGGGCAACGGGGAGCGGAAGCGTTTTTTCGTGATTCCCTCGCAGCACCTGCGGATGAGCTCCGTGACAACCTCGACGCCGCGAGACATGATCTGCGGGCCGCTGTCCGGTACGATCGAGCTGTCCGGCTGCAGAATCGTGATCCTGTCCTTCGTGATTCCGAGGATCTCCGCAACCGTTTTTAACCAGACCGTCTTCATGCCGGGAGCGCTCGACGGAAACGAGGTGGCCACGTATACCCGTTCGCCTTGCTCCAGCCGTACGGTGACTGAATAGGGCATCTCCGGTTCCTCTCCAGGGAAGAATCCCGTTTCGCTCCAGGCTAGGGCAAGCCCGATACCGCGCAGGGCCCACTGAGTTGACCGAATGGTTTTTCTCCGCTTTCTTGCGCTCTCGTAGGCAGCGTATTTTCGTTTGAAGTCGGACCTTCCCGAGACGGAATCGAGGAGAGCGGCGCCCCTTTCCGGGTTCCAGGAGATATTCGCGCCCGGCAGCGGAGAATTCATGGATAGATTCGCCTTTCTCCATGTCGCGGGATCCTGCAGCGAAAGTTCAGAAATACGGGAAGCATGAGTCTCGGTGGCGAAGAAGGCTTCCGCGATCTTCATCTCAGCTTCGCGCGAATCCAACGG
>CAZPZF010000410.1:0-1652 GCA_964590705.1 uncultured Spirochaetales bacterium | reverse complement strand
TCTCCGGTTTGGGAGTCGCCCTGTTTATCGCGAGGGCCCAGCCGCCCAGTGTGGGGATTCCGCCCGGAATGGTTCCGTATCCAATCGAGTATCCCGCATCCGCTGCGGAATTCAGGTGACTGGCATGCGAATCGTACAACACCATCATGGCAACGTTCCCCGACTGGAAATCCTTGATTTCATCATCCCAGAGATGCGACAGAGACTCGGGAGGGGCGTACATGAACGAGTTCATGTAGTTCTTTACCGCCGCGAGCACCTCCGCGCTGTTGATGACGACGTTCATCTTCTCATCGAAGTCTCTGCCTCCGTAGGCCCACATGCGCGGACAGAACTCTGAGACTATGCAGTCGGTCGCCCCAGCCGCCATTGTCAGACCGAAGTCTACCGGAGAGCGGGAATTGAAGCTGCGGGTAAAGAACTTTCCGATGCTGTTGAACTCAATCCATGTCTTCGGGGGGC
Organism: uncultured Spirochaetales bacterium; assembly: GCA_964590705.1. Taxonomy (GTDB): domain Bacteria; phylum Spirochaetota; class Spirochaetia; order CAZPZF01; family CAZPZF01; genus CAZPZF01. The sequence goes on along the minus strand of CAZPZF010000410.1, from coordinate 1,190 downwards.
GGAGCTCGAAGTTGAAGGTCTTCCGGAAATTTCTTCGGACCTCACGGTCGTCGAAAATATCTTTTCGAAAAAACAGTAACTGCGTCCCGGGCATGCACGGAAGGCCGTACAGCGTACCGTGGTGCGATCCGTACTCGTCGAGGAGGTTGTCGATAAAGGCGGGGAGGGTCACATGTTCCGATTCTATGAAGCCGGTGATCGGGAGGAGTCCCCCCATTTCGGAGAACTCGGAGAGCCAGGTCAGGTAGACCATCGTGATGTCAAAATCAACCCTTCCCGCTTTCAGGGCTGAGAAGGAGGTTCGATATAATTCCTCATAGGGTAAAAGCTTGACATTGATGCTTGTGCCGAACATGCGCAGAAAGAAGGGCCTCATGCTCTCAAGGGCATACCCGGCCGGGCTGTCGAGAGCGAGGATGGTGAGCTCGTCGAGTCCCGTATGCTGCGTGTGTTTGGGTAGTTGCCTGAAAGAACAGGAGAAGTCTTTTCGTACGGGTTCCCAGATCTTTCCGGCCTCGATCTGCTTAAGCAGGAGCGAGACCACCGTTTCTCCCATCTTTTTCCCGGGATACTCTATGCACGGCAGGAGCTGTTCCCCGTACTGGCACCATGATTCGCCCTTGAACGCGATAATCGAGATGGTGTCGTCCGCCTGTTTCCCGAGCATGGCGGCAGCCTCGCGCACAACATCGATATAGGTCTGGCACAGCGAGATGATGCCTATCTTCCCGCTGTTTTTCAGGAAGATCCGGTAGAAGATGGAAAAGATTTTTTCCTTGCTCGCAGAGACAGCGTGGAATTTTGCGGTCCCTTCAAGGTGTTTGATGAGGTATTCCGTTATGGATGTTCCCGGGAATATCCGGTCGTCGGACAAAAGGTATATATCCGTGTATCCGCGGCTTGAGAGATAATCTGCCGCTTCGGTGAGTGTCTTGTCATAGTTGAGCGATATGGTTGTGGCGTCACCCCTGTCTGGGAGCATGTGTCCGCAGAATACGAGCGGTAAGCCCTTCGCTTTTACGTAGTATGTGTGGGCGGCAAGCTGGGGATGGACGGAGATGATTCCCGAGACCCTGCCCGAGACGAAGTTCTGCAAGATCGCCAGTTCCTTTTCCGTGTTTCCCTCCGTAAGCTGGAGAGACGCCTCATACTGCGCGCTCTTGAGGTATTCCATGATGATGGCCAGCAGT
>CAZPZF010000409.1:0-1672 GCA_964590705.1 uncultured Spirochaetales bacterium | reverse complement strand
GGGGTCCTCGGCTGCATCATCGCCTACATCACGGAACGGAGGAAACCGAAGGGTGCCATCATCCTCGACTTCGCCGTGATGGCTCCCTTCATCCTTCCTGGAACGGTCGTGGCTGTGGCCATTCTCGCCACCTTCGGCGGAGGCTTCCTTGCCCTGCGCGGCTCCTTCGCCATCATCATCATCGCCTATGTGGTGAGACGTACTCCCTATGTGTACCGTTCGGTCGTGGCGAGCCTAACTCAGCTCAACCCGACACTTGAGGAGGCCTCCCTCATCAGCGGGGCGCACTGGCTCTCTACCTTCAGGAAGGTAAGCCTGCCGCTCATCCTGCCCGGCGTGTTCACCGGCATGATCCTTACCTTCACGACCCTCCTGCAGGAGCTCTCCACCACGATCCTTCTCTATTCGGCGAAAACGAGGACGGTTCCGATTCAGATCTACGGGGCGGTAGCGGACGGAAAATTCGGCGAGGCGAGCGCTCTATCGGTGCTTCTCATCGTCACGGTCTTCGTCATCGTGTACGCTATGAACAAGTGGCAGGGCAAGAACTTCATCTCGGGATTCAAGATGGGATGAGCGAGGACCGATCAATTCGACTTTCGTGATGATTTTTGAAGAAAAAAGGCGGGGGAACCCGCCTTTTTTGTATCTTTGCAGAATTGTCGAATAAGGTTTATTATGAAGATTCAGAGAATTTCCTGTTTAACGGTTGATCAAGGGGGATTGTCGTGACAGTAACTCACATTGAACTCGAAAATTGGAAAAATTTTCGAACCGTAAATATTGATTTAAGCGGACGGATGTTTCTGGTGGGACCAAATGCTTCAGGGAAATCTAATCTTCTTGATGTTTTTCGATTTATGCCTGACATCGCAAAACCAGGAGGTGGCTTGCAGAAAGCAGTCGAAGAACGAGGAGGTTTATCGAGGATTCGGTGTTTGGCTGCACGCGGAAAGTCGGACGTGTCGATTGTGTTGAGATTCGAAGATAACGGAGATATATGGACCTATTCTCTGTCGATGACTCAGGAATCTCAGAGTCTGAAGAGACCATTAGTTAAGGGGGAATCCGTAAAGAAAAATGAAATCTTTCTTTTTGAAAGACCAGATGAGGAAGATAAAGTCGATCCTGAACGCGAAACACAAACTTTTCTTGAACAGATTAATATGAACAAGGACTTCCGCAATTTGGTTCGATATCTGGAAAAAGTTCAATATCTGCATCTTGTTCCTCAGCTGTTGAAATTTCCGATGGCCTTTGCGGGCGCGGACCTCACTGAAGATCCCTTTGGAAAGGGTTTCCTTGAAAAGATATCCATGGTCGGCAAGAAAAGACGGGAACAGCTGCTCAGAATTATTGAAGAAGCTCTGCGCATCGCTGTTCCTCAATTGAGCAATCTCGAGTATACTGAGGAGAGTGGAAAGCCTCATCTCGAGGTGCGATACAAGCATTGGCGGCCTGCAGGTGCAAAGCAAAGAGAAGATCAGCTTTCTGACGGAACTCTCCGATTGATTGGTTTATTCTGGGCGCTGCTGGAAAGCGACGGTTTGCTTCTGCTAGAGGAACCGGAGTTATCATTGAACGGAGCGATAATAAAGAAACTTCCGGAAATGATTCATCGGAATCAGCGAAAGAAGGGACGCCAGATTTTTCTTACTACACATAGTAATGA
>CAZPZF010000408.1:0-1677 GCA_964590705.1 uncultured Spirochaetales bacterium | reverse complement strand
GGGTGGAGACGGTGGAATTCCGTTACCGACAGTGAAAGTCTGGATGGGAGAAGAAGGGCTTTTTCGCTTCGCCGTGCCGTTTTTTTCTCCCATACTCTCAAGCCGTATACAAAAGCCTCCTCCGGGATGACACAGTAAGGAGGAAGTATGAAAAAGCGGCTTCTTCTCCTGGCCTGTGCGGCGACTCTTCTTGTAAGTCTCGTTTCCTGCTCAAAAAGCGGGAAGAGCTCCGGAACGACCGCGGCAAAGGGCTCGGTAGCGATCTTTATACCGGGCGTGGCGGCAGGAAGCCCTACCTATGAGATGCTCGTTTCCGGGGCCCAAAAGGCGGTATCAGAGGTCAAGGGAGCCAAGGCCCAGGTCATAGAGGCAGGGACGAACCAGGGCGAGTGGCAGGAACGCCTCACCGCTGTAGCCGCGACCAAGGCCTACGAGTTCATCGTCACATCGAACCCGGCGATGCCCGAGCTCTGCAAGAAGGTGGCCGAACTCTATCCCGAGCAGAAGTTCATCGTCCTCGACGGGCATCTTCCCGGTATTCCGAACATCTACACATTCAGGTTCAATCAGATGGAACAGGCCTTTCTCGCGGGCCACTTTGCGGGACTGGCGGCCACGCAGATGGTCAAGGACAAGGCTGCGGAGGCTCCAGTCGTGGGGCTCATCGCGGGGCAGGAATACCCGGATATGAACAAGGCGATACGGCCCGGCTTCGAGCTCGGGCTCCTCAAAGCGAACAAGAACGCGCGCGTGGATTTCAGGGTGGTGGGCAACTGGTACGACGCGACAAAGGGAGCGGAGCTTGCGTCGAGCATGTACGACTCAGGGGTCCGGGTCATCCTGACCATAGCCGGCGGGGCCAACGAGGGGGTCGTCTCGGAGGCGAAGAAGCGGGGGACCTACGTCCTCTGGTTCGACATGAACGCCTATAAGCAGGCCCCGGGAGTCATCATAGGGTGCACGGAAATCAGGCAGGAAAAGGCGGCCTACGAGAAGACCAAAGCTGCGCTCGAGGGGCGTCTTCCCTTCGGTACTGCCGATGTCGTCGGGGTAAAAGACGGCTACGTGGGCTTCGCCTTCGATGACGAGCTTTTCTCGCAGCATGTGCCTGAGGGCGTACGGAAGGCTCAGAGAGCTCTGTACGACGAGATGGCCACGGGGAAACTCTCGATGCCCATGCCCGGATTCTGATCCCGGGAAAAGCCTTCGGGAAGAGCATGAACGGGGAGCCACGTGTCCGCATGGAGGGGATAACCAAGACCTTCAGGGAAAGCGGAGTCACGGCGAACAGAAACATCAGCTTCGAGGCCTACGGGGGAGAGATCCACTGCATCCTGGGAGAAAACGGCACGGGCAAATCCACACTCATGCACATACTCTCCGGGCTCGTACAGAAAGACAGCGGGAGGATACTCATCGACGGCAAGGAGGCCCTCATCCGCTCGCCCCACGATGCCCGCATCATAGGCATCGGGATGGTGCATCAGAGGCTGAAACTCATCCCCTCCCTCACCGTATGGGAAAGCATCGTCTTGGGCAGCGAGCCGCGGAGGGCCGGGATATTCCTGAGCAAAAAGAAGGCCGAGGCTGAGATCAATACCCTGGCCTCGGCTTACGGGATACGGGTCTCCCCTGAGGCGAAAATCGGGGAGCTTCCCCTGAACCTTCTCCAGCGGG
>CAZPZF010000407.1:0-1685 GCA_964590705.1 uncultured Spirochaetales bacterium | reverse complement strand
CCCGTACTGAAAGCGTTTCGTACGCCCCGCGCAACGGCCTCGACCAGGTCAGACGGAAGGAGGTCGGGGTTAAGTTCGCTGTGGAAGCTGTTTCCCTCGCCCCGTTCCGCTGGTTTCACCCGCAACGTGATCTCTGCGGTATGTTCTTTCCCCGCGAGAACGCGGTGGTACTTCTCGGTATGGACGGCCTCCTGCGAGATCGATTCCTTGAAGGAAACCTGCGGTTTCCCGATGTTCGCGTCGGTTCCAAATTCCTTGAGAATCCGTGTGACGAGAACATCGAGATGCAGCTCTCCCATGCCCGCGATGATCAACTGGCCCGTTTCCTCGTTATCCGTAACGGTGAAAGTCGGGTCTTCTCGTTGGAGAATGTCCAGCGTGTTTTTCAGCTTGTCCCGATCCGAGAGAGTCTTCGGTTCGATGGCCACGAAGATGACGGGAACGGGAAAGCTCATCCGCTCGAGGAGTACCTGATGCCCTTCGGAACCGAGAGTGTCGCCTGTCTGCGAAACTTTCATGCCGACGAAAACCGCGATATCCCCCGCGGATACGGTGTCGAGATTCTCGGAACGGTTCGAATGCATACGGAGGATCCTGTTGATTCGCTCGCGCTTTCCCTTGTTCATGTTGAAGACCACGGATCCTTTACGGAAGGTACCTGAGTAGACGCGGACGAAGTTGAGCGGGCCGGCGTCCCTGTCGTTGAAGATCTTGAAAACGAGAGCGAGGGGCTGCCCTGCGGGATCGCTTTCTATCTCAACATCCTTGTCGTGCTTCGCGTGATGCCCGATGGCGGGGGGAAGATCCGTGGGGCAGGGAAGGTAGTCAACCACGGCATCGAGAAGAGGTTGGACTCCCGCATTCTTGAGGGACGCCCCGCAGAGAACGGGCACAAGGCTCCGTTCGATGGTGGCTTTCCTGATCGTCCGCTTGATAAGATCGACGGGTATCTCCGATCCGGAGAGGAAGAGATCGGTCATCTCCTCCGAGAATGTGGAAAGGGTGTCGATGAGTCTCTCCCGATACCGTGCGGCTTCATCGCGGCGTTCCGGTGAGATAGGCTGACGGATGATCTCCATACCGAGAGTTTCCTGGTTCCAGAAGAGTTCTTCCAGTGCGATGAGATCGATGATTCCCTTAAAGGAGGATTCGGCGCCTATCGGAAGCTGCAGGACAAGGGGAACAGCGCCGAGTTTTTTCGAAATCTCGTCGACAACCCCGGTGAAGTCGGCTCCGATGCGATCGAGCTTGTTGACATAGGCGACGCGGGGAACCTTGTACCGGTCCGCCTGGTGCCAGACCGTCTCCGACTGGGGTTCCACGCCCCCTACGGCGCAGAAGCTCGCGACAGCGCCGTCGAGAACCCGCAGCGAACGTTCAACCTCGGCGGTGAAATCGACATGGCCGGGGGTGTCTATGATGTTGATCTGGATTCCACGCCAGAAGCAGGTCGTGGCGGCAGCGGTTATCGTGATTCCTCGATCCTGTTCCTGTTCCATCCAGTCCATGGTGGCTTCGCCGTCGTCGACTTCGCCTATTTTGTGGCTCTTTCCGGTATAGAAGAGGATCCGTTCGGTCGTGGTCGTCTTGCCCGCGTCGATATGGGCCATGATGCCGATATTCCTGATGTACTTCTGGGCTGCAATTCAATCACCTCCCGGGGATAGTATCACAACGGCATCTCC
>CAZPZF010000406.1:0-1708 GCA_964590705.1 uncultured Spirochaetales bacterium | reverse complement strand
CGGTGTCGTTTCATCACTACCCTCGAATGCGATTTTCGCAGGTATAGCCTATTCTGGGTTAGTTTGTCAAGCGAAAAGGCGCGGAGTTCTGAAAAAAGGCAATTTGAGAAGGCTGATGTCTCCGTAGACATTCCCGGCTCTTTCTGCAAGAATCCATACGCATGAAACGGCTGGGGGTATTCTGCGGATCGAGGAACGGAACCGATCCTGCCTACGCGCGGGATGCCGCGAGATTCGGCGCGATTCTCGCGGAGCGGGGGATCGGGATTGTGTATGGGGGCGGAAACGTGGGCCTCATGGGCGTTCTTTCGACGGCGGTCATGGAAAACGGCGGGGACGTCGTCGGAATCATCCCGGACTTCATGGCCAGGGAGGTCCCGCACCGGAAGATCAGCAGGCTCATCACAGTAGATTCCATGAGCAGGCGCAAGGCCATGATGTTCGAAAGCGCGGACGCCTTCTGCGTGCTCCCCGGTGGTTTCGGCACCCTTGACGAATTCTTCGAGCTGCTGGCCCTCACCCAGCTGGGTTTCCAGGGCAAGCCGATATTCCTCCTCAACATGGGGGGATTCTTCGACGATCTGCTCGCGTTTCTGGCCGGCGTCAGGGACAGGGGTTTCATCGCTTCCGAGGATCTCGCGCGGATCATCGTGACGGGGATCCCCGAGGATGTCGTGAACCACGAAGCGCTTGCCGCTCTCTGATTGGAACGATCCCTGACTGCGACGTCAGCTCAGGTTTCGGGGAGGAGCGAGAGGTAGTTCGCCAGGGCGCGTCTGTCATCCTCCGCCAGATCCATGAACTGGACGCCGAGGCGGTAGTCATCCCCCTCCTTCTGCGCGTGAACGACCATCCCCTCCGTGCGGAGCACATGATCTCCGCTTCCCGTCGGGAAAGTCACCATGAGGAAGACCCTCGTTAGGGGATCGACCGGCTCCGTCGTCCTGCATCGCATTCCGCCCTGGCTGATGTCTTCCGCGGTGACCTGCACGAAGTTTTCACGGTCAAACGAGATCGAGATGAACTGTGAAACGGTGAATCTCGGGTGTTTTCGTTTTTCTTCCGCCATCGTGGTCCTCCGTCACGGCGATCTGGATGAGAGGGCTTCCCTCGGTCAGCCCTCGGCAAGCAGGGAGAGGTACTCGGTCAGGGCCTGTTTGTCGCTTTCAAACAGATCCTGGAATTTGACCCCGAGCAGGTAGCGGCCATCCTTCTTCTGGCAGTGAAGCACCTTTCCCTCGGTCTTCAGGATATGGTCGCCCCCCCTTGTAGGAATGGAGAGCATGAGGAAAACCCCGGTCATCGGGTCAACCGGCTCAAGCGACGAACAGCTCATTCCTCCTTGGCTGATGTCCTCCGCGGTTACCCGCATGAAGCTTTCGCCGTCGTACGAGACGGATATAAATTGGGAAATCGTGAATCGCGGATGTACCCTCTTCTCCCCGGACATGACAGTACCTCCCCCTTCGGTGTTGCTCACCATTATACCCCGGAAATCGGGGGAGAACACGCTTTTTCCGCAAATCGTGGGGGAGGCGGGTGACCGGGGGGATCGAGGCTTGGCGCGGTATGGCCGGTCACTCCGGCAGTTTGATCACGAGAAGGCGAAGCGGCCCGTTTCCAGAATTCAGAGCCCCATGGGGGATCCCCTTCGGGCTGGCTATGAGCGAGCCTGCCGCCACCGCGACGCTCCGCGCACCTCCCTGGC
>CAZPZF010000405.1:0-1711 GCA_964590705.1 uncultured Spirochaetales bacterium | reverse complement strand
GTCTGGCCCTTCCCTTCCCTGATCCCGTCCCTCCGCATCCCCTCCTTCACCGTCATTCCGCGGATCCTGCTCGGTTCCCCCTTTGCCCGGTATCTCTGCGGCCCATCGCCGACGGCAGGCTACCCCTCGATCGCCGGAGCTGTCGACCTGTTGATCGCCGAGGAACGGAAGCTGATGGACAGAGGATACCTCTTCTTTTATCTCTGGGATCTGGATGCGCGCTGCCACGAGGTAGGGCCGGGGCACGCATCATCTCTCGCCCTGCTCACGGAGATCGACGGGGAACTGTCTCGGCTTCGCCGCTCTCTGGACAAAGAGACCCGCCTGATCATTACCGCGGATCACGGGCAGTACGATGTGGCGGATGCCGACAGGCACGCTTTCAACCCAGATCACCCGGCCGCAAAATTCCTCTTAACCCCTCCTTTTGGGGAACCGCGGGCCGCTCAGCTGCTCGTGAAACCGGGAAAGGAGGAGCGTTTCTCCGCGCTTTTCACCGATGCTTTCGGGGAGTTCTTCGACCTGCTCCCAGCGGCTTCGAAAGAGGCGGCGGTGAGATTCGGCGCGGCATCCTTCTCTCCCCAAGCGGAACGAAACCTGGGAACCTATCTCTGCGCAGCCAGAGGAAGGAGCCTCCTCCTCTGGGAGGACTCTGCGGACTCCAGCCCGGGGGCGCAGAAGGCGCCTCACATGGGCGAGCACGGGGGAGATCTTCCGGAGGAGCGGCTCGTACCGCTCGTGGTGGCCTGAGGCATGGCTGAAGAAAACAGCTTCAACGGCGCTGGCCAGCTTCCCTCAGGGCGGCCGGTCGCGGACAAAAGCCTTCAAAACGGAGCCCGGAGCAGAACCGGGAAGCGGAGCGAGCCGAAAGCCCCGATCCTCAGACTGGCAGCACCGGCCCTCCTCTCCCAGGCCTCCTTCACCCTCACCGGGGTGATCGACCTGATGATGGTCGGATCCATCTCCCCGGAGGCGATCGCCGCGGTCGGCATGGGGGGGACCCTCTTCTGGAACCTGTCCGTGCTCTTCGGCGGTCCGGCCGTCGCCGTCCTCTACCTCTGGGGTCAGAGTTGTGGCCGCAGCGACCGTGGGGCGGTTTCCAGGCGTGCGGCCGCGGGACTGATCCTGAGCGTCGTGCTGAGCGCCGGATTCGCCCTCTTTCCCGCCATGGTTTCCCGATTCCTCTACCAGGCGATGGGCGCGGCCGACAACGTCGTGGAACAGGGGGTCAGGTACTTCCAATTCCGCATGCTCGGCTTCCCGGCCTGGATGTTCGGCATGGCCATGGAAAGCGCGGTAAAGGCGACGGGGAACACGAAGACCCCGATGTTCATCAAGATGGGAAGCCATCTTGTCAACATCGTGGGAAACTACGTCTTCATCTTCGGAAAGCTGGGATTCAGGCCCATGGGCACGAAGGGCGCGGGGCTGTCCACCTTCATTTCGGAAGTGGTCGCGCTGATCGGCATGACGATCCTTCTTGCGCGCGTCATGAGGAAGAATGGAAACGACCGTTCCCACGCAGAGACGGAGAGCCAGGCGGAAGCGGGCCGAAAACCGATCCACGGCCCGGGTCTATGCGGGGAAATCCCCCTCGTCCTCCGGGAGGGAATGAAGGTGGCGCTCCATTTTTTATATTATAGGTTGTCGATCGTGTTCTACACCGCGCTCATCACCAGGCTCGGTTCCGTTTCCCTAGCAGCGAACCAGA
>CAZPZF010000404.1:0-1751 GCA_964590705.1 uncultured Spirochaetales bacterium | reverse complement strand
CCGCCTCGCAGACTCCCCTGCAGGCGGAGAGGGGCACCGCGACCCTGTCCGAAAGCCGGTTCTTCTCGATCTCGTCCCGCCGCGCCTTCTCCACCTCGAGGGCCTTTCCCTGTGGGCAGTTCGACCCACCGCAGAGGCATACGATCCGCTCGCGGTCCCCCTCGCCGGTCACATGCCGCATCGAGTATTCCTGAACGACCCTGCCGCCCAGGATATGCTCCTCGAAGACGCGCGTAGCCCTTTCGGGATCCATGAGGATGTACTTGGTGGGGATCTGGCCGCGGGAGATGCCGGTGACTACGGGCTCCATGTCGCATTTTCCGGCGCACCCGACACGGGAAAGGGAGACGTTGGTAATCCCCCGTTCCGCGAAGAGATCGCGCAGTTTGGCGTAAACCTCGTTGGCGCCCGCCGCGTTCTCGCAGGTCGCGGAACCGACCGTGACCCTCGTGTCCGCGCTGAACCTGCCCTCGAAAAGCCTGAATACCGCGTCCCTGCGTATCCTGGCGTAGATATCAAGGGGTCTCTCGGTTTTCATACCATTCCTCCGGCGCCTTCCGGTCATGCCGCTGACGCGGCACCATCTATTGTGAATGAACTGCCGGAAAAAATCAAATGTGCGGATCGGCACCGCCGGTCCGGTCAGACGGCGATATACCTGTTCAGGATGCTTTCGATCGACTCGATCACGGCCGGGGTCCTGATCTCTTCCCCGCAGCGCATGATGGTGAAATTCTCCGCGAGGATCTCCTCCGGGTGGATGATGAAGTCAGTGTTCTTCCCGATCCTCTCGTAGAAGTCCGGTATCTCATCCAGCCGATGGATCCCGCGCTCGGTTGGCTCATAGTAGAGGAGGCTGAAAGGCTCGGGATTCCCGCCCCGCTCCTGCCTCGAGTCCTTGTCGGCGTTGAACAGGAGGATGGGATACAGATCGGCCGTACCCATCCCTTCCCCGCGGGCCAATACCGTTCTGAAGGAAAATTCCATCTGGCAGGCATCCGGGTTCGTGATGACCCGGTCCCGTAATTCCTCGCAGAGCGCGATCTCATCGGAGCGGAAAAAGCCTATGGCAGCGTACAGGGCGTCCCTGAGCGGTAGGTTGTTCCTGCTGATGATGTGGAACAGCTCATGGACGGTGAGCCGGGACAGTTGGTCTGGGTCCCTCTGCAATGCCTTCTGGTTCAGCACGACGATGTTCGCCGCCCTGCAATACGCAGACCCGATTTCCTCGGTGCCGTCCGTGCGGCAGACTACTATCTCGGCGGGGAGCAGGACCGTATAAGGCCCGAGGATCTCGATCGCCCGGGATATACAGTTTTCCGCCTTTTCCCGGGCGTTCATTGAAGACACGCCCCCCTCCTTACCCCCCGTGGATATATCGCTTTCTCCTGTTTCTGACAGCGGTGCCTCCCAATCCTGCGCGGAGTTTCGGATGAGGTCGAGGTAGCGGGCCATACGGATGAACCTGTCTTCCGGCGCGCCGAAGCCGTTCCCAAGCCGCAGGGATAGATCCGCGTCGGTGATCCTTCGAAGGAAGTCGTCCGGCTCGGTCAGTAAAGCGGCTGTCTGAGCCGCCGCCGGGAAAGAGAGTTTTATCTTCATCTTGGCCTCCTCGCGTGCATGATTCGCGGTGCTCCTATGAAGAAGCAGGCTCTTTCATATATCAAATAATTCTAAACAGAGAAGAGACATAGTCCCCCCCCTGCTACCTGAAATCAACGAGATCAGGTAGCATTGGGGAGAACTCATCA
>CAZPZF010000403.1:0-1771 GCA_964590705.1 uncultured Spirochaetales bacterium | reverse complement strand
CTTGACCGTAAGCTCGGCGCCACGAATAGATGGGTAGGACCGGACACCTACGATCTGCCCCGGTTGAAATTCGGCACCATCCCCTTTGTTTGGCTGGGGCGGCTTAGGGGCAGCCGCATCGGTTTCTGAAGGCGATTCAGTTTCTTTAACAAGGAGTGACGTCTTTAAGGATCGTACCTCTTGAATCAATGCTTCATTCGCTTCGATCACCACGGCAAAACGCTGGAGTGTGTCAAGGTCGCGGTATACATCGTCGAGGGGGAAGCCTTCAGTGGTCACATGGGCCCACCGGTTGCGGATCGTTTGCATCTCCTTGCCGAACTGCCGCGATTCTGACGTCCGGCCGAGTTTATAAGAAATCTGATACCAGTTCTGATCGAGCACTCGAAGCAGCGCGGCGAGGTCCAGAGCACCCAGGGATGCTATGCCCCGTTGCTCCATCCGCCGACGTTGCTGAAACGACAGGCCATTAAGGACGGCTTCCTTCCACCAATCTGCAAAGAGGGTTGGCAGCACCTTCTCAAGAAAAAGGGTAAGCTGTTTGGCCACCTCGCCTAATAGCTTCGAGATGGCGGCTTGGGTATGTTGATCATTGAATTGGTCTGCCATGTGCCATTCCCGTTTCAGGACCCATCAGGGGAAGATGCTACTGCCGCCCTCATTTCGTGCGCCAATCCCTCAAGCTCTTCTCGGGCCTTCTGCAGAATCAACGCTGCGCATTCCATGCAGTAGTTGTTCTTCGACATGTTCTCCTTAATGACCAAGCATTTGTCGCCCTGGCAGATAACGTGCTCCTGGTTCCGCGAGCAGTGTCTCCGCCGCTGGGCAGTTTCGAAGCAGGCGGATACGAGAAGGCGTTTCAGCTTGGGCATCGGTCATCTCCTTGAAAGGCGCTCCTGGATTTGGGCCTGGACGGCATCCCCGATCTGGTCAATCTGGTCCAAAACCTCCTCCAGTCGCTCGAGTGGGATTTCACCGCGGGTTCCGCCGTCCGCTTCGAGCCGCTCGTTGACGGCCCCATTCACGATCATGATGACCGCCGCATAGTTGTTGGCGCTTCGCAGCTCTGGGTAAGCCAGCACGATGTTGCGGCCGTTGATGGACGCGCCGAGGGCGTTCAGGATTCTGCTGGCCAGGGCACGGGAGCGCTCGTTGAGCCTTCGCCGGGCCTCCTGTCGTCGTCGTTGGGGCGTGACCGGTATTTCCCGGGGCTCCATACTCTCGCGGGTCCGAGCCTGAATGAGGCGCTGGCGGAGATTTTCGCGGGAAAGCCCAAGGGCCTCGGGGTCGAGACCGCGCCTTCGGAATTCCTGGACGAGGTCGTCGATCACAGCGTCATCCATCGGGTCGAGGTATTCCTGCTCGATGAAGTGGCTGATGATCTCGTTCTGCACCACCATGTCCGGCGTCAGGCGTCGCCGGCGGCCCGGCTCATCGGCCGGAGGTCGCTCGTCGCCAGCTTCAAGCCAGCCTTGGATGAGTTCCTGGTCCTCCTGGTCGATCCGCCGGAAATCATCCCAATGGCGGTCGATGTTCAGCCCCACGTGGGAGACCGCCACGCCCCGGTTGTCCGGGTGCTGAGGATTGTTCTGGTGGATCACCCGCATGACTCTTCCGATAAACTGGACATAGGTCGACAGCGACCGGAAGGGCTGGAAGATGGCGGCAACGCTCAAGTTCGGATGGTCAAATCCCTCACCGAGCATCCGAACTTGAACGATGCAATCGATCCGGCCGCGCCGGAGGTCCTGGAGCACGTCCTCAATTTCCT
>CAZPZF010000402.1:0-1810 GCA_964590705.1 uncultured Spirochaetales bacterium | reverse complement strand
TGCGATCGACTGGTTAGAATCCCCACTTCCGGGCATATCGATTCCCTGAATGTTTCTGTTTCCGCGGGAATCATCCTCTACGAAAGGCGAAGACAGGAGCGGGCTGGATAGCCGAGGTCCGCGGTCTACGGCGCAAGAGGTCCGAGGATCCGCTCCGCAAGCAGGACCGCGTTCACTACTCCCTGCTTCCCGATCCCCATGGTAGCAACCGGAACCCCTTTCGGGAGCTGGAGGATGGATAGGAGCGCGTCCATACCGGAAAGGGGCCCGCTGACGAGTGGTACGCCGATGACGGGGAGTTTCACGAGTGCGGCGACAACTCCCGGCAGAGCGGCCGCCAGTCCCGCGGCAGCGATGATGAGACTATATTCGGATTCATGCTCGGCGAGGAAGGCGATGAGTTCGGGAAGGTTCCGGTGAGCCGAGAAAACCCGGAGGTTGTAGGGTATTCCCTTTTCCTCCAGCAACGCGCACGCGGGGGAGATTGCCTCTCTATCCGATTCGGAACCGATCAGGAGGAGGACACGCCTCATTCCGCCCCATCCATGAAGAATCTCTGACCGATATCAGTTCGGAAGTACGCTCCCTCGTATCGCACCATATTGACCGTCTCGTAAGCCCTCTTGTTGGCCGAGACGAGATTGTCGCCGAAACCAACGACCGTGAAACAGCGGCCCCCGCCGGTCCGTATCGTCCCGTCCTTGTCGACCGTTGTGGCGGAATGGAAGATGAGTCCCTGCTTCTCCTGCGGGTTCCCCGAAACGGTGACCGCTTTTCCGGTTTCGAAGTCTCCTGGATATCCGGCGCTGGCCATGACGACACCCAGGGCGAAGTCATTGAAATAGGTGATCGTCGTCTCCGCTAGTTTTCCCGCCTGCAGGGCGTGGCAGATATTGCCGAAATCCGTTTCGACGAGAGGAAGCAGGACCTGCGCCTCGGGATCTCCGAAACGCACGTTGTACTCCAGGAGTTTCGGGCCGTTTTTCGTGATCATGAGGCCGAAGTAGAGAATCCCCTTGTAGGAGAGCCGTTCCTTCGCCAGGCCGTCGAAGGTCGGTTTTATAATCGTTTTTTCGATGGCTGCCATGAGTTGGGCATTGACGACGGGAACCGGACAAATTGCCCCCATCCCGCCGGAGTTCATGCCCAGGTCGTTGTCGAGGGATTTCTTGAAGTCGGCGCACGGGGGCATCACCGTCCAGTTCTTTCCGTCGGTGAGGGCGAGGACGGTGATTTCATAGCCTTTGAGGTACTCTTCCACGAGGAGGGAATCGCTTTCGAGGATCCGCTCTCCGAAGGCGTGGAGGGCGTCTCTGTCGTCGGATTCCAGCACTCCCTTGCCGGCCGCGAGCCCGTTCTTCTTGACGACGATCTTTGAGCCTGCGAATTTCCGGAGGTACGCCGTGTAATCCTTCTTTGAGGAGAACTCCTTCGATCTCGCGGTGGGGATCCTGTGGCGCTGCATGAATTGTTTGGAAAAGACCTTACTCGATTCCAGGACCGCGCTCCTCTTAGGCGGACCGATCGCTGCGATTCCTGCGTCCGTAAGGATGTCGACAACGCCCGCGGCAAGAGGTCCTTCCGGACCCACAAAGACGAGGTCGATTTCCTTTTCCCGGCAGATCTCGAGGACGGCCTTGGGATCCTCGCAGTTGATGTCCGCGATGTTTTCGCCGCAGCATAGCGTGCCCGCGTTTCCCGGCGCCGTATAGAGGCCCGTGATCCTGTGACTCTTGGCGAATTTCCAGGCAAGGGCGTGTTGCCTCCCCCCCTGGGCAAGGATCAGTGCTTTCAAATCAGCGCTCCTCGC
>CAZPZF010000401.1:0-1816 GCA_964590705.1 uncultured Spirochaetales bacterium | reverse complement strand
CTGATGACTCCTTCCCTCTAAAGAGAGGCGTCATCTATGTTGACACATAGGGGACATGGCCTACTATTACCTCGAGGATTATTCCTCCGTACAAGACGATCAAGAGCGCAATGCACAGTTTCTCTGGCGCGGAATTGAGCATCTCTTCGTTAAACATGAGGACGGTGGTCAGATTATTGTCAAGGGAAACGACATGACTCAGCACAGTGTCATGAGCGTTTTCGAGGACGACTTGTGGATCTACCTTGGTGATATGAAAACCTACCTCCGTGTGCCAGGATGGGTCGATATGACTCCAATCGGTTTCGCAGCTCCCGAGGAGATCGAGGGGGCGGAACCCGACCTACTCGTCAGGGCTTCCGACGGATCCTTCCTTTATCTTCACGAGGGGCTTTCAACGGAAGATGCCCTCTTGACGACGATGGATTCGGACATCTTTGTCCACTCGGACAGCCTGGGCCTTGACTGCGCCTTCCGTGATGTATTGGAGCTCGAAGCGGGCGACGGAACGGGAGCTGCAGCCCGAGCGACGGAAGATGCTATTCTTTACAGGAATGAGGGGGAGTATTGTCTGCTCTGGCATACGGGCAGGGAAATGGTCGACGGATCTATCAAGCAGTACGACGACGGAGCCATCATATATATCCCGACCCCACAGCCGGCGTATTTCACTCTCATGGCGGGCGCTGCTCCAAACAAAGGGGACATCGCGTCCGCACGGCGTATCACGGGGGGAAGTCCTGTCATTGCGCTCCGGTTCAACGACAATATCTATGTCCATGTGGAAGGCGAATATAGAACTCCGCGTCTCGAATTTGGACGGAAAGAGGATCTGCTGTTCGCCATCGACCGGGAGAGACAGACGATGTACGTTTTCAAGGATTTTTACCTCTTTCCTGAGGATACGTGGCAAAATGGAGATACGGTGAGGATGGAAACATGAAATGTCCAAATTGCGGGATGACGATCCAAGGGCACTACAGGAGCGGTGAAACAGGAGTCTGTTCGAACTGCGGAGCTGAGTTTCGGGTGAAGGGGATGGGAGGTGGCTCCGAATCGCAAGGGCTCCTCAGTATCATCTTTATGTTCTTTATCGCCTACTTTCCCATTTTCATGGTGATGTTCGTGGCACGGGAGCTCATGGTCAAACACATCCCGGCATGGGGAGCCGCGGTTTCGAAGCTCGCGGTGAGTCTAGGGATCGGAGACAAGCTCCTCTTCGGGAAAACGGTCGCCGAACGGATGCCCCTGATCGTTGCGCTGCTGGGAAGCGTGATCGTCTATGTGATCATCAGGATACTCGCAAAGGCGTCACGCAAGAACCCTAGTCCTGCGTGGATCCCCTTCCGGGTGGTCGAATTCCTCTACGTCGCGGTGTCTTATTTCTATCTCGGTGCGTTCGTCGGGAACATCGCGTGGGTCGGCGTGTCTCTTGCTTTCTCCGGCAAGGAGCGGATCCCCGTTCCCGAATGGGTGCCCGGCTTCCTGACCTACCTTTTCGAGAGGCTCAAGGGACCGCCTTGGATCCCTGTCGCATTCACAGTCTTCATGATCCTATGCATGGCTTTGGCCATCTGGTTCGCCTGGACAAAGTGGTCCTCCGACAGGAGGAGAGAAGCGAGGAGCTGAAAGACGAAGCGGACCGGAGCGTGTTTGCGGATCGATGGCGCGCGAAGCCCCGGTATGAGCTAGAGCGAACCTGGTAAGGGCTGGCGCGAATCGGAAAGATACAGTAAGAGTTCATTTCTCAATAGAAAAGGCTCGCCAATAGGGCGAGCCTTTTCCGTTTCAACAGGTGGGCTTGCTGTCAGAGTAT
>CAZPZF010000400.1:0-1825 GCA_964590705.1 uncultured Spirochaetales bacterium | reverse complement strand
GCCGGCGTCCTTGCGGCGATTTTTCCGGGACTTCCGCCTGCCGGAGATGCGGCCGGACGGCCAACCGGACCTGAGGCAGGCTGCGTCGAAACAACTGGCGGACAGAGCGGGAGCGTTCGCGTCCTTCTCCGGGGAACGAATTTCCAGGTCAAGGTGTGGCAGGCGTTGCTGGGAATCCCGAGGGGCCGTCTCGTCTCGTACGGGAGACTGGCCGAAATGGCCGATTCACCCGGAGCGGTACGCGCGGTCGGAAGCGCGCTGGGAGAGAACAGGCTGGCCGTAATCATCCCCTGCCACCGGGTCATCCGCGCGTCGGGCGAGATCGGGGGCTACCGGTGGGGAACCGCGAGGAAGCGGGCTCTCATCGCCTGGGAGGCCTCACGTCCGGCGTCGTGACCTATGAACCCACGACGAACCCGGTAGCCCCTCCGCAGGATCTGCATCTGAGACGCTTACCGGATTAGCTCCGGTTCCGCGGTTTGCGCGTCTTTGTCGTTCAGTCTGATGAAGCGCGCGATGTCGTTCAGGTGGGAGAGGATCATCCCCGAATCCGCGTGGAACGGGGCGTACACGGTATACAGCGCCTCGGTGGTTTCCGGTCCTATCCGCGTTCGGCTGTCCGGACCGTAGATGACGCATGACACGATCCCCGCGCGATCCGCGATACAGAGGTCGCCTTCCTGAACCGTTTTCTCCGGACCCGCGAGTGTCGTGTACCTCTCCGTGCCGTCCGCGAACCTCAGGCAAAGCGGACCGTCCAACGTGGCCGTGTCGTGTCCCGCGGTGAGGAAGAAGTTCTTCATCTCGGCCATGAACATGGCCTGCACGAGGGGAGTGATGCGCGGGATCGGTCTCCCCTTCGCGGCGACCGACTCCAGCTGAAGGAGGAGCTGGTAGGTCTTGTCGAAACCGCGGTAGTAGCGGACATACTCACTCATGACGGGGAGCTCCGCCATATCCCCCTTCCCCGTCGACCCGAAACGTTCCCGCAGCACGGATTCCAGCGCGCTGCATTCCTCGTCGAGCCGCGTATTCAGGTACCGGTTCGCCGAAGTCTTGACGCGGAGAAGCCCTATGGTCAAGCCGGGGCATCTCCCTCTGGCATCATCCGGAATCGAAACCATGCCCTCCTCCTCCACGCGCAGTGCGTGCCTTTTCTGCGGGAGTCCGCCGCTTATCCGCCGCGGATCACAAGTCGATCGTCTCGCCGTCCGCCGGGATGAGAAGGCGCGACGCGGGGATCCCCTTCGCGTTCCCACACTCCCGCAGCTTCGCGCGGGTCACGACGCAATGGTCCAGCGCCTCCATGTGGGTCGCGATCACGACGCTCTTCGGAAGCAGCTCGCAGAGCCGTACCGTCTCCGCCTCGTCCATGACGATCCTCACCCTGTCCTTTCCCCATACAGCGCCGCCCGAATGCGCGACGACTACGTCGGGGCAGGTGTCCGTCACGAGTTCCTCGAGGGCGGGGGTGAGTACCGTATCCCCGAGCCAGAAGATCGAGGGGGCATCGGGGGCCTGGAAGAAGAATCCGGAGACGGGACCCATCTCATCGAGGACAGTCCCGCTCCCATGCTCTCCGTCGAAGCGCTGGAATGCGATCCCCTTGAAGGCCGCGGATTCCTGCACGGGTTTCACATCGGTGAATCCGAATCCTCGTATCCTGTCCGCGTCGCGGGGCTGGCAGAAAAGCGGAATCTCCTTCTTCAACGCCTTCTGCGCGGTCGGCTCGAATTGGTCCGAGTGGATGTGGGAAACGATGACCGCGTCGACTCCCTCGAGCCCCTGTTCCACGGGAAGGGGTAGGTCGCCCGTAGGGTTCTTC
>CAZPZF010000399.1:0-1826 GCA_964590705.1 uncultured Spirochaetales bacterium | reverse complement strand
GCACCGCCGTCTCGAAGGAGAGGCGGGTCCGCGTGGAAGGTTCCAGGAAGATGATCGCCACCATCTTGTCGGAGAGAAGGCCGGACATCTTCTCCTCCTTGAAGATCTTCTCCATCCGCGCGGTCGTCTTCATGATCGCGAGTATGTCCTCCCTGCCGAGATCTTCCATGCTCAGAATGTCCCTTCCCGCGAAACCCATTTCATCCCTCCTGTCTGGTATCCATGTACCCGTGTGTCTACTCTTTCTTGAGGTCAATCATAAGAACCGGACGGGGGAGCGTCAAGCCGCCCGGTAAAAATCGATTTCGCCGCGTGAGATTCCAGGCTGCGTCAGGTTGCCATCCGGTCCGTCATTGAGTATGCTGTTCCTGAAGGAAGTCTCTCTCAGATCCAGGAGGAAACCATGAAGAATGCTTACGATCTTGTCGTAGCCGACGGATTGATCATCACCGGGGCGGGAACCATCGCCGGCGATATAGGAATAGCCGGAGGAAAGATCCGGGAGATCGCAGCACCTGGTACCCTTGCAGGAAACGAAACGATAGACGCCGGAGGGTGCTATGTCCTGCCTGGCGGGATCGACCCTCATACCCATCCGGTATACCTCGACAACCTCGCCGATCTATCGCGAACCGGCGCCTGGGGAGGTGTCACCACGACAATCCACTACGCCTACGCCAAACCGGGCCAGAGTCTCGTCGAGATTCTGAAGGAGTATATCGCGGCCGGGACTTCCGGATCCCACACGGATTTCGCGCTCCACGGCGGGCTCTTCGAGACCAGGAAGCAGGCGGAGGAGATACCGGCCGCCTTCGGGATGGGCGTCACATCCTTCAAGATGTTCATGGCCTACGCCAAGCTGGGGTGGATGACCGACGACTACGCCCTGGTCAAAGCCTGCGACATCATCGGCCGGAATCACGGCCTCGCCGCAGTGCACGCGGAAAACGGGCTGGCCATCGACTACATCCAGGACAAACTGCTCGCGGAGAACGCCGATATGGCCAAACACTTTCTGGAGACGAGCCCAGACCTCGCAGAGGCGGAGGCGATCTTCCGGGCGGCCTACCTCGGCCGGCTCATGAGATGCCCCGTCTACATCCCCCACATCTCGTCGCGCGAGGGAATCGAGGTGATCCGCTTCCTCAAGGGGCGCGGGATGCTCGTGTTCGCCGAGACCTGCCCGCAGTACCTCGGCCTCACCTGGGACGAGCTCTCCAAACGGGGCCCCCTCGGCAAGGTCGGCCCGGCCGTCAAAACCAAAGAGGACCAGGAGTCACTCTGGCAGGCGGTGCGGGGCGGCCTCTTCGACACCATCGGCAGCGACCACGCGCCGAAGGGCAAGAAAGTAGACGAGGATTTCTTCAAGGCCGCGTATGGGTCTCCGGAGATCGAAACCATGCTTCCCGTCCTCTGGCAGCTCGGCGTGAACGGCGGAAGGATCACTCCGAACGATCTGGTCCGCCTGTTTTCGGAAAATCCGGCCCGCATCTTCGGGCTCTTTCCCGCAAAGGGAAACCTGGCGCCGGGAAGCGACGCGGATATCGTCGTCTTCGATCCCCACAGGCGCTGGACAGTACGGGCGGCGGAGCAGCACACCAACGCGGACTACTCCCTGTTCGAGGGCATGGAGATGCTCGGCAAGGTAAGGACCGTCATCGCGGGCGGCGATATCGTCGTCGACTCCGGTGAATTCCGCCCCCGTGCGGGAAAAGGAAACTTCCTAAAGACCCGTGCGGGTCAATGGATACCGCCCTACCTGCAGAGACGGATGCCTCCCCTCCCGCCAGGAGCGCATGGTCCGACGGCTGCCTCGGGCGGTTCCC
>CAZPZF010000398.1:0-1878 GCA_964590705.1 uncultured Spirochaetales bacterium | reverse complement strand
CGGCTCAAGAGTCACCATATCAAAATGGAAATAACTCTGATATTCGGAGGCGTCTTTTCCGGTCTTTTCCGAAAAAAGCTTTTCATAAGGAGCGGTCATCTCGAAATACATCGGTACCTTATCGGGCCGATCTCTTTGCAGTGCGGAAACAATCCTTTCACGGGAATTCATCTATCTACCCCCTCACTTCGATATGAAGACTCCAATGCCGTTTTTCCCCGGGATCAACCCAGCGGGCGGTACCGTTTTGGAAAGCGGATTCCAAGGTATCGAACCGTCCGTTCATGGGTTCGAAAGAAACCCTCGCCACTGTGTGGGACAACCCCTCGTCAATCATGCACGCGAAATAGGGATTCTCGCGTTCATGACAGGACAGTGAAAGGGAACGGCTCTCTGCGCGGATCACAAGGGCCGCACAATTTCCTTCCCGGCCTGGAAGCCAGAAAACCTTTCGCCGTTTTCCGAGAGCAGTACCCGCGACCTGCTTTCCCCTCCAGGGGATAAGCTCCCCAGCTCCTCCGAATTCATCGTCAGGGAAAACATTGATAACCTTGTCTATGCCTGGAGGGAAAACAATGGAATCCCCTTCCCGCACCCGGAAAAAGGGATGCGGGGCCCAGAAGTAATACAGGCGCTCAGTATCCCTGTTCTCTATTTCGTACAGCAAATCCAGCCCGCCGTTACCGCGCAGCCGGACTTCGCGGGTAAAACCCATCTTGTACGCGGCGCACTGCACCGACTGGATAACCCCCCGTCCCTTCCTTTTCATACTCCAGGGCTGAAACCAGAGCTCACCGTGGTCAGGTAAGGGGTTTTCAAAATACTTCCCGTGAGCAGGATACAAACAGGGAAGCAGGGTGGGAAACATCTCCTCCCATCCGAACATGCAGCATTGATGAAAGTCCTCCCCCTCCGCGGGAAGGGGATGGCCGGGAAAATCATTCTGGATCAGCCATTCATACCCCGAATCCTTATGAAACAAAGAGAGTATCTTTCCTCCCGCTTCGCGGTTTATGAGGAGACGGAGACTGCGGTCTTCCATGCGTATAGTTTTCCCGAAAGATAGTATGCTCATAGATTTCTTTAGCTTCTTCAGCCCTTTATTGCCCCGGCGGTAATACCCGAAAAGAAGTACCGCTGAGTGGCGATGAAAATGAGTATCGTGGGAATGGTCAACAGGGTGGATAGTGCCAGGGTCTCCCGAATAGTCGCGTACAATGTCGATTCAAAGAACAAGGCTCCCACAGATAAGGGATACATTTTATTCGACTGGGCGATGATGTACGGGATCGTAAAATTCTGCCAGGAGTTCAGGAACGCCAAGAGGGCTCCGCTGAAGACAGCGGGCTTCGAAATGGGGATGACGACGTATACGAGGATCTGCCAGAGGCTCGCCCCGTCCGCCATAGGAGCCTCGTCCAATTCCTTGGGAAGCTGCTGGATGAAGTTATAGATAATCAGGAATATCGTCGCATTAATAGCCAGGGGAAAGATGATCCCCTGATAGGTATCAACCATCCTAAGCCCATTCACGACGATGAAGAGTCCAATCAGAACGACCTCCCCGGGTACCATCATGGTCGCGATGATGGTGAGGAAGATCAGGCGCTTTCCCGGCATTCTCCGTTTAGCCAGGGGATAGGCGGCGAGAACCGCGGTCGCTACGCAGAGAGTCATCGCTATCACGGACATAATCACACTGTTGCAGAAAAACCGCAGTACCGGCAGCAAGGGATCGGTAAGGAGTTTTTTATATACCTCGAAGCTGATATTCCGCGAAAAGAGGATGATCTTGGATGTATAGACCTCGGCCTCGGGCTTCATCGTCGTGATCAGCATCCAATAGAAGGGGAAGGCCATGATGAAAGCGCCGATCAC
>CAZPZF010000397.1:0-1883 GCA_964590705.1 uncultured Spirochaetales bacterium | reverse complement strand
CGCTGACCCGTCGGCGCGCTCACCCACAAGAACCCCGTCTGCAATCCCGTGCCCCTCCCCGAAACCGTCACGCAGGGGCTGTGCCCCGTCTGCTCGGTGAACTGCCCGGTCGAATACCGGCATCATGGCAGTCTCCTTACAAGGATCACCGATCGGCGGGTTGAGGGGGAACCGCGCAAACTCTGCGAGAAGGGGAAATTTCAGAATCCCCACGCGTTCGAAAACGGAGCTACCCTGCGGCACTATATCGCGGGAAAAAAATGCGAACCCGATGATGCACGGAAAGCCGCCAAGGATATCCTCTCCGGCGCGTCCCGCGCCGTCATGCGGATATCCCCCTATCTCGCGCCCGAGGCGATCGACTACCTCGTGGAACGGGCAAAGGCGCGCGGCTATCACCTCCTGCCCATGGGGATCGAGCAGATAGACGACGCGTGGCTCTCCCTTCCCTCGCGGAGGGAGGGGGTCTTCTTCGAGGACACGTCGGCCGATCCGAAGGCCCGGGTGGCGATCGTCCTCGGCGAGCTGGAAGACACGAACAACGTGGCCTTCACCGAACTCTACCGGATGAAGAAGCAGGAGCTGCTCAAGCTCTGGATCATCGGGAGCGACAGCCCGGTGGCCCGCAAGGTCGCGGACAGGATCTTCCCCAGGCTCTCTGACCTCGAGGACGCGTTCCAGTACGCACAGTTCGAAAGACGGACCGTTGACCTCATCGTCAATCCCGAGGGGATCCACGCCTCCGCCGAACGGGTAACCGAGAACACCCTGTTCCGGGTCATCCGGGAGACCGGGACCTGGCAGAAGATACGGATCACCCTCTACTGGAACTCGAGAAGCGCGCAGCATCTCCTCTCCCGGCTGAAGGAGAGCGGGATCAGGGCCGACCGCCTCGGCTTCGGACTCGAGGATTACGACCTTGTGCTGGAGGCGGGATCCGACGCAACAACCGCGAACGGTGCCCGGCTGGTCAGGTGGGGCGGAAACCCCGAGCGGTCCTCGGTGTACTTCCCCGTTCCCCGCGAGCTCTGGCTTTCCGGAACCTTCAACCCCTCCGGCAAGCGGCCCACGACGCCAGAGGCGATCGACCCAAAAGCGCTTTCGACCTGTTTTACCGCCCTCGATTGAGCGGAATGAAAAGGAGAACCCGATGAAGGAAAACGACCTGAAAAAGATAATCGACTTCGCGATCGAAAGGGAGAAGGAGGCGGTTGCCTTCTATACGGACTTGACGACCAGATCGCGCTTCGCGCCGCAGAAACAGCTCCTCGCCGAGATCGCCGACATGGAGCGGGGCCATATCGTCGTGCTCACGAACATGGAGAAGAAGGGCTTTCCCCCCGGACCGGAAAAGAGGGTCGTGAACCTCTCCATCTCCGATTATCTCGTGAAGCCAAAGAAGCCGGTGTCCGAGCTCGAATACCAGGACATCCTCATCCTGGCCATGAAGCGGGAGGAGGCGTCCCTCAAGCTCTACACCGACCTCGCATCGCAGATTCCCGGAACACCGCAGGCGGAGCTTTTCACGAAGATCGCCAACGAGGAGGCGGGCCATAAGCTCAAGTTCGAGACCCTGTACGACCAGGACATCCTGAAGGAGAATTGAGGGTAAAAACACAAACAGGAAAGAAATAGTGACGGCGGGGTAGACAATAATTTTTATACATACAGGTCAGAATAAATCGCTTTACGTATCCATAATTCCAAATTGTACGTACATTTACTCGCGGCTCCCTGCGGGAGCCGCGGTATAGTAAAATCATTTTTTATTTTGCAGTTTTATTCCTGCACCGAAGGCGAGTTCCCACGTATCAAGAAGGCTTTCCGATGGAAGCCCTATCGCGTATCTGTACCGGGCCGCTCCCCGGATCGTGAGGAGCCAT
>CAZPZF010000396.1:0-1900 GCA_964590705.1 uncultured Spirochaetales bacterium | reverse complement strand
TGGTCCGCCAGGGCATGAACCATTCGCGCCCCGCCGTGAGCGTGCCGATGCGGGCCTGTACGCCGTCGGAGACCACCAATGCTTCGTTGAACGTGAAAAGGGAGGGGATCTGCGTCTTGTAGGTTTGAAGCTGGTTGAAGAGCCTGTTGCAGAACTATGATTAACTATTATATAATGTAACTAGAAGGATGGATTTTAGACTGACGTTTCGGAGGTGATGAGCATGTCCCTGCATCGGATCACGGGGGAAAGGAATCAGCACTGGTGTCTGCCCCCCGCATTGGAGGACGTCATCCCTCCGGACGATCTCTGCCGCTTCGTCCCTCAGGTCGTAGAGCACCTGGACTTGAAGGCCTTCGTGAGAAACCGCAACCCCCGGGGCGACGGAGCCCCCCAGTACGATCCGGCCATTCTGTTGGCGATCTGGTTCTATGCCCTGGCCCGGGGCGTCCGGAGCTCGAGGGCCGTCGAGGCCCAGTGCCGGGAGAACTTCAAGTACATGTACGTGGCTCGGAGGACGACGCCGGATCACGGAACGCTCTGCCGCTTCCGGGTCGAGCATCGGGAAGCCTTCGAGGCGGCCTTCGAGGAATGGCTGACCATCCTCCATCGGGCCCGGATGCTCTCGTCCGAAGTGGTGGCCCTGGACGGGACGAAGATCGCCGCCAATGCCGCCTTGGAGGCCAACCGCACCTTGCCGGAGCTGAAAAAGGAGATCCGACGGACCGTGAAGAGGATCTCCGGTGAGATCGACAGGGCGGAGGAGGAAGTCCCCGAGGAGATCCGGATCACCCCGGAGATGATGCGGGAATGTCCCCGTCTGACCAGACTGGTGGAGGCGAAACGACGCCTGGACGAGGAGAAGAAGAAGGTCCTCGAGGAACAGAACCGGAAGATCGAGGGCCACCGGGAGGAGCACAAGCGGGGCAATCCCCCCAAGAGCCTGGAGGAAACAGCCAAAGAGTTCGACGAGGAGAGGAAGATCAACGTCACGGATCCGGAGAGCCGCCCCCTCAAGGGGCGGGGGGGAGTCATCCAGGGGTGCAACGTCCAGGCCGTGGTGAACAGGGACCAGATTATCCTCTCCGTCGCGATTGCGGACGCGGGCAACGACATCCGTCAACTGGTGCCCATGACCGAAAGGCTTCTGGCGACGGAGGAGAACTTGGGTATCCCCGCGCCGAAGGTCATCCTGGCCGACGCGGGGTATCACACCCCTCGGGGCATCCTGACCCTGCAGGACAAGGGGATCGAGTGTCTGATTCCTCCGGACCGTCAGGCCTTGGTGAGGCAGTACGGCGAGATGTCCCCCACGGATCCCCGCCTGACCGATACGGCCTCCCTGATGAGGGAAGCTCTCCGGTCCGAGGAGAAACGGAAGCTGTACGACCTCCGGAAGATCATGATCGAGCCCGTCTTCGGGCAGATCAAGGAATCCATGGGCTTCCGCCGGTTCCTGCTTCGGGGGAACCCGAAGCAGGGCATGGAGATCCTCCAGGTCTGTCTGGTCCACAACATCATGAAAATCTACCGAAAGTTGAAGGGCCTCTGTGGAAGAACGATGGAGGAGGTGCTTTTCTCAAAGGCCTCCCCGGCCGTATAGGGGGTATTGTGCCTAAAAATCGGAGTCAAGGAGCGGATTAGTCGATAAAACGACTGATTGTGTCGTTTGGACCATCGATTTCGGCCTTGGCTGGTTGATTTGTGCCTGCAATGCAGTTAATTCTTGTCGTTTGACCCGCAAGTTCCATTTTGTCGGTTTCGTCACAATGTCGTCAGCTGCCAAAATCGCAGGTTTTGGGACGGGCTCTGATGAGGCCGAGATTCCGCGTTTCAATCCCGCAACGGTTTGATTGGAACTCCTGCAGGTCCTCCAGTGCCGCCCGAAAGACGATGGAAA
>CAZPZF010000395.1:0-1908 GCA_964590705.1 uncultured Spirochaetales bacterium | reverse complement strand
AAGGCGATTACCACTTCGACACCATCAGCGCCTTCATCAAGTCTCTACGCGGCTCTGCCCCTGACGCTGCTCTCTACTGGTTGGCCCGGATGGTCCAGGCAGGGGAGGATCCGCGATTCATCTTCCGGAGGATGCTGATCCTCGCCTGTGAGGATGTGGGTCTCGCCGACCCGAACGCCCTCGTCGTCGTCGAGTCGGCCGCGGCAGCCTTCGACCGGATCGGACTTCCGGAGGGGAGGTTCCATCTCGCACACGCCGCCCTCTACCTAGCCATCTGCCCGAAGTCGAATTCCACACTGGGGTTCTTCGAAGCCCTCCGGCAGATAGAGGAGGCGGGGACCGGGGCGGTGCCTTCGCATCTCAAGGACGCCAGCAGAGACAAGAACGGGTTCGGCCATGGCGATGGATACCTCTATCCGCACTCCTTCAAGGACCATTGGGTCTCCCAGCAGTACCTCCCCAGCGAGCTCCAGGGTATGGTTTTCTACCACCCGTCGGATCAGGGGTGGGAGGGGGTGACAGCAGCCGTCGTCTCACGGAGGAGGGAGCTTCAACTGGAAGCCGCATCTGCCGCGTCCCCAGAGATCCTCACTTTCTCGTCCGACAATACACAGCGGAATCGGTGGTTGAAACGGATACGGAACGACAGGCTCGGTCACCTCGAGAAGACCAGAGCTGAGGTGTTCCAGGGGATCCCCGTGGCCCGGCACTGGAGGGTGATCGACATGGAACCGGGAGCGGGTTTGCTCCTCTGGGAGGCGGTCCGCCTATGTCCGGAAGGCTCGGTTTGGGCCCTGGTGGAAACGGAGGAGAAGCGGTCCGCCCTGGAAGCCAGAAGCGCGGGACTTCCTCCCGAGGATCGGCCACGGATCCTCGTCTGTTCCATCGATACCCTGTCAGCGAAAGCGGACATTTCCCCAAGCAGTGGCCACGAAAAAGCCCAGCTCCCGCCCTTCGAGCTCGCGGTCGGCCGAGACATGCTCACCATGGCCAGGGGAAGGAAAGAAAGAATCGCCGTGATCCGCGGCCTTCTCGCGGAAAACGGGTGGCTTTCCCTGTGCGAAATCGTTCCAAGCCGCTGTCAGCGGCTTTCAAATCTCGAGGCTTCCGCCGCCCTGTCCACGGCGGCGCTGGACAGCCTGCGGGAGACAGAGGAACGTATCTTTGCGGATCCCGCGTACCGATACGCCGGGACCGATGCCTCGTCCCTCGAAGCGGCGGTAGCCGAAACCGGTTTTCTCGTACGATCCTGTGAGGAGTTTTCCTTCCCGGAATCGCGTATGATAACGGACCGGGAGGTGGATTCCTGGTTCTCCGCTACGTCCGACGGTCTCTTCGCCGTCACCCTGCGGACAACCGCCCCCGCTGCACAGCTCTCCGAGATCCGCTCATGGGCATCCCTCTCCCTCAAGGGCACGACTATCCCTTGGAACACGACCCGCGTCTTTCTCAAAGCCGTCCGAATCTGATCACGAAACCCTCAAGCACCGCCCAGAAATCCCTGTAAAGAGAGTCGTATCGGGCCTCCGTATGGAGGTCCAGTTTCATCCTGAAGGAGGAACTGGAAGAATGAAGGTACGGTTTGTTTTGGTGTTGCTGCTCATTGCGGCAGGGATACCGGGTTTCGCGGGAGAGGAATTGTCGGCGTGCCGGCCCGATTCCGTGGGGGGAAACTCGATTCTCCTGCCCGGGTTCTCGGTCCTGGACGATTCCGAGCTCGAGAGGGTCGACGGGGGCGAGGTGATCTTCGTGCTGAACTCCGAACGGACGACCCTCAGGGTCATCTATGTGAACGAAAGAACGGGCAGAGAGACTCTCCAGGGTTCGTACGCGGTTTCCAACAGGGTAAGGGATCGGGAGAACCCCGATGTCCTTACCTGCCCCGCTGCGGGAGAAAGCCGGAGGAAT
>CAZPZF010000394.1:0-1915 GCA_964590705.1 uncultured Spirochaetales bacterium | reverse complement strand
CATCGGCGAGGTAGCCAAGGGCAGGAATCTCAAGCTCGTCATCGCGGTGAATACCACAGTGACTAGCTCTGGATCCGCGACCGTGGCCTTCTCGCTCGAATCGTGCGCGACAGTAAGCGGTTCCTACACCCAGCACTACACCACGCCAGCTATTGGAAAGGCAACTTTGGTAGCTGGCTATCTGGTTCTTGCTATGCCACTCCCGGAAGGGCTGCACCGGTTCGTCAAGGTGGTGTACACCATCGGGACCGCGGCGCTCACTGCCGGGAAGTTCGACGCTTTTCTCCAGATCGCGGCCTGATCATAAAAGCGCGAAGGAGGCGCTTGTAAATGTACGAGTACAGATGTGTGAAAGAGGTTTTCCGGGATGGAAGGCTGTACAGGCCCGGGGGCACTCTCATCGCCCAGGAACCGCTGGCACCGCCGAAACAGGGGATGAAGCCACACTTCGAGCTCATCCGTGAAGTGAAGGCGCCGACCGGAAGCATCGGCGGGCCCCTGAAGAACAGGGGCCCCGAGGGAATCGGGGCGGGGAAGCCCTGAAAGAAGACCGAAAAGGGGAGGGCCCTCGGCCCTCCCTGTCCTATGAGGAGAAACCGTCATGGCATCAACGGAACTGGCCGTCTGCAACATAGCTCTTTCCCGGATTGGAGAGCTCCCGATCACCGACCTCTTTCCGACGGATTCGAGCCGGAACGCCCGCATCTGTACCCAGCACTTCGATGAAATCCGTGACCAGGTTTTGATTCTGTTCCCCTGGACCACGGCGATCGACCGAGCGGAGCTTGAAGCGGTATCCGAAACCGTATCGGGGGATATTGTCTCAGGAGACGAGACCGTAGAAGTAGCGGACACGACAGGGCTCAAGGCCGGATCGAGCGTAACCGGGACTGGGATACCGGACGACACCAGGATCGCAAGCATCACGGACGCTACCCACATAGAGCTTTCCGCGGCAGCCACGGCAACCGACACGGTAGCCCTCGAGATCATACGGCCGAATTATTCAGCGTTCAAATATCAATTCGAGCTCCCGGATGATTGTCTCCGAGCCTTAGATATCAATAACGACGTGACTGTCAAGTTCGGTATCGAGGGCAGGATTCTATACACAGACGAAGATAGATGCATTCTCCGGTACATCAAGCGGGAGGAAGACCCGGCTGTATGGGGTCCCCTTCTAACCGATGCCATCGCCCTGAAGCTCGCGGCGATCGTCGCGCAGATTACCGGCCGAACCGACTGGTACAAGGCGTGCGCCGCGGAGTTCGAGACCATGCTGCAACTGGCCTGGAAGACGGACGGGTTACAGCACACCGCCCAGACCGAAGAACCCGGATGGTGGTTTGAGACATGAAACAGATCCCCCTTCTGACCGACTTTACCGGCGGGGAAGTGTCGGAGAAGATCGGCGCCAGAATCGACATTCAGCTCTACGCGAGATCGTGTTCCCTTCTTGAGAATATGTTCCCCATGCAGCAGGGAGGCGTCACCCGCCGGCCTGGGCTTGTATATGTAGGGCTCCCGAAGGGGACTGCGGTTCCCGGGGACCGCGCGGCCCGGCTCATCCCGTTCGTGATCTCCGAAACGGTAGCTTTCATCATCGAGCTCACCAACCTGAAAATGAGAATCTGGAAAGATAACGCCGTCATAGAATCGGGCGGCTCTCCAATTGAAATAACGACCACATGGGCAACGGCTGATCTTTTCGATATCCAATTTTGCCAAACCTACGGAGCCATGTATTTTGTCCATCGCGGATCAGCTCCAAAGGTTCTCACATGGGAAGGGGGCACCTCGTTCACATTCGCGAGCGTTTCTTTCACCGGGAACAGCCGTGACCAGGAAGTGACTCTCACATCAGGTAGTACCGTTGTAACAACCGACGACACGCGCCTGTTGATTGCCGGATGCG
>CAZPZF010000393.1:0-1927 GCA_964590705.1 uncultured Spirochaetales bacterium | reverse complement strand
CCATTCAACTCTCACCCACGTTACATGGAATCAAACCAAGATCAATTTTCTTGATACCCCCGGCTCCTCCGATTTCATCGGCGAAGTGATCGGCGCCTTTCGTACTGTGGAATCCGCTCTCATTATCATCGGTGCCAAGGTCGGCGTACAGATCGAGACCATCAAGCTGTGGAGACGCCTGGACGCTATCGGAAAGCCGAGAATCATCCTGGTCAACAAACTCGACCGCGAACGGGCCGATTTCGACACGGTCATGGCCGATATGAAGGAGAAATTCAAGCAGCCCCTCGTTCCTGTAGCCATCCCCATGGGAACCGGTGAGGACTACAAGGGAATCATCGATCTGATCGGCATGAAGGCGTACCTAATACCCGAACCCGGAAAGCGGGAGACTCCGTCGGACATACCGGTATCGTTCGCGGAAACCGCATCGAAATACCGGACCGCACTCATCGAGTCCGCCGCCGAGGGAGACGACGCGTTGATGGAGAAGTACTTCTCCGACGGCACGCTCTCCGATGAGGATGTCCGCCGAGGCCTTTCGTCCGGACTCGCGGAGAATCGCTTCGTTCCCGTTCTCTGCGGAAGCGGGGAGAGGGACAACGGAATCGTCAACCTCCTCAACTTCATCACGTTCGCCGCGCCAGCGCCATCCTCGGCGTCGGAGAAGGGTGTTGACGACAAAGGCAACGAGATCTCGATCAAGATTTCCGAGAACGGGAATCCTTCCTGCTTCTGCTTCAAGACGAGCATCGACCAGTTCTCCGGGCGGCTCTCCTTCGTGAAGGTCATTACGGGAAAGATCTCTCCCGAAACCGAAGTCTACAACACGTCGGACTCGAAGAAGGAACGGATCACCAAGACCTATACGGCGCAGGGAAAGAAGCTCGAGGATGTTCCTGAGCTGTACGCGGGCGATATCGGCATCATCGCGAAGATGGACAGTCTGCATACGAACACGACCCTCTGCAGCGCGGATCGGATCCTCACGTACCTTCCCCTCCAGCTTCCGCAGCCCGTTCACGCTGTGGCCATCCACGCCGCGAGCAAGAAGGAAGAGGACAAGATGAACCAGTTCCTTCAGAAAGCCGCGGAGGAAGATCTCACCTTCCAGATCAAGTACAACGGGGAAACCAAGGAAACAGTGATCTCCGGAATGGGCGAACTCCACCTTTCGATCATCCTCGACCGCATCAGGGAAAAGCAGAAGATCGAGATGGAAACCAAGGTTCCCAAGGTCGCCTATCGGGAAACCATCACCAAAGGAGCGAGCGCCGAGTATACCCATAAAAAACAATCCGGTGGCCATGGTCAGTATGGAAAGGTCGTCATCGACGTCGCGCCACTTGAACGCGGCCAGTACTACAAGTTCGAGAACGCGATCAAAGGAATGGCGGTTTCCAAGGGATACATCCCCGGAATCGAGAAAGGGCTCCATGACGCTATGGAGGCTGGCGTTCTGGCCGGCTATCCCGTTGTCGATGTGGGGATCACCCTGACGGATGGGAAGGAACATCCGGTCGATTCGTCGGAGATGTCTTTCCGACTCGCGGCAAAGGGAGCGCTAAGGGCTGCCATGGAAAAGGCAAGTCCCGTTCTCCTTGAACCGATCATGAACCTTAAAGTCTATGTGAACGACCAGTACGTCGGCGACGTGCTTTCGGATCTCAGTTCCCGCAGAGGAAGGGTTTCAGGTCAGGAGAACCTCGGGGGAGGAATTACGGAGGTGAACGCACAGGTTCCACAAGCTGAACTTCTCCGGTATTCCATCGATCTCAGGTCCATCACCTCCGGCACCGCGTCATTCGAGATCGATTTTGATCATTACAGCCCGATTTCCGGACGCATCGCGGACGCTGTCATCCAGGCGGCAAAGGCGGAGATGACCGCTGAGGAATAGGAACCTCATTCTGAGGGGTAGAGGGGT
>CAZPZF010000392.1:0-1928 GCA_964590705.1 uncultured Spirochaetales bacterium | reverse complement strand
CTCCTATCCCTGGGTCCTCTTTCCGGCAGCCGCTCTTGGCCTCGGTCTCGCCATCCACTGGGGAGGGTTCTCCGGGAATCGCAAGGAGCTGAACAAGCGGCTGCAGGAGAGCCTTGCGGCCGGTCCTCCGCCGGACGCCGCTGGCACGCGCGAAGGGGAGCCCGATCCCGACGAGAACCCGGCCGTGGCCGAGGCGTGGAGACTCAAGCAGGGAATTCTAAAAAAGGCTGAAGAAATCGGCGACCCCGCCCTCCTCGAGGAGATGAAGACCGTGCTTCCCGACTACATCGAGCAGATACGCTCTCTCGCCAGGAAGGAACGGGAGGTGAAGGATCTCCTGGGATCGATCCCCATTACGGAAATGGAACGGGACAGGGCGCGGATGGTTTCCCGGCTCGAGGAAAGCGCGGACGAAGGGATGAAGCGGGAATACACGAAATCGATCGCGGAACTCGACCGTCAGCTCGAGTCCTTCAGGTCTCTCAACGAACGGAGCGAACTCCTCACCCTGAAGGTTCAATCATCGGTCAATTCCCTGCGCAAGCTTCAGGCGGACCTCATCAAGATTCCCGAAACCAAGTCAAAGGCTCCGTATACGCTCAATTCCCTCAAGAAACGGGCGGATGAGCTGGGCGACTATCTCTCCGATCTCGAACGGGGCTACCGGGAACTCGAGGAATAGAACCGTGGGAAACGAAACATGCGCGCCTCGGTTGTCCGCCGCGCTTTCATCCCTTCGGCCGCGGAGAGACCGGCTTCCCCGATCCGGCGAAATCCGGCGCATCGCCCGCTTAATACCCCAGCGAAAGATCGACCTCGTACAACAGCTCCTTTCCTGAGAGGAACCTGCGGAGGTTCGCGAGCCCCTGCTCGACGTTGAGTCTCGCCGCTTCCCGTGTGAACCCAGCCGTGTGAGGGGAGAGGACGACATTGGGCAGGGTGTGGATCGGGAAGCGGGAGGGGAACCCCTCGGTCTTCCCCTTGTCCGGATACGCGTACCAGGTGTCGATCGCCGCTCCCCGAAGGATGCCGGTAACGAGGGCCTGGTAGAGCGCCTCCTCGTCGCCCAGCCCGCCCCTGCCGACGTTGACAAAGAGCTGTCCCTGCATCCTGGCGAACGCGGCTTTACCGATGAGTCCGCGGGTTTCCGCGGTGAGGGGAAGCACCGAGACCACGATCTCCCCCTGATCGAGAGCCTCATCCAGCGAGGTCGTGATCGCGTCGAAACCCGCGGGCGTTTCCCGGGGAAGACTCCGCCGGAGACCGACGATCCTCCCGCCGAAAGGCGCCAGATACCGGGCCAGTACCGCTCCGATCTCGCCCGCGCCCAGGATGCAGCAGGACTTTCCCCGTATCGACGTCCAGGTATCCTCCATTCCCCTGTCGATCCAAAACCCGTGCCACACGCCGTTCCTGAGGTCGTTGTGGTACTCGATGATCCGTCCGTAAAAGGCGAGTATCATGGCGAAGGCTCTCTCTGCGACCGATTCCGCGTTGCCGTGGGAGTTCGCGACGCGGACATTCCTGCCGCGCAGGAGGTCAAGAGGCATATGGTCGACTCCCACGATGGGAACGACGAGGAGCTTCAAAGAGGTCGCCTTCTCGATGATTTCCCGCTCGACCCTGCTGCCGAAGAGGACATCAATCCCGCCGAGTTCTTCCGGGGAAAGAGAACCCGTGAGAAAGCGATGGTCCGGGAATTCCCGCGTCAGTTTCCTGATCTCCCCGTCGAGGAAGCTGTTGATCTTGTCTGCGAAGAGTATATCCATGGAACGCCTCCCTCCCGCTTCCGCGGCCCTCTCCACGTACGATACCACGAAACCCGCCGGGGGGATCAACCCGGAAACGCCGCGCTTCGGTGGTTGTCCAAACCGCGGGTTCCCGATATGCTCCACCCAAAGGGAGGAACCATGAGAAAGGAAGAAAAG
>CAZPZF010000391.1:905-1932 GCA_964590705.1 uncultured Spirochaetales bacterium | reverse complement strand
TGAGTGCGGAAACAGCGTAATCGACAATCGCTACATCCGTATCCGCGTAATAGGTGTACAGCCTGAGCGGGGTTTTCCCGGAACCATCTTTTGCCGCGTCCTTTTGCCCTCCGGCAAAAAGAGTACCGCAGGCCAATAACGCCAGGATAATTGCCAGATTCCTCATCCTTTTCATTCGATCCTCCTTATAATTTCCCGATGCATCGGGTGAATGCCTTAGTGGCAGATCGATAGCACGTCGCCATGCTCAGCGATGACGGCATCACAGAGGGCTATGCTCTTCTCGGGCGGGAGTTCGGCGGCAGGGTGCGGCTCGAGAAGCGCAGCTTGATAGACCGCTTCTTTCTTTTTCGTCAAAGCCGCCTCGACGGTCATGAGCTGCACATTGATGTTTGTCATATTCAGAGCCGCGCACTGCGGCGGCAGGGCCCCCGCATGTATACCGGCGACCCCGTTCCTGTCGGCGATGCAGGGAATCTCGACTACCGCCTCGCGGGGGAGATTCTCGATATAGCCTGCGGTATTCGTGATATTCCCGTGGAAACGGAAGGGAATCCCCGTTGCCA
The DNA here is from genome assembly GCA_964590705.1 of uncultured Spirochaetales bacterium. Lineage (GTDB taxonomy): Bacteria > Spirochaetota > Spirochaetia > CAZPZF01 > CAZPZF01 > CAZPZF01. Next base: position 1,366 of record CAZPZF010000391.1, on the reverse strand, counting down.
CGGCCTTGATGATGTCCGCGCCGTATTCGTTGGACTTTACATGATCGGGCGCGAGCCCATTCCTGAGCTCTTCCTTCCTTTCATTCCAATCCGAGATCTGCTTCTCGCAGCGCCGAAGATACTCGTCGAGGGGAATATTGAAGCGCTCGATCAACTCGGGAGCGTCCTTGCGTATCCAATAAGGGGTGTACTCGGAGAGGTGTTCCGATGATTCGGTGGTGTAGTATCCGAAGTACCGCATCATCTCGAAGCGGACCATGTCGTCGTGCCGGTCTTTCCTGTTTTTTTCAGCCGCTCGTTTTTTAATTTCCGGATAGAGGTCTCTTTTCCCGTCGCGAATCTCCAAAAGCCATGACATGTGGTTGATTCCAAGGATACGAAAGACCGGATCGTCCGCGGTCATGTCCAGGGACTCGAGGAGGTGAGGGACGCAGCCCTGTACCGAGGGGCAGCGGCCCACC
>CAZPZF010000391.1:0-895 GCA_964590705.1 uncultured Spirochaetales bacterium | reverse complement strand
CGAGGCTATGCGCGAAGCGCGCTGGATGGCACCCGTGAGGATTGCCATGGGGTTTGTATAGTTCAAAAGGAGGGCATCCGGACAGACTTCCTCCATCTCCCGCACGATTTCGAGCATAACCGGGATGGTCCTGAGCCCGCGGAATATCCCGCCTATCCCGATGGTATCTCCGATGGTCTGGCGCAGCCCGAAACGCTTCGGAACCTCGAAATCCGTAAGGGTCGCGGGCCGGTATCCTCCGACTTGGATCGTGTTGACCGCGAAGTCCGCGCCGCGAAGGGCCTCCCTTCGTTCATCCCTGCCGAGGAAGGCGGATATAGTGGCCCTTCCCCCGTTGAGCTTCGCATTCAGGGCATCGATCACCTGGCGAGACTCTTTCAGCCGTTCTGCGTCGATGTCATAGAGCTTGATGTGGGCATCCGAAAGTCCGCTTTGCAGGAGTATGTCTCCAACGATGTTCTTGAGGAAGATGGTGCTTCCTGCTCCGATGAAAGTGATAACTGTGTTTCGATCCATGTTTAGTTCCGGTAATTCTTATGTAAACGTTTTAATTGATTTTACAATCAGAAAGCCTTTCTGTCAACAATAATCTTCTCTCATTTTTTCTCAGCATTTCTGATGCACCAAAGATACATCCATGGCGGCTCCTGCGGACGAAAAGCTCGTGCGGAGGGGTAAGGGGAGGCTCGGAAAAAAAAGAAGCCGTTCAGGAAGAACGGCTTGTGGTGGTCAGAAGCTTGTGTACGGCCGGTTTTTCACCGCCTAGGCTAACCCGGCTTTCTTTCGCGTATAGACATCGTACCAGACCGCGAGGAGGAGAACCGATCCCTTGACTACGTACTGCCAGTTGGCGCCTATGTTCATGAGGGACATACCGTTATTTATGACTCCCATG
>CAZPZF010000390.1:0-1989 GCA_964590705.1 uncultured Spirochaetales bacterium | reverse complement strand
CAGGGAAAGACCAAACCGTTTCACGGGCTTCGCGTGGAACGCGAAGCCCGCCCGGCCCGAACACCATCACACACGGATACTCTTCTCCAAATCGTCAGGAGAAAGAGCCTGTCCAATGAATATCTGACACGCAGTACCATACGTACCGGATGGACAAAAAGCGGCAAGCCGATTTCGAGGATTACATGCGCTGGGCTGTCGTGTCGGTGCGCGACTCTAGGAAATTGCGGGGAACCCTTCACGTCCAAGCACCGGAGTGGAACGAAACCGGCCTGCGCGTGCAAAGCGCCTAAAAATACCGACAGGAAGGCTCTCCCTCAAGGGGGCAGTGCTTCGGATTCTATCGGAACCGGATTCACCAGCTTCTCCTTTTCTTTAGAGTTTTCGTCCTGCAAGCTATCCCATTCGATTCGCGGCAACTTTCCGATACCCGAGGAGCGGTTCATGGCAACACGATCGGCGGAGTCATTAGCGCCCATGTCAAGGCGTATGCGCCCAGTTCGTTCGAATATCATGCTCCAGACCTTTGACATCTGGCAATTTCTCCCTGTATACTTCCATAAAGGCGATGGAGTTCGCCTGAGGGTCTTCCACCCCCCCGAACCGCCCCTCCGGCTAATGACTCCTGGTAGACTTTTCAACTAGGAGGGACTGTACGAACGATATTGTACTTGTATTGATTGCAGGAGGCCTCAGTTCCGCATCCCGATTCTTGGTCTCTTCGGATGAGGGGTGATGGTTTGGGTATCCCTTCGCCTGGGAACGATGCTGGTCAACCGAGTCGGTCGTTTTCTCATCTGTCTGCTCGTCGGACTCTTCGATCGAGACCGTGGTCTTTTCACCTTCGGTACTTCTATCGTGACAGGTGCTGAACTCATGGAGGCGATCGTCAAGTGCATCCCACTGATGAAGGAGGGAGGTTTCAACCGCATTCCCGTCACGGACGAGGACGGAGCATTCTCTAGCATGATCAGGCGCGATTCTTTTCTGATCGCGCCGAGGCAGATCTCTAATAAGGAAGGAGACACTTATGACGTATTCCACCGAAGTGGAGCATATGTGCCAGCTGGCCAAGGGTGCGTATCATGGCCCGGCGCCCATACCCGAGGAGGGTAAGTGGGTTCAGGCCAAGGAATCGAAGGACATCTCGGGCTTCACGCATGGCGTTGGTTGGTGCGCACCTCAGCAGGGTGCCTGTAAACTCACCCTCAACATCAAGGAGGGCGTCATCCAGGAGGCTCTTGTCGAAACTCTCGGCTGCTCCGGCATGACCCACTCAGCCGCCATGGCCGCCGAGATCCTCATCGGCAAGACCATCATCGAAGCGATGAACACCGATCTTGTATGCGACGCGATAAACACCGCGATGCGTGAGCTCTTTCTCCAGATCATCTACGGCCGAAGCCAGTCTGCCTTCTCCGAGGGCGGCCTGCCCATCGGCGCCGGCCTCGAGGACCTGGGCAAAGGCCTCAGGAGCCAGGTCGCCACGATGTATGCCACCCTCAAGAAGGGACCGCGCTACCTCGAGATGGCCGAGGGCTACGTCACCCGCGTGGGCGTGGACAAGGACGGCGCGATCATCGGCTACGAGTTCGTGAACCTCGGCAAGATGATGGACGCCATCAAGAAAGGCGTCGACGCGAATGAGGCCCTCACCAAGGCCAAAGGCACTTACGGACGCTTTGCCGAAGCGGTAAAGCACATCGACCCCAGGCTAGAGTAAAGGAGTGAACGAATCATGGAACTATTCGAAAGCTACGAGCGCAGGGTGGACCAGATTCTTCCCGTGCTCAGGAAATACGGTATCGGATCCATCGAGGAGACGAAGAAGATATGCGACGAGAAGGGCGTAGATGTGGCCGCCCTCGTGTCGGGGATCCAGCCCATCTGCTTCGAGAACGCCAAGTGGGCCTATACCGTCGGCGCCGCCATCGCGATCAAGAAGGGAGAGAAGGATGCGGTCTCCGTCGCCAAGAGCCTCGGCGAGGG
>CAZPZF010000389.1:0-1992 GCA_964590705.1 uncultured Spirochaetales bacterium | reverse complement strand
GGCTGTTTTACGATACTTCGCCAACTCTCGAGGACATGATGTTCGATCCTCACCTGATCCTCGAGCCCGAGGCCCGCTCTGATCGAAGCGGTTTGCACGATTGTCGCGTTGTCCACGGAGTTGGAAAGATTGAGCCCGGCCAAAGGAGTAGAGCCGTCCTCTCTGGCGAAGAGCTTTGCCGTTAATAGGGTCCAAAGCGCCATGAGCGGATTGTCGTTTCCAACGAAGACCGATATCTTGAATTGAATGTCGACCCCCAGCCGGTAGAGGATGTAACCGGCGAGTATCGTGCCGCAATTGATGTTGAGAACCTGTCTGACGCCGTATTTTGTATAGTAGTGGAGATACTCCTCGATCCATCGATAGGGGTAATCATTCGGTTCTCCGATTCCTCCGAAGTACCCGGTAATGGTGTCCGCCCCCCCGAGGTGGATATTTGAGCCGTCGGTCCCCTTGGTGTCCAACGCCTCTACCCAGGATGCGCCGCATATCTTCATCGCGGCGGCGACCGCGGGTAGGTCGCCGTCAGCTTCCTGCTCCGCCATGGACCGAACGCGAATGAAACGACCCGGCATCAACTCCTTTTTCTCTATCGCCTGTTTCGCTTCCGTGATGATCCAGGGAAAGTATTGAAGCGCCGAGATCTCCAGGGTTACCCTGTACGATAGGTCAACGGAATCGCTTTGACCGGCGTTGCCCTCTGATTCGGCGTATTCCCCGATTGGGACAAACCGGTTCTCGTCACGCTGTTCCGCCAACCATTCCAGGTCACGGAGCCAACGGGGATTCTTCTTTCTCGTCATCTCAATGAGGGAGGGAAGGCTTCCGTTTTCCTCGGCCATCCGGTTGATCGTGGCAGCGCCTCCGAATTTCTCTACGATTCGGGCGATTCTCTCGATGACATCACAGGAGGGAGCCTCGAGAAACCGATTCAATTCAGCGCATCGTTCCATTGAAAGAGTGAGGGGGCGGGTCATTTAGAAGCCCTTCCAGAGCCGTACTTTGCCATGTAGCGATTGGCTACCTCCTCGAATTTCTCAGTCTCTTCCTTCAGTACGCTGTACGAGTGTTCGGGCGCGGGGAATGAGCCATTCTTTACCTCGGTGACGTAGTCGTTCATTGCCTTCGATATGACACCGGAGAGATCCGCGTATTTCTTAACGAATTTCGGGGTAAAGGCCTCGAAATACCCAAGCATGTCTCCGTTGATGAGGAGCTGGCCGTCGGTGAGAGCCCCAGCCCCGATCCCGTAAACCGGAATGGCAAGGATATCCCTAATCACCTTGGAAAGCTCCGGCGGTACCGCCTCGAGAAGGAGCGCGAAAGCCCCTGCCTCCTCGATGGCCATCGCGTCTTTGATCAATTCTTCCGCACTTTCAGCAGTCCGCCCCTGCGCCTTGAAACCGCCGAGTTGTCCGCTGGACTGCGGTGTTAGGCCGATATGGCCGATGACGAGGATCCCGGCGTCGGCTATTCCCCGTATCTTGTCAACGACCCGCCTTCCTCCCTCGAGCTTTACCGCGTCCATGCCCGCCTCTTTTAGGAACCTTCCAGCGTTCGCGATTGCGTTAGGAACCGAGATCTGATAGGACATGAATGGCATGTCCCCGACAACAAAGGTATTAGGAGCTCCGCGGCGTACGGCCCTACAGTGGATGAGACATTCGTCCATGGTTACGGGTATGGTTCCGTCATATCCATAGACGACCATACCGAGCGAATCGCCGACGAGTATCATATCCATGCCGGCCTTTTCCGCGAATCGGGCGACGGGAAAGTCGTACGCCGTGATCCAGGCGAGTTTTTCTCCCGATTGTTTCATTTTTATGAAATCGAAACGTCCTTTTTTTGCCATAGTTTCCTCTATTGCTTATTGAGAAAATGATTTTCTTTATGAGAAAATTATAATCTCCTATCATGATTTCTGTCAACTCTTTCTTACTGTTTCGAAGAATGTAAAAAGGTGGAGGAGGAGAGAAGCGGGAGGCAGAA
>CAZPZF010000388.1:0-1994 GCA_964590705.1 uncultured Spirochaetales bacterium | reverse complement strand
ATCGATGTCCAAGGGGGCGAAATCTTCTATTTCAAGAGGAACTTCTACCTGAAAGAGGGAACAATCGAGTTTAACGAATACGAGGATAAATTCGATCCCGTTCTCTCCGCCAGGGCCGAGATACGGGAAGTCACGGACGAGGGGGAACAGGTGAAGATTTTCCTCGTCGTGGAAAATGATCCGTTGAGCCAGTTCTCCCCGGTTTTTGAAGCGGAACCGTTCCTTACGGACAACGAGATCTTTTCCATCCTCGGTACGGCCATCTACACCGAACTCGGGGGAGCGGACATCTCCGTTTCCTCAGCAGCGGCCTTGGCGGGCGATATCGTGAGTCAACTCAGCGTCATCAGGACCTTTGAACAGAGGGTAAAGGAGATTTTCAATCTGGATCTCTTCTCGGTACGGACGGAGATCATCCAAACGCTCATCAGGGAAAAGATCTTCAACGAGATACCGGATATCCAAAATCCGGAATACACGAGCCTGGGAAGATATCTTGACAATACCACCGTCTTTTTAGGAAAGTACTTTGGGAACGACATTTTTCTTGAAGCGATGTTCCGAATCAACGCGAATACCAGGTTAATGACCGGTTACAAGCATACCGATGACCTCTCAATCGATTCCGAACTCAGCCTCGAATGGAAAACGCCATTGTTTCTTTTGGATGTAACCTATGCGCCCGATATTGGTAATCTACGTGAGACCTATTTAGATTTCAGCCTGGGACTGTCCTGGGGCTATTCTTTCTGAAGGCGAGGAATCTCTATGCGAAGGGCATGCTGTCTCCTCTGTATCCTCCTCATGTCGGCGGGAGTCTTGTTCCCTCAAACCGGGGAGTGGTACCTCAAAAAAAAGATAAAGGAGATACGTTTTGTCGGCCTCGTCAACGTCTCCAAGTCTGAACTGGACGGAGTCGTGAGCTCTTTCATCGGACAGACCTTTACGGACACCCTGTTCTGGGATCTGCAAAGCAGGCTCTACGCCCTGGATTATTTCGAGCAATTCACCCCCAACGCGCTGCCGGGAGACGAATCGAATCAGAGCGTTATCATCGAATTCTCGGTCATCGAGCGACCGATCGTCGATTCGATCGTGATTACGGGAAACGCGAGCATCCGGAAAGTCGATATCCTTGACGTCATCCTCCTGAAACCCGACGATATCGTGACCAAGACAAAGGTGCGCCTGGATTCCGAGGCCATTAAGAATCTCTACATCGAGCGGGGGTATCCCGACATTCAGGTCCAGGGAACCATCACCAGGAACGAGGAGAACAACACCGCCACGGTGGAATTCGCAATCACCGAGGGTAACCAGACGAAGGTCCGTACCATTGCCTTCGTGGGAAACTCGTATGTGTCGGCATCGACGCTGAAAGGGCTGATGTCCCTGAAGGAACAGTCCTTCTTCTCCTCCGGAATCTTCAGCGAAACCAAGCTCCAGGAGGATCTCGACCTGATCCACACCTACTACACGGATCGGGGATATGTCGACGCAAAAGTGGTGAACGTCGAACGCAGCGTGGAACAGGACCCGCGCGACGGCAGGAACTATCTCATCATCACCATTACGATCGAGGAAGGGAACCAATACACCTTCGGCGGGATATCGTTCGAGGGAAACGAGCTGTACTCGGACGAGGAGCTCGGGAAGCTCGTGCGCCTTTCGGAGGGAAGCATTCTCAACCTGACGAGGCTTCAGGCTGACTACGCCCGCGTCGCCGGCATCTACTACGACGACGGCTATATCTTCAACACGATCACCATGACGGAGAAGCGGGATGAGATCAACCGGAGCATCTCCTTTGTCATGCACATTACGGAGAAGGGCAAGGCCCACATCGAGAACATCATCATCACGGGAAACACGAAAACGCTCGAGTACGTCATCCTGCGGGAGCTTCCCTTCACCGAAGGGGACGTCTTTTCCGCCACAAAGATACGGGAAGGGATATACAACCTGCAGAACCTCCAATTCTTCTCGAATATCAC
>CAZPZF010000387.1:1559-2001 GCA_964590705.1 uncultured Spirochaetales bacterium | reverse complement strand
GTTCCGGGTGAATCGACAAGTCTGTCGACCCGTTCCAGAATGTGTTCCAACCGGTCAAAAATATCGTTCCAGTCTCTGCTTTGATCCGTTTTCATCCGTTTCCCGTCCCTCACGTTGGTTCAAATCACCTGCCGGCGGGCTCGCCAGTCAGAGCCTGGCCTTGACGCGGTTGAATTCCGACGAGTCTTCCCGGAAGGTCTTGGGGGGCAGTTTGCCGATCTCCATCTGGATGTTTCGGAGGCGTTCCCCGGTCATGGGGTGGGAGGAAAAGAACTTTTCCAGCGCCCCCGGATTGCGCTGATTGATGGTGTCTATCTTCCTGAAGAAGCTGATCATCCCGCGCGGGTCGTACCCCGCCCGGTACATGGTCTCCGCCCCGAGATAGTCGGCCTGAAGCTCCATCGAGCGGCTGTAGGCCATGAAGGCTCCCTGCCCGAACAGC
>CAZPZF010000387.1:0-1549 GCA_964590705.1 uncultured Spirochaetales bacterium | reverse complement strand
GCGTTGAGGCAAGCTGGGCAAGCAGGTTGGGATTCTGGCCCAGGAGAAGCTGGATGACGAGGCCGTAGCCGTATTGCTGGGTAAGCTGCTGCGTGCCGTGGCGGGCAACCACATGGTTTATCTCGTGGGCCATGACGGCCGCCAGTTCCGTCTCGTTCTCCGCAGCCTTGATGAGTCCGGTGTGGACGTAGACGTGCCCGCCCGGTACCGCAAAGGCGTTTACACTGTCGTCCCGGACCGCCTTGAAGGTAAAGTCGAATTCCCGGGCCCGTACACCGGTGAGAAGGCGGTTCCCCAAACGGTCCAGGTACCCCTGAACCTGGGGATCGGTCACGACCTTGCGCTGTTTTTCCACCTCTGCAACGAACCTGGCTCCCAGTTGCTTCTCTTCCTGGAGCGAGATGATGTTGAAGCCGCGAATGTCGTCCTTGCCGACGGCGCATCCGGAAGAGAGACCCGTTACTATCAGCAGGAAACAGAAAAAAATCCTTTTCATGGTGGACCCTCCTTTTCAGGCTCTTGTCATCGGGCCGACGGACTTTTTCGGCAACTCCGGACACGGTTGCCGTTCCGCGGAAGGGCTAGGGCCGGCCCTTCAGGCTGCATTCCCGCTCCCAGTCCGCGTATCCGTCGCCGTCTATCTCCCAGAACGATTCGATCCTCTTTCCGTAGTAGCCGGTATCCTCGCACTCCTGTTCCATTGTCTCGCAATATGCGGAGGAGACAAGTCCCTTGTCGCGGAGGAAACGGTACAGTTCCCTGATTCCCCGCAAAATGCCGCTGATTTCCCCGATTGTCGGCTCCATGGTGGAGACGATGTACCAGGTGGCGGCGAAGCGGCGCACCAGCCCGGGTGCTTCATCCAACAGGTTCCGCCGCTGCGAGGCGATCACGAAGTCGCGGAGGAAGTAGTCCGCTCCATGGGCAAGGAATCCTGCCTCCTCCTGGGCGGCGCCACGCTCCAGGAGGGAACCGTGAAACTCCCGCAAAAGGTCCCGGCAGAGCCCGTCCACGCGGATTTCGTCCTCATCGCCCCGAATGTCGAAATCGTCCTTTTTCACCTTAAGCATGCCGCTTGCCCCCTTTACTCATCACTTTCCCTTTTTCCCTTTTCCCGTTTTTACCTGTGCAGCCGCGGGTCCAGCGCGTCCCGAATTCCCTCTCCCAGCAGGTTGTACGCCAGAACAGTGGCAAGGATGGCGAGACCCGGGAACAGGGAGAGCCACCAGGCGAACTCCAGGTAATCCTTGCCCGAGGTGAGGATGTTTCCCCAGCTTGGTGTTGGCGGCTGTACGCCGATGCCCAGGAAGGAAAGGGCGGACTCGGTGAGGATGGCTCCTCCCACGCCGAGTGTCGCTGCCACCAGCATGGGGGCGGCCGCGTTGGGGAGGATGTGGCGGAAGATGATGCGCATGTCCGAGGCGCCGATGGAGCGCGCGGCCATGATGTAGTCCCGCTCCTTGATGGAAAGTACCTCCGCCCGCACCAGTCGGGCCACGCCCATCCAGCTCGTTACGCCTATCACCAGCATGATGATCCATATGGAAGG
>CAZPZF010000386.1:0-2025 GCA_964590705.1 uncultured Spirochaetales bacterium | reverse complement strand
GGTGCATTCGTAGAATATCATCGTATCTTATGGATAGGTCCGGGTGAATTCTTCCGTAATAGCATCGAGATACACGGCCTTCGCGTAGGGTTGTATCTTTGCCATCCGTTCCTTGGCGGTTGCGATATCAGGCCCGGTCGGACAGGCCGCGATGTATTGATAGTAGGCGTAATATGCTTGGTTGTACTTGTTCTGCCTGGCATAGTATTCAGCCACCTTGAAAAGATGCTCGGAGCTGTCCACCGCCGTGCTTTTCAGGGTGATTCGCGTGAGTGCTTCGTCGAGGTACCTCATCTTGCGGGAGAACTGTTGAATAATCTTCATAGCCACCGGGGCATTCCGTTCGATTAGGAGACCGAACTGGTCCCGTTGGACGGCGATGAGAGAGACATCGGTTACCGCTTGGGCGGTTTCGATATGGCTGTGGGAGGACATCGTGGAGACAACGCCGAAGAAATCGCCCGGTTTGAGAAGATTACCCTCCTCCTCCTCGACGACCTCCACTTCCTTGCTGATTCGGACATTGCCCTGCCGGATTATATAGAAACAATCAGCTTTCTGCTTTCCTTCAACGATAATATAGGAGCCTTTCTGAAAATTCACAAGAGAAAGCTGTAAAGGATTGTTCATAACGCTCCCGGCTTTGGTTTCCTTACACAGTAGTATACGGACCGGCATCCCTCTTTGTCAACGGTAGGCTGTAGCCGGATCCGGTTCGATTGAAGTGCTCATCCCTATTTTCGGTTGATATTTTCTTGCAATTTAGGCATTTCCGTTACGCTTACCACCAATCGATAACACGTAAAAGGCTCCATACAGCTCCGTAGCCTTCGATGCCAGAGGATTCCTCGCAGATCGTCTGGAGCGCGGGGGTTTCGTCCCTTCTCCGTGTCTTTCCGGAGGGGTCGAGGGGTTTGATCTGGATCATTCCCTTGGAGAAAGTGATATGCTGGTTATCCAGGTTACCGAAGTAGTATTCCTCCGGATCCTCAATATCCGGAAAACCTCCAAAGGATACAGCGTCTCCGAGAAGGGGATCTACGGGAATCCAGCCTACCTGTTCCACGTAGAATTCGGACCAGTAGTGCCGGAGGGTCTCCTTGTTTCCAAACACGAGATACCCGGAAATCACGCGCGCGGGTATGCCTGAGCTTCGACAGAGGGCGGTGAAGAGCACCGCGTAGGCGTATGAATCGCCTGTCTTGGGAGAAGAGAGGATTCCCGCGACATTATCGTGCCTCCCTCTGCTGTCGTAGGAGAGCAGCTTGATCAGATAGGTATAAATATTCCTTGCCCGTTGATAGGGATTTTTTTCCCGTCTTCCCACGGTTTTCGCCGCTTGTATGATACTCTCGTCCGCTGAGGGAACGAATTGGTCTGCGGCCGTGTAACTTTTATAGAGCCTCCGTTCGGAATCGTATTCGTTCGGGATCGTCTGGACATTCACTCGCGTCTGGACGGTATAGCGGTCAAACCAGAAACTCGCTTGGACGGAGATGGGCGAGGAACCGGCGATGTTCTCGAACCGATACCGCATTACTCCTTTATAATCCTTCCACAGGGGTGACGGTTCGCTCACCACATCGATATTGCGTTGTTCCATACAGGATACGAGATTCGGAGTCCACAGATCGATCGAACTCGGGTTGGTCCCTCGGAATGACGAGAGCTCGACCGAGTATTGAACCTGATACCCCTTGCTCGTGGTATACAGCTTCGTACCGCTGGGTTCGGTGACTTCGAAGTAGATCCCGTTGCTCAGCTGCTTGCCCGTGGAAATTCGTATGCCTCCTGATGACGCTCCATCCGGAACTCGTACGCGGATTTCGCTGTCAGTCCAGGACTCGTAGTCGAAATCGGTCTCTGACGCGGCGATCGTTTGCGAGAGGAAGGACTCCCTGGTGTCGGTTTCCCCGCTTCCTCCCTTGGATGATTGGGAGAAGTATACCTTTCCCTGCCCCTGCTCGAGCCCGAAATTGAAGCCCCGTATGATGATCAGTGTGCCAACCGGCCCGCTCGTCGGTG
>CAZPZF010000385.1:0-2027 GCA_964590705.1 uncultured Spirochaetales bacterium | reverse complement strand
CACCTCCCCCTCAATCCCCTCCGCGCCGGCAGCGTCGCCACGACGGAGGACCTGGAGGAATTCCGGTACTGCGGTCACGGTCCCATTCTCGGCAGACAGGCGAACTCATGGCAGGATGTGGACGGGGTGCTCCGTTTCCTCGCTGACGAGACATCCCTTGCCAGGACAGGGTATCGCCGGTTCGTTGAGGAAGGGGCGGCGGCCGGACGCCGGGACGATCTCGTGGGGGGAGGCCTCATCCGCAGCAGCGGGGGTTGGACGAACGTCCTGGCGATGCGCCGCGACAACCTTTTCAGGAAGTCCGATGAACGTATCCTCGGCGATGGGGATTTCGTGGACAGGGTGCTCTCCGAAGCACAGGAACGGATGGAGCGCAGATACCATCTCAAGGCGATGGGATTCGACATGGAGAGCGTTGCCGACCATGTCTGCCGGCTCCTTGCCATCGACAGAGAAGAGATCTTCACACCGGGAAAGGAACCGGCGAAGGTCGTGGCGCGGAGTCTCTTCTGCTACTTCGCGGTCAACGAGCTCGGTACGAGCCAGTCGGAACTGTCCGATCATCTTGATCTTTCCGCCGCCGCGGTGAACCGCGGGCAGAAACTGGTTAAGGAAAGAGGATACAGATTCCCTTGACCGCCGACAGGACAGGAAAAACCAGAGAATGTTAAGATGTGAAGGGGTCCCTAAAGTTCCCAAAATATCAATGCCATGCGCAGCTTCCTGCGTCATCCTTGTCGTCGTGGGCTAGTGTCTCGTGCTGGTAGTAAAAAGGCTAAGAGTATTATCGTGTTGCAATGAAAATCAAATTATGCTAGTTATAGTATACATAACTGGATAAAGAGGTGAAGAGCCATTAAATACAAGGAGTTGTTGAATCCCTATAATGTCTGGTGGACTGATGCGGAAAATGCCTTCAAACGGGTGTCTGTATTCAGAAGGCCGGTGTTTGACAGGATTTACAAAGAGATAAGGGAAATCCCGCAGATAGTGTCGATCACGGGCCCCAGGCGTGTCGGCAAGAGTACGCTCATTAAGCAGATCATAAGGAAACTCATCGAGGAGGAAGGGGTAGACCCCGGGAGAATAATCTATTACTCGATGGACGACCCGGCCTTGTTTCTGTCTGAAACCCGGCACGACAGGATGTTCGATTCCTTGATGGAATACGCCAGGAAGAACGCAAAAAATGGGCTGACCTTTATATTCCTTGATGAAATACAAAGGTTTGACGCATGGGAGCTTTTTCTCAAGAAGTACTACGATCTCGACTATCCTGTGAGATTCGTATGTTCCGGATCGGCATCGTCCCCGATCTTCAAAAAGAGCAGGGAAAGCCTTCTGGGACGCATCAAGGATCATCATATCCTTTCATTCTCATTCAGAGAATTCGTGCTTTACCACAGCCTTCAGGATCCCGGTATGGTCGATGTGCTGGAGAGAGTCCGAAGAACCGGTGAATCCCTCATGGGAATGTTCGCGAAACACCCGGAATATGCCGAGCTCGAGGAGGTGGTGATTGATCAAGTGTCCCCGGAGTTCAGGCAGGGCATTGACTCACACTTATCACGATACCTTCTGGAGGGAGGGTTTCCGGAAGTATGGTCATTGCCCGATTGGGAGACGAAGCAAGCCTATCTTTTTGACAACCAGGTGGAAAAGGTCATTTCCGAAGACCTGGTCTTGACGATTGAGCTGAGAAAACCGGAACTGCTGAAGAGATTCTTTGTTTCACTGTTACAGTATTCGGGGAGGGAGATCAGCTTTAAGCAGTTGTCGAAGGACATGGGTATAAACAGGATCAGCATTGAAAAGTACTTTCCGATGCTCGAGATGACAGACCTCGTCCACCATGTGGAGAAGTTTACAAAGAGCGCCCTGAAGGTAAGAAGGGGGAACATAAAGTGCTATCTGGTGGATTTGGCGCTTCGAAATTCCGTCCTGCGAATTCACGAAAGCCTTTTCGGGGATCAGGTATCCCTTGGGTTGTACGCTGAGAACCTTGTTTTGAATGCCCTGAAGAAATG
>CAZPZF010000384.1:0-2042 GCA_964590705.1 uncultured Spirochaetales bacterium | reverse complement strand
CGCCTCGACTTCCTCCGTGATGACCGCGGTGGAATAGGTTTCATATTCAATAGCACCGAGGATCATGAACACTCCCATCGTCGCCAGACCCGCAGCCCCTGCAACGAACCCGGAAATCCCCACGGCGCGCAGGGATTTCCTCTTCACGAGCTGCCGATCGCGAAGCGCGTTCAACTCCTCAAGCCTCCATTTCAATCCCCTGACGAGAAGTGTCTGCGCAGCCAGGCGGAGGTCTGAAACCTCGACCTGCACGTTCTCTCTAAAGGCTTCCTTCAAGCTGTCGATCCTCGTGACAAGGACGCGAGCCTCCTCGACGAAGGCGAGCGCGACTTTCGGATCTCCATTGTCCCCACCCGAAAGTATCCCCTCAAGTCGGGTTATTTCGCCGCCAAGCTCGCTCCTCATCGCTGCCATCTGTTCGTTCATGTAGGCGGCCCTGTATTCGTCTGTGAATTCGAGGTGCGGGTTAAAGGAAAAGACTCCGCCCCGGATTATCTCGATCTCGCCGGCATAATCCTGATATATCTCTCCCGAAACCCTCACCCTATACTTCCCTACGGGAAGAAGCGTCTCACCGGTTCCGGAAACCTCCTTCTTGACCACTCCGGAGATCACAGCGCAGGCGTTCTCGGGAATTGCGTAATCCAGCCTTCCATGAGGAACGGGATATGCATCCAGGGTGATGGTCTTGCCCGTCTCAACCATCGCGCGCCCTTCCCAGAAGAGACCGTTCCCCCGCAGGCTCACGATATGCTCCCCGGCCGGAATGTCCTTGAATAGGCCGGACTCGTACTTTCCTAGGTTCGTTCCGTCAAGGAAAACTTCGAGATCCTTTTCCGGCGACTTGATGAAGATCCTGCCGGAGGCAACGCTCATGGAAATCGTGATCTCGACCAGGTTGGTAGATGTCAGCTCCATCGTGTGTTCGCCGTAGTATGAGTCCTTTCGCGCTGTTATAGTCACTTTCCCAAGGGGTATCCGGTCGATCACCAAGGGGCTCGTGCCCCGCCGTACGCCGTTCACCGAGATCTCTGCTCCGTCAGGCTGCGTATTCACGAACACCTCGCCGAAGCTCGATACGACCCTCTCGGACGAGCCTTCTCTATATGTGAGGCCTGCAAGCTTATAGGCGAGTATCGTTATCCCGGTGTCTGCCAACTGGGACAGGTCATCGGCTGACACGCTGTCTGCCCTGATGTTCCTTCCCTGCGTCACATCGATGATCTTAGCGTTTACAATGTACCGGCGCCCGACCTGCGAGACCTCTCCCAGAACAATCAGCTCGGCCGCCAGGAGCTTGCCGACTTCGATGGCGCATGATTCGTCTGTGCATCCCTCAAGCGACCTCTTCTGCGCATCCAGGATCGCCTTCATCTGGTTCTGTTCGATGACGCTGTAGATCTCTGTCTTCACCATCGCGGTCTCGAACAGTCCGGACAGCGCCCGCGCATCCTTCTCCGCAACGCCGTTCGCGCTGAAGGGGAGAACGGCGATGCGTGCCCGCTGCTCTGCGGACAGAACGGAAACGCCGGACAGAAAGAGAACCACGACCGTCAGCATGATGAGAGGTATCCGTTTCATGATCTCACCCCGCATTGTTCTATTGGATCGATACATCGATCTCTCAATCTCCGAACCGCCATCTGTTCGGAGTGCATTACACGTTATTAAAAAACATGTCCTGAACTCGTATTCCATTCACGCCGACGGGATCTAGAAGGATCGTATTGCCCGTACATATGCCGTTGAGTTCTTAAGCTGGCCTGTGGTTTCGCCGTTACTGATCCGCAGCACCCTCGCGTACCTGTCCGCCGAGTAGTCCAGTTCAGATGAACTCCAGTACCAGGTGCCTTCGAAGACGCCGAGAAGCGATTTCTGCTGGTACATGAGGGTCAGCTCCTCCAGGGAAGGGAGGAACCAGTCCGTACAGGATCCCAGGTCAAGGCTGGCGCAGAGACCCGCCGCGGTACCCGTTCCCGAACCCAATGTCGCGAGGATTGTATTGGTGTTGCTCTCCCCCGTCCCCACGCCCGTTTCACCCA
>CAZPZF010000383.1:1650-2045 GCA_964590705.1 uncultured Spirochaetales bacterium | reverse complement strand
CAGCTCCACAGCGGGATGATGATGCGCTAGAGACCCTCCCGAACCCCCTCGTCCGAATACCGGAGATCCTCGGCCTTGACGACCGCCGAATGCATCAGGAAAACGCGCAGCGCGTCCGCTCCGAATTTATTCATGACCTCGACGGGATCGGAGTAGTTCCTCTCCGACTTCGACATCTTCTTGCCGTCCTCGGCCAGGACGAGACCGTTCACGACACAGACCTTGAAGGCCGGACTGTCGAAGAGGGCGGCGGCGAGAATCGTGAGCGTATAAAACCAACCTCGCGTCTGATCGAGCCCCTCGCAGATGAAGTCGGCGGGAAAATTCTCCTCGAATTTCTCCTTGTTCTCGAAGGGGTAGTGGTTTTGCGCGTAGGGCATGGACCCGGACTCGAA
>CAZPZF010000383.1:0-1640 GCA_964590705.1 uncultured Spirochaetales bacterium | reverse complement strand
CACGCCGCCGCAGGAGCAGGGGATCGTGATCTCGTCCACGAAGTGTTTGTGCAGATCGACGACCGTGACCCCGCTTTTCGCCTCGAGTTCCGCCCTGCTGCCGAGGCAGATCGTCTTGCCGCAGGATTCGCAGCGCCAGATGGGGATGGGATTCCCCCAGTACCGGTTGCGGGAGATCGCCCAGTCCCTTGCTCCTTCGAGCCAGTTGCCGAAGCGTCCGTCCCTGATGTGCGCGGGGACCCAGAAGACCTTCCTGTTGGCCGCGACCATGCTCTCCTTGATCTTGCCGATATCCACGAACCAGGAGGAAACGGCCCGGTAGATGAGCGGGCTCTTGCAGCGCCAGCAGTGCGGGTAGGCGTGAAGATACTGGTCGCGCTTGACGAGCTTACCCTCCGCCTTCAGCCTCGCGATGATGTCCTTGTCCGCCTCCTTCACGAAGCGGCCGGCGTAGTCCGAAACCTCCTCCGTGAACCGGCATTCGCCGTCGATTGGACAGACAACGGGGATTCCGGTGCCTTTGAGGGTGTTGTAGTCGTCCTCGCCGAATCCGGGAGCCGTATGGACGATACCGCTGCCGTCCTCCGCCGTCACGTAGTCGGCTGCGAACACCTTGAAGGCCCCTTTTTCAACGAGACCCGCGAAATAGGGGAACAGAGGCTCGTACCTCATACCGACCAGATCACTGCCTTTCATCTCCCGAACGATCCGGTAGTCCGATTCCTTCTTGTAGTACCCGGAAAGGCTTTCCTTCGCGAGGATGTAGTTCTCGTTTCCGTCACGCACCTTCACGTAGCCGATGTCCGGTCCTACGGCGAGAGCGAGGTTGGAGGGAAGGGTCCATGGCGTGGTCGTCCACGCGAGGAAAAAGGTGTCCTCCTCCCCGATCATCCTGAATTTCACCGTGATTGCCGGATCATGGACATCCATGTATCCGCCCAGGTTGAGTTCGTGGTTGGAGAGAACGGTCGAGCAGCGGGGGCAGTACGGGAGGATGTAATGACCTTCGTACATGAGCCCCTTGTCCCAGAGCTGGCGCACCACCCACCAGATCGATTCCATATAATCCGGTTCCATGGTTTTATAGTCGTGCTCGAAATCGACCCACCGTCCGGAGCGGGTCATGATGGTTTCCCACTCCTTGGTGTACCTGAGCACGATCGACCGGCAGGATTCGTTGAATTTCGCGATTCCGAATTCCTCTATCTCATGCTTTCCCGAGATGCCGAGTTCCTTTTCCATCTCGTATTCAACGGGTAAGCCATGACAGTCCCATCCGAAACGGCGTTCAACATGCTTGCCCTTCATCGTCTGATAGCGGGGGATGATGTCTTTCATGGTTCCGGGCACAAAATGGCCGAAATGGGGCAGTCCCGTCGCAAAAGGAGGGCCATCGTAAAAGATATACTCAGGCGCTCCCTTTCTCATGTCGACGGACTTCTTGAAGATTTGGTTCTCTTTCCAGAAACGTAGAACGCCTTCTTCCATGGCGGGAAAATCGACTTTTGGATCAACGCTCTTGTACAATGTGTCCTCCTGCGGGATTGCACGATCAATATGAATATAGATATCAGAGTGCTTCGGATCGAAGAGAACCGTTTTTTCTCTGAGGCTTTTGATGATTCTAGAGAAAAAAGGTA
>CAZPZF010000382.1:0-2076 GCA_964590705.1 uncultured Spirochaetales bacterium | reverse complement strand
GCGTACTACCTCTTCAGGAAAGAGACCGATACCGGCTACATCGTCGATTCCTTCGTCTTCCAGGGCACTCCGGCCCCATCGGCAGGAAACAATCAAAGGGATCCGAGGCTCGCGGAGGTCTGCAATCTTCTGATCATGGAACAGAGCATCCTCGAGTTTCCTCTCCTCCTCCTGCCGCTCCTGACGCGGTGGTGATCATGACAGCCATGCTCAGGGCATCCGCCGCCGCGTTCCTGGCCGTAATCCCGCTCCTCGTGTCCAAGGAGGAGCTTCGATTCACCGGGATCACGAAACAGGAAGAGAGGAGTTCCTGCGGCCTCGCGGCAGCGGCGACCCTCCTCTCCCGCTACTGGGGCCGGAAAACAACGGAGTCCGCCCTTGCCGCGGAGCTTTTAGCGGAGGGCGACAGTACGGAAGGGCGTTTCATCACGTTGTTTGAATTGAAGCGTTTGTTCGAGAGCAGGGGGTTCGTCGCTGAAGGCTTCCGCATGGATCCGATTCAGCTCTCCGGCATCCTCGCCCGCTTCGCGCCGGTCATCGTCCACTTGAGCAGGCCGATTCCCCATTTTCTCCTGCTTCTCGCTCATAAAGACACATGGTGGCTGGCCGCGGATCCCGCGGAAGGCCTCCGCGTCCTCCAGCAGGACGACTTCGAATCTTCGTACGGAGGTGTGGTCCTCCTTGTCATGAATCCAGAGATCTTCCGCGATCTCGGTTTCCTCGAAGGCCAGGTTGAACAAATCTTGGCGGTCCGTAATCTTCTCGAAACGTGGGGGTGGTAGATGCGTATCGGCTTCCCGCTCCACACCTGCATCACGGCGGCTTGCCTGTATCTCATCATCCTTCTTGGCGTTCCGGATACCCTCTGCGGCGAGGAGGAGTACAATCGCCTTTCATATACCACCAGTAGAAACACGCCCCTCGCCCTGACGCTCGGTTTCTCCGCATTCCAGGATACCCAGGTGTCCGGCCTGCCGCTCTGCGTCGATACGGAAATCGGGATCGAGTACGAACCTGTCGAACGGTTCTCGATATCGTTCGCTCTTCCCGTACGGGCGGTAATGGGAAATCCTGGCACGCCCCAAAGCTCCATGACTCCCGCCATCCTCGATCCATCGGTCAGTCTCGGCTGGGAAATTCCGGCCGAACGTCTCAGGCTGCGGCTCGAGACCGCCTACTCCCTTCCGGCCGGGATCTCCCACCCCCTTGCCGCAGAGTGGACGGGGAGAAGCGGCGGCTCCGGCTGCCACGCGTTCTCGGTGTCCCTGTGCCTTTCCCGCATCATAGACCCCGTCGTGCTCCAGTTTCACGCGGGGGGAAGCCTTAGAATTCCCGCCTATGCGGGGCAGTACGCCCCCATTGCGAACGGATCGGTCTCCGTTGGTTTCTCGTATATGGAAGCTCTCAACGGCAGGTTCATGACCCGTTCGTCGGCTTCAGTCGATCTTCTCCTGACCGATGGGGGAGCGGAACTGACGGGTTTGATATCCGTTTCCGCGCTTATTGTGGATTCCAACCGATCGGTTTCCTGTGACGGCACCTTCTCCTTCTCCGGAATCGGCGTCTGGTTCTTTCCCGCGGTCCGTTTCAGGACCCGGCTTGGGCGCACGCGTCCTGAGGGGGGAAATGCCGCGAACGACCATCCACCGGAACAGGAGATGGTTCCTGGAAGGGGCGCAGGATGAACGGCGGATTTCGACTGACCGGGACACGCTTCGCATGGATTCGTGCATTTCCGCGCGCTGTCGCGCTTTTTCTCGCGACCGCCCTTCTCCTCCCGGGCTGCCTGGATCAGTCGCAGTGGGACCCGGAGGGTTCCGTGACACTCGAGTCTGTTTCCGTTGAAGAAGCGGGCGAAGTCGCTCTGTGCATCCGCATCCTCAACACGGGAAAGGGATACATCTCCCTGGCGACCGTATCCATCGGCATCATGACGGCAGACGGACAACGGCATTGCAGGTCCGAATCAACAACGGTCCATATACCCCCAGGGAAAGGCTATTACTGGAATCTGTCGATTTTCCTCTCCGAGCCGGAAGAGGTTCCGGCGGATGCCGGGGTCGAGCTGCTCGAATA
>CAZPZF010000381.1:0-2080 GCA_964590705.1 uncultured Spirochaetales bacterium | reverse complement strand
TGGCGGACGCCATGGGGTTCGAGGAATCATGGCTCCGATATTGGCAGCCCGTGAGTTTCCAGGGGATGAACCTGTTCATCATCGTTGACCCCGCGGCGAAGAAGAAAAAGCGATCGGACTACTCATCGTTTTTCGTCATCGGCCTCGGATCGGATCGGAATTATTACATCATCCGAATCGTTCGAGACCGGTTGAATCTGACAGAGCGCTCACGGGTACTGTTCAGCCTGCATCAGCAGTACAACCCCGTCGCCGTCGGCTACGAGGAATACGGACTCCAAGCGGACATCGAACACCACCAGGAACAGATGGAGCGGGACAACTACCGCTTCACGATCGTTCCGCTTCATCGGACACTATCCAAGGAGGACCGGATCTTGACGCTGGTACCGCTGTTCGAGCAGGGGAGAATCTATTTGCCCCACAACATGCCCTACGTGAACTACGAGCACAAGGCGCAGGACCTCGTGAAAATATTCATCGACGAGGAATACAAGGCCTATCCGTATTGCGCTCATGACGACATGATTGACTGCCTTTCCCTCGTCACCGACCAGAAGCTGGGAGCGACTTTCCCGAACCGGGAAAAGATATTTTTCGATAAGGAACCGGAGTACGATCCGTTACGCTATTAAACGTTTGACATTTTTTGTCTAATGCGCTATAAATGTCGCACATGGAGACCGCACACGAGCCGACAGCGGAGGAACAGGAACTCTGTACGCGGCTGCAAAGTCACCTTGCATTTCTCAAAACCGAACGACAGCAATTCGAATCGTTGTACGATGAGGTTTACGAACTTACTATCCCCGATCGGAAGTTCTCCGAACTGTCCGATCGCAACAATACGAAAACGGGATTGACCACCTACACCGGAAAGGGAATCACCGCCCTTTCCCTCCTCGTGAACGGATTACACGGATACCTGGTATCACCCGCGATCCCGTGGTTCAGGCTGGGAATCAAGAACCCGCTCATCAGGCGAATTCCGATGGTCGCCGACTGGCTCGAAGAGGTAGAGACGATTTTCTACGAATGCTTCAACACCTCTGGATTCTACCAGGCGATCGCGGAGTATTTCGCCGACGGTGCCACGACCTATGCCACCATATCGATCGAGTACGATCCGGAGACGGATGCCGTCGTTTTTCGGACGATCCACCCGAAAGAAATCTATATCGCCGAGGACGCCACCAAGAGAGTCAAAATTGTTTTCCGTCTCTACCGAATGACCGCGTACGAAGCGTTCCAGATGTTCGGGAACAACGCCGGCAGGCAGATCCAGGAGGAGATGAAAACCAATCCGTTCCAGTACCACACCTACCTTCACGCTGTATATCCCCGCAAGCTACGGGATCCGCGGCGTGAAGATAATCTCAATATGGCCTTCGAGTCGGTCCACATCAACCAGGACGAGAACCGGATTATGAAGACATCGGGATATCGCCAGATGCCGTACCTGGTATGGCGATGGTCCCAGAACTCCGGATCGGTGTATCCCCGTACCCCGGGAGTAAACAGCCTTGTGGATATGCTTCGGCTCAACGCTCTTTCCAAGAGCCAGATGAAGGCGGTACAGCTTGCAATCGAGCCGCCCCTGAATGTCCCGGAGGAAATGAAAGGTCAGGTCCGTTTCGTTCCCCAGGGCCTGAACTACTACAAGACTGGAAGCCAGGGAATCAGCCCTATTCAGACGTCGATCAATTATCCGCTCACGAAGGACGTGGAAGACAAGATCGACCTCGCCATTGAGACGAACTTCTATCAGGATTTCTTTCTCATGCTTGCCAGGGCCCAGAGGGAAATCACCGCCCGGGAGGTCATCGAGCGACAGGGAGAGAAAGCCGCGGTACTTGGAGCGATCATCGGCCGACTCAACACGGAGTGTCTGAATCCCCTGTTCGACCGCGTATGGGACATCCTTGAACGAGCAGGGAAAATACCGCCACCGCCCGCGGCACTGGTAGAAGCGGCCGGCGGAACCCGGATCGACGTTGAATACATTGGTCCCCTTGCCCAGGCACAGAAACGGTATCACCAGCCCCAGGGAGTCATTGCCGGTCTGCAAACGGTCGCGTCT
>CAZPZF010000380.1:0-2093 GCA_964590705.1 uncultured Spirochaetales bacterium | reverse complement strand
TCAGCACGGGGAAGGTTAGACCGGGATGGAGATCGTCGAAGCCGCCGGACCGCCACGCTACGAGGATCTCATCGATCTCATCAACGCGTCTTGGCCTGAGCAGTTCGGCAGGAAAAGCGACGCGGAAAAGGTCTCGGAGCTGGCCGAAAGCTATGACGCAAGCATGGACACGGTGAAGTACCTGACGGACGATGGGAGGATCATCGGTATGTACCGATATACCCTCTGGCCCCACTTTTCAACGGATACCAAGACAAGCCACACATTGGAAATCGTTCTCCTTCCCGAATACCAGCGTCAGGGTTTGGGCACCTTGCTGCTTCGGGATATGGTCCAGGACTGCAGGAAGAAGGGAATGAAGCTCCTTCTCAGCAGGAGCTTCAAGGACAATCCAGGGTCTATCCGGCTCCACCGATCGTTCGGTTTCACCGTCCACGCCGAAACCAACGACTCCATCATATGGCAGTACACGCTCGAACCATAAGCACGATTCCCGTCTTCTGTGGGAAGGACTGCGGCGGAAACGCATGCCCCCTGATTGCCACGATCGAAAACGGGAGGATCGTGAGGATCGCGAACAACCCTGCCGCCGGCCCGCGGCTGAGCGGCTGTAGGAGGGGGTACCGTCTCGCTTCCGAGCTGTACTCCCCTCTACGTCTTCAGAGCCCCCTGATCCGCCGAGGCGAACGGGGCTCCGGCGATTTCCACGCCGCCTCCTGGGATGAGGCGCTGGGCCTCGTCACGTGGAAACTTGCGGAAACGGCAGGCACTCACGGCTCCCACTCGATTCTCGCCATGGAAAGCGGCGGCTCGACATCTGCCATGCACAATACCGGCGCGCTCCTCACCCGCTTCCTGAACCTGGCTGGAGGAGCGAGCGCCCTCTCAGGAAATTACAGCAACGAAGCTGCGAACTTCATCCTCCCCTATCTCTTCGGTTCGCGCTGGAGGGAATCGGGCTTCGACGCGTATACGATGGATCACGCCGACCTGATCATCCTCTGGGGAGCGAACATCCTCGAGGCGCGGCTGGGAAGCGAGCTCGATCGCGCGGCGCTTCGGGCCAGGGACCGAGGCGCCAGGATCGTGGTCGTCGACCCGAGACGGACAGGGACGTCCAGAAGGCTCAGCGCCTGGTGGCTCCCCTGCAGGCCTGGAACCGACGCGGCCCTGATGCTTGCGGTCCTATACGTCCTCGTCACGGAGGGGATGGCCGACCGCGGATCGATCGACAGATACGCGCACGGCTTCGATCTCCTCGAGGCATCCGTGACCGGACGCGACGGTGGCGCTCCGAAGACTCCCCTGTGGGCATCACGGATCTGCGGGATCCCGGAAGAGGAGATCGTCCGCTTTGCCAGACTGTACGGGACGACGAAGCCGGTAATGCTCCTCGCCGGATACTCGATCCAGCGGGTCTTCGCCGGCGAGGAAACCTACCGGCTCACCGTGGCCCTGCAGATCGCCACGGGGAATTTCGGGCGCAGAGGAGGCTCGACCGGATCGCTCAACAATCTCCTGACTCGGCCCCGGGTCGGAACCCTTCCCGTTCCGCCAGCCCCGCAGCCGGGGAATGTCCGGATTCCGATCCTTCGCTGGCCAGACGCCGTTCTGGAGGGAAGGGGCGGAGGATACCCCGCGGACATCCGGGCGGTCTACGTGGTCGGATGCAACTTTCTGAATCAGGGCGCCGATGTTTCGAAGAACAGCGCGGCCTTGCGGAGCCTCGATTTCGCGGTCTGCCACGAACTCTTCCTTACACCAACCGCCCGGTTCTGCGATGTCGTCCTGCCCGCTGCCCATACACTCGAGCGTGAGGATATCGGGATCCCCTGGGCAGGCAATTTCCTCGCCTACAAGCCACAGGCATCCCCACCGCGCGGTCAGTCACGCACCGATTATGACATCTTCTCCGAACTGGCAGATAGGATGGGATTCGGCGCGGCCTATACCGAAGGCCGGGACGCGGCCGCGTGGATACGCCTCTTCCTCGAACAATCGGAAATAGCGGACCTGGAGGAATTCAGAAGAACCGGAATCTACTTCGGGGCGGAGAGAGAGCGCACGGGATTGGCTGACTTTGTCAGGGATCC
>CAZPZF010000379.1:0-2095 GCA_964590705.1 uncultured Spirochaetales bacterium | reverse complement strand
GTTCACGAGGCCCACCATGGTGATGAGGAGAAGGATGACGAAGAGGCCGACCGCGACCCCGTTCAGGACGCCGACAACTTCTGAGATGATGTCCATGTAGGCGTTCAGGGTCGATATCACGAACCGCGTACCGTTCCACGGCTCTTCCTCGGCGGTGACGGCGCGGAGGGGACCCATAAAACCGCCTCCGGGACCGCCGGTCCGCGAACCGGATTCCGTTCCCGCACCTCCCCCAGGGTTGGCGCCGCCGTTTCCGTCATCCTCCTTGATCGGGGCTCTTTCCGCTATCGCCTCCCGGAGGGCTCCGGCCACCTCGTCGATCCGCCCGATGTCCCGAAGCACGATACCGCAGGTCTGGTATTCGCCATCCTCAAGGCCGAGAAGGGGGTTGAGGGCTGAGATGTCGCAGTAGGAGGCGCTGAAACCGAGCCCGGATGTCTCCCGGTACACGGCCGCGACGGTGAACTCGCCGACATTCGCCTGACCTGTCACGGGCTGGAGATCCATGATGATCCGTTCGCCGACCAACGCGCCGATATCCCCGGCCAGTGTATCCGGGATGACGACGGTCCCGGGTTCTGTGACACGCTCCAGGGACCCGGAGACGATGTCCAGCGAATCGGCCAGTTCCGGTTCCCCGTCCCAGTGGACCCCGTATAGGGTGCCGCGGGCCGAGCGGGAACCGAACACGAAGGTGCCCGAAGCCGAGGAGCGGAACCGGGACTCCGCTATGAATGACTCGAACCGGGGCAGGGTCTCCCGCAGGACCTCGGTGTCGTCAATTCGCTCGACGACCCTTCCGCTCTCCAGCCTCACCTGCCCCGAGACGTAGATATGTCCGCCCAGGGCAGAAGAGATGTTCTCCTCCGTGTTCCTGATCAGTCCCGCGGTGAGGGCGTTGACCAGGACAACGGTCATGGTGGCGAAGGCTATGGCCGCGGAGAGGAGGTTGCTCCGCCGCTTCTGCCGGGAAACGTTCCTGTACGCGATCTTTGCCGTCATCATATGGTACTCCTATGCCTCCCTGTTCATCGCCCTGAGGGGCGGTATCCTGAGCGCCATCGCGACCGGGTAGCGGGCGGAAACGATGCCTATCGCGGCCACCGCGGCGAGCGCCGAGAGGACCGCGCCTGCCGAGACGCCGGGATGGAACACGGGGCCGCCGAGAAGGATGGCCATGAACTGGTTTCCCGCCTGTATTCCGACCGCGCCCATGACGAGCAGGACCGCGACGCCGGCGATGATGCCAAGCAGCCCGAAAGATACGGTTATCATCAGCGTTTCCAGGGTGATCATGCCGCTGACGAAGCGCCTGCCCGCACCAATGGCGCGCATGGTCCCGATCTCTCCGAAGCGTTCCGTTACGGATATGACGAGGGTGTTCATGATAATGATGACGGAAACCACGGCCACGATGAGTATGAGGAGGTTGAAAACCGTTTTCATGGTATCGGCCATGCGCGCGGTCACCCCCGCCCCGTCCATCCATTCGTGCGCCCTGGCGTCGATGCCGTTTTCCCTGAAAAAGCCGTTCAGCTGGCGGACCGCCCTTCTGCCTGCGGCCGCGTCCTCCGTCTTCACCAGGAGATAGTTCCAGGCGTCCGGGTCTGTCCGGTTCAGGTTTTCCCGCCCGGAGACATCGCCGAGGATGCCGAGCCAGTCGCGTACTGAGCTCCCCGCTCCCGCGTCCGCGGAGGCCGGGCCTGAGGCGGTCCCGGAGACGGGGGCCGCGCATTCCGCGAGATCCGCCACGATGCCGCTTCCGAACAGATCCTCCTCGCCGAAGGGCTCCAGCATCGACCTCTCTGCCTCGGTGAGGGCCAGCGACTCCGCGGTGTTGTTGACCATGCCATTCATGATCCGCAGGGTCTCGGGATCGACGAAGCAGACCATGGAGAGATCGGGGGAAACCTCGCCGTAGTCGTGGATCCCCAGCACCGTCACCTCGCGGATCTTCATCCCGGAAACCTGGTTCATCCCCGTGAGGAGGATCGAGTCCCCCGGCCGTATCCCTGTTCCCGCCGATTCCTCCAACATGTCGGCCACGGCAATCGACAGGACGATCCCTTCCCTCCCAGGTTCCAGGAACGAACCC
>CAZPZF010000378.1:0-2179 GCA_964590705.1 uncultured Spirochaetales bacterium | reverse complement strand
TTCATCCACACGACCACCACAGGCGGAAACCCCATGGGCTGCGCCGCCGCCATCGCCGCCATCGGTGTGACCCTGCGTGACAATCTCGCGGAAAAGGCAGCCAAGACCGGTGACTACTTCATCGGCGAGATCAAGAAGCTCGCGGCCCAGTATCCGCAGATCTACAACAAGGTAACGGGCAAGGGGCTTCTCATCGGCAACCACTTCAAAGAGGCTGAGATCGGCTACAAGGTCGCCGCCGGTCTGTTCAAGCGGAAAGTCCTCGTGGCCGGCACTCTCATCAGCGCGACCACGGTCCGCTTCGAGCCGCCTCTGGTCATCGAGAAGCCGGTCGTCGACGAGACGCTGAACAGGCTGAAAGACACGCTCGCCGAGGTCGCCAAGGGGATGTGATGACCCGGCATACCGCGTGCCTGGTGAAGCGCGCGGGTTCACGGAATCGCATAGGCCGCTCCGCTGGAGCGGCCTTTTTTGCCTTATATCGTGTACGGAAGCTTATGGGCAACCCCGTATGTGGTGTTGTATCCGCGGAAAGAGAACTATATATTGTGTTTCATTCGAAAAACCCATAAGCTTCCGGACACTACCAATTCCATATCCACGAATCGAAACACAAAAACCACTTGACAACTATATCGACATCCGATATAAGTATCGTATCACGTTATATCGTTATTCGATATATTGGGCGGAGACATAAACAACACGGGAGTTACGGGAGAAATACCATGCCGGAATCGACAGGCGCGCTGACCGAGGCGGTTTTCTATATCCTTCTTTCCCTCTACCAACCCCTCCATGGGTACGGAATCATGCAGCGGGTGAACGCCCTCAGCAGCGGCCGGGTCGCCCTGGGGGCGGGGACCCTCTACGGGGCATTGTCTACCCTCGTGACAAAGGGGTGGATAGAACCCTACAGGGAAGAGAGGGAGGACCGCAGGAAGGAATATGTCATTACGCCGCTGGGCAGGGAGGCGGTCGAGGCGGAAATCGCCCGGCTTTCGGAACTGCTGGAAAACGGACGCAGTATCGTCGGAGGTGGGACAACATGAAGAAGATAGTGTGGAAAGCCTATTTCGATTTCGAGAAAGAGGAGCGGTGGCTGAACGACATGGCGGCGAAAGGGTTTGCCCTGACCCGGTACACCTGGTGCCGGTACGAGTTCGAGGAGACGCCCCCGGGCGAATACATCTACCGGATCGAACTGCTCAAGGAGCATGCCCGGCACCCTGAAAGCCGGCGGTACATTGACTTTATCGAAGAAACGGGAGCCGAATGCGTGACCAGTTATTTACGCTGGGTCTACTTCAGGAAAAAGGCGGCCCTGGGTCCTTTCGAGCTCTATTCAGACCTGGAATCGAGGATCGGACACTACCGGAGGGTCAGGATCTTCTGGCTCGCCCTCCTCTTTGCGGAGATCAGCGTATCGGCAGGGAACGCAAGGATGGCACTTGAAAGCCCCCTGTCTGTCTTCAGGCTCGCGGTCATGGGCATCCTCCTGGCCTTCATCGTGATCCTGTCCTACCTGTCCATTAAAATGACGGTGAAGATCCACGGTCTGGAGCGGGAGCGTCGGGTGACAGAGGGGTAGGTTCCCCGCATCGCCCCCGGCCGGAACCGGCGGCGGAACCGTTCGCCGCCCGGGTGGACCATATCCGATACCAACCTGATACGGGCGAGTCCTCCCTTCATGCGAGATCTCCAGCAAGGGACCCGGGATGATCTTCGCGGGCAAATCGATGAAGTACCTCACCAAGATCCAGATACCGAACAGGAAGCGGAAGGAGTAAGGGGCTGTCCCAACGTGTGGGAGCCTCTTTATTTTAACGATTGTTGACAGCCGAGATTATCAGATATAATAAAGTTGTTAGGCGCAGGTACGTACAAACGGGCGGCCCGGAAGGGAGGAGTTAAAAATATGGCAAAGGAAACGAACGGCGGTGCGAACCTCGGTTTCGAATCCGAGCTCTGGCGCGCCGCAGACGCGCTCCGCTCCAACATGGACGCCGCCGAGTACAAACATGTCGTGCTCGGTCTGATCTTCCTCAAGTACATCTCGGACGCGTTTGAGGAACAGCATGCCAAACTCGAAGCTGACCGACCCCAGGGAGCGGACCCGGAAGACCCGGACGAGTATCAGGCCGTCAACATTTTCTGGGTACCCAAAGCGGCGCGCTGG
>CAZPZF010000377.1:0-2221 GCA_964590705.1 uncultured Spirochaetales bacterium | reverse complement strand
AACGGAACGACGCGCGAGCTTCTCAACGTCGGACTGTAGGAAAGCCAGATCATCCTGAAGCCGGCAGCGTCCCTCCGGATCCTCCGGGACGCACTGCTTGAATGACCATACCGAAACGGGAGGGAAAGAGATGGAGAGACCGAAATCCGCTCTCGTGATAGACGACGAGGAGAGCCTCTGCCGGGCCGTCTGCGACTTTCTGGAGGACTCCGGGATCAGGGCGATCCCCGCTTTTTCCGGAACCGCGGGCTGCGCGGCATGGGACGCGGAGCGTCCCGAGTTCGTCATCGTGGATCTCAACATGCCTGACCTTGACGGCATCGGCGTGGTAAAGTACATCGCGGCGCAGGACAAGGAGACGCCGATCGTGGTCCTCTCGGGAGCGGGACTCCTCGACAAGGCCGTGGAGGCGATCCGGGAAGGCGCCTGGGACTACCTGTCGAAGCCTCTCACCCGGTTCAGGGAACTCGAGATCGCGATGGAGCGGGGCATGGAGAAGGCATCGCTCCTCCGGGAGAACCGCAGATACCGGGAGAACCTCGAGATCCTTGTGGAACAAAAGACGAAACAGATCCTCACGATGAACCAGGAGATCATCAAGACCCAGAGGGAGATCATCCTGAAGATCGGGGATGTCGTTGAAACCAGGTCGAAGGAGACGGCCGGACATGTCACGCGGGTTGCGGAATACGCGTACCTGCTCGCCAAGGCCGTGGGACTTCCGGAGGAGGAATGCGTCAGGATCAGGCTCGCCTCACCCATGCACGACATCGGCAAGATCGGGATCCCGGACGGTATCCTCATGAAGCCAGGTGTACTCACCGACGAGGAGCGGAACGAGATCATGAAGCACACCCTCATCGGATTCAGCATATTCGAGAAGTCACTGTTGCCGGTCCTGAACCTCGCCGCGGTGATCGCGAGGTCGCACCATGAACGCTGGGACGGAACGGGGTACCCGGACCGCCACAGCGGATCCTCGATACCCATCGAGGCGAGGATCACCTGCCTTGCCGACGTTTTCGACGCCCTGTCCCACGACAGAGTCTATAAGGAGGCGTGGTCCCTCGACAAGACGAAGGACTTTATCCGGAAAAGCGGAGGTAGCGCGTTCGATCCTGACCTGGTCCAGGCGTTCATGGATATCTTCCCAGATATCCATGCGGTGCACCAAGACATCGGGTGAGTCCCGGAAACGGGAAACCACGGGCCTTTACACTCCCCGCCCTCCGCGCTATCGTAGCCCGATATGGCCGTGGAACCTTCGGGGAAACCCCTCATCATCCAGAGCGACGGCAGTCTCCTCCTCGACGTTCACGATCCCTCCGCTGACGAGGCCAGGGCGGATATCGGCGCTTTCTGCGAACTCGAGAAATCGCCGGAACACATCCATACCTACCGGATAACTCCTCTCTCCCTCTGGAACGCGGCCTCCGCCGGCCTCGCCGCCGAGGAGGTCCAGGCCCGCCTCGTCAGGTGGTCGCGGTACGGCATACCTCAGAGCCTCTTGGCCATGATCGTCGACCATATGGGACGTTTCGGCACCGTCATCCTCACAGCTCTCGACGAGCGGCGCCTCCTCCTGCGGGCCACGGAAGAGAAGATCCGCCGGGAATTGGGAGCCAACCGAAAACTTGCGAAGTACCTCATCCCCTCCGGCGACGAATACATCGTGGATCTCGTCGACAGGGGGACGGTGAAGCAGGAGCTGATCAAGATCGGGTATCCGGTCAAGGATGCGGCTCCACTCGCCGACGGGGAGCGCCTCGAGATCTCTCTTCGGGAACGCGCCCTTTCGGGCCGCCCTTTCACGGTCCGGGACTACCAGACAGAGGCGGCGGAGAGCTTTACGGGCAGGAACGAACCGGGAACGGGTTTTGGAACCATCGTCCTTCCCTGCGGGTCGGGAAAGACGATCGTGGGCATCAAGGTCATGGAGCGGCTGCAAACGAGCACTCTCATCATCACCACGAACATCGCGGCCGTCCACCAGTGGATCGACGAACTCCTCGATAAGACCCGGATCGACAGGGATCTCATCGGTGAATACACAGGAGAGAAGAAGGAGATCAGGCCCGTCACCATCGCGACCTACCAGATCCTGACCTGGAGACCGGACAAGGAAGCCCGGTTCCCCCACTTCTCCCTCTTTCACTCCCGCAGCTGGGGACTCGTCATCTACGACGAAGATCACCTCCTACCCGCCCCGGTCTACCGAGTG
>CAZPZF010000376.1:498-2222 GCA_964590705.1 uncultured Spirochaetales bacterium | reverse complement strand
GTGTGGAAGTTATAGCTCCCGAGCTCGCGGGGTGAGGCCCCGCGTTCCATCTTGAGAGCGCGGGCCTGGGCAAGGAGGCTCGACATCCCGACCTCCCGGTAAGGTTTTCTGTCCCAGCCCTCGAAACAGAAGGAGCAGAAAGAGGGACAGCCGGCGCTTATGGGAAGTTTCGCTGTCGAAGCCTCAGGACTGTTAAGAACCGGGTAGGAGGAAAAGCGGGCAAAATTCTCCGTGTCGTGAACCACGGCCTTCACGGGGATTGAGGGACAGGCCGGGATAAAGAGCGAACCGCAGGCCTTTCCGATCGACGCGAGGGCCCGGGCTTTTGACTCCCCCGCCGCCCTCCTTCCCCTTCCCCAGTTCTCTTTCAGAGCCTTCAGGAGGACGGGGACCTCTTCCTCGCCCTCCCCGAAAAAAACCCCGTCAACGAAGGAATCGGCGGGAAGCGTATTCTCTCGTCCAGGTTCCGCATAGAAAAAGAGAGCCCCTGTGGCGAGGGCGTTCGCCCCGCCTAAGACAATGAGCGGCTGCTCTGGCCCACGCATGGAGGATCGCAGCGGGATTCCCGAATGAAGAAAAAGGTACGGGAGATTGATGAGTTCGAGGGTATAGGAGTTAGAGATAAAGACCGCATCGAATTCTCCTATGCCGCGGCCGGAAAACACACCGATGAGCAGGGAATCGCCTGCCTCAAGGCGCGAGACCCTGTCATGGTACGGAGGCATGAAAGCGATATCGACAAAGGTATCTTGGACGGCCTGAACGCAGGATGCGAGAAAGAGATGCGGAGTCGATTTGTCAACATCCGCAAAGGGAGAAAGCCTGACGATGAGAACAGAGAGACCGGCATTCTCCCACGGGGGATTGTGAAAAGTCGGATTTCCTTTCGGAAAAAACTCAGGCGCTCTCACGCTGCTCCTTTTCTATCTCAAACAGCAGAGCGATGATCTCTTCCGATACGCGCGAGAGCTCGCGGAAGCGCTCCGGGATGAGATCCATCCTGCCTGAGGTTTTTAGCTGTACAATCTCCCGGACTATCTCGTGAAGCCTCTCGTGTATCTCTTCGAGTTTTTTCATTCTGGGAAGATGCGCGTACGCTTCGAGTCCATAACCGTACAGCCATTTTCCGAGGTCACAGTCGACATGGGAAACGAGTTGCTGCTCAGTTAATGCAATCTTTCCGTCGAGGTAGTCGCGTACCCTGAAGACCCAATTTTTATGCTGAAGGCGGACCGTAGAGAAATCAAGATTGATTTCCTTCCGCTTTATCTCAGAATCGGAAAAAAAATCGATGTCGCGTTTTAAACCGATCATGCCAGAGTTGTTTTCAATGCTCAACTCGGATATCCTCACGATGGCCTTATTGATATCCCCCGTTCCCTTCCCTATCTCGTCGATACCCGAGAGGGTCTCGCGCGAGATATCGTGAATCTTTACCGTGGAGGTATTGATTTCGCGGATACCCAGACTGATTTCCTTGTACCCTGACCGTACCACTTCCGTAACGTTCTGCAGCGTGGTAACGGCCTGAACGATTTCATTCGATCCGATGGCGATCTCGTCGGTGCTTCGAGCTATCTCGATAAAGGCTCCGGCGGCTTCCTTCACGTCAGAATCGATCTTCGCGAAGGCATCCCCGCTCTCGACGCTCGCACGGATGGCCTCGCCGATAGAATCGATGATGTGCTTCAGGGTCACGGAGATGTTCTTCGCATTCTCTCCGG
>CAZPZF010000376.1:0-488 GCA_964590705.1 uncultured Spirochaetales bacterium | reverse complement strand
TTACCGATCTCATCCGCTACAACGGCGAAGCCCTTTCCGTACTCGCCGGCATGCGCGGCCTCGATCGCTGCATTCATCGAAAGAAGATTCGTCTGCGAAGCGATATTATTGATGACCTGGATCATCTCCATCATCGTGTCAACATTGTCCGCGATACCGCGAATCACATCGCTCGTTACGCCGAGCTTCTCTCCTCCCTGTGCAGTTACCTGGGTGAGAGCTTGGACAAGCCTCTCCTTATCCTTAGCGATCTTCGCGATGCTGCCGAGGGTCGCGGACATCTCCTCTACAGAAGCGGAAACCTGGGTAACCGCCGAGGACTGATTATCGATCTCCCCGTTCAATGAATCGATATTCGCATGAATCTCCTCCACTGCGCTCGAAGAGGTGGAGATATTCTCAGAAAGCACCTTGAACTGGGACCGTATGGATTCGATATTGGCCATAATCTCCGAGATTGCAGAGACTGTGTGGCCGATATTGTCGGA
>CAZPZF010000375.1:0-2223 GCA_964590705.1 uncultured Spirochaetales bacterium | reverse complement strand
CACCCCATCCAAGAACAACATGGTGGCTAGCGAGGGGATGGGGATAAATCCTAGCAAACGGTCGTTCATTGCTGCCTCCTCCATCTCCGTTTCACTGCACGCCAGCGGTTCTTCCCTGGATCCTCCGGGCCGAAGCGGCGCGGCGTATATTCAATCGTATCGCAGATCTTCCGCAATAGGGAGATTCCGTAAGACCCTTCGGTCACGGTTCCTCGATCTATCGCGGTGATGCTCCCTAGATCGAAAGGATCGCCGTCGTCAGAGATCTCGATCACCGCTTCGTCTTCTCCGAGCATAAGGCGCCCTTCCAACGATCCGGGGATCTTCCGATATGCGTGCCGAACGATGTTCGTAATCAACTCGGATGCGGCGAGCTCCATATGGTACGCAAATGTCTTTCCGTACCCAGCTGTAGCTGATCCGATCATCGTAACGACCGGTTCCATCAGCTTCAGATCCGCATCAAGCGAGAACGTGAGGGTTCGCTCCTTAGACCTGAGAACGAGCAGGGAGATGTCGTCGGAAAGCGGGGCGGAGCCTCGGAACCGATCCACTTCCGTGATGATTCGCGAAACGAGTGCGTCGGGATCCTGGAGCGAGGCAGTATTTATAAGGATTTGGACGAGACGCTCCTGGCCGAAGAGTTCATCCCGCTCGTTCATGGATTCGGTGATTCCGTCGCTGTAGACGACGAGGGCATCCCCCGGGGAAAGGCTCACGCTTCCCTCCCCATAATCGAAGTCGGGAAGTATCCCGAGCGGAACTCCGGTGGCCGCAAGGCGTTCACAGGATAGATCTGCCCTTCGTATGACGAGTCCCTCGGTATGTCCCGCGCTGGCGTACCTGATTGCGCCGTTCATGATGTCTAGTTCCGCGGTGAAGACCGTTATGAACATGCCGGCGTTGGCGAGATCCACGAATATAGACCTGTTCATGCCGCGTAGGCGCTCTGAGGGGGATTGCGCTTTTTCGGAGGCGAGTCTGAGAAACATCTTGGTGGACGCCGAGAGCATTGCCGCCTGAATTCCCTTTCCGGAAATATCAGCCATTGAGAAGATACAGGCTGTGGGCGAGGGGGTGTAACAGTCGTAGAGGTCTCCGCTAATGAGCTGGGCGGGCCGATACGCCGCTCCCAACGCGTACCCGGGAAGGTCAGGCAGAGAGGCGGGTAGGAGACTCCTCTGGACCAAGGCCGCAAGGGCGATTTCCCGTTGGAGCGTCGCGGCATGCTCTTTCAGGATGTTTTCCGTCTGCTTCCGCGCCGTGATGTCCTGGATGACGGAAACATAGTGCGATATCTCCCCCCTGCGGTCGTAGATCGGAGCGATGGTTTCCTCCACGGAGTAGAGGGAACCATCGGGCCTCCGGTTCACCAGTTCCCCAGACCAGATAAGGCCGGAGGAGATGGTACGGAGGATGTCTGCGTAGAATTCTTCGTCCTGGAGTCCCGAACGGAGTAGAAGGGGTGTCTTGCCCGCCGTTTCCTCACGCGTGTATCCAGAGAGCCTGCAGAATGCGCCGTTCACCCAGACGATCGTGGCTCGGCTGTCCGTGATCATGATCCCGTTCGCCGCCGCTTCCATCGCGGAATAACTCATCCGCAGCTGTTCTTGCTGCTGTTCCATGAAGGTCATGTCACGACCGGTTAAGAGGATCGTTCCTTCGGCAGAGAGGGGAACCGCCGTCCAGTCGACCGTAACTTCTCTGCTTCCGTGGAGGAGCCGGTTCCGGAAGGATGCTGCCTCACCTTCCCGGAGCATCCGAGCGCAGTGAAGAAACATTTCCCTCCTATCCCGACGATCCATAAGGGATGTGAGGAGGGTGCCCCTCAACCTGCCCCGCTTCTCTTCTATGAGCTTGCGGAAAGCCGGATTCACTTTTCTGATCCGGAAAGAGGCGTCGATAACGCACATGGGATCTGCAGACAGGAAGAAGACTCTTGAAGCGAATGAATGGTCCGGAGTTCTATATCCTGAATTCCCTGTGGAACCATCCCCGGAAGTAATTTCATTTAGAGGTTCGATTGGTTTCTGGTTTTCGGTATTCACGGTTCTCAATCCCGCGGGTTTCCCGTGTAGGGGGGAGTGAAGAATCGATATGGAAATGGTTTTTTTCCCATTGTCTCTTTTTAATTATTGACTTGGGGATATACCACTGTCAAGAAAACATACTGTTTCGAAGAATGTAAAAAGGTGGAGGAGGAGAGAAGCGGGAGGCAGAATA
>CAZPZF010000374.1:0-2231 GCA_964590705.1 uncultured Spirochaetales bacterium | reverse complement strand
ACAAGATCAGGATCAACTCGGTGCATCCGGGCTACATCCACACTGCCCTGACCGAGGAGGAGGCCAGGGGCTACGGAATGGAGCCTGCCGAGTACATGGAAAAGGTCGGAAAGCAGCATCCCCTCGGCCGGATCGGGACACCCGAGGACATCGCGAATGTCGACCTCTTCCTGGCCTCGGAGGAATCCTCGTGGGCAACGGGGGCTGAGTTCACGATAGACGGGGGTTGGACCGCGCAGTAGACGGGCAGACGGATCCCACGGGACCTGGCCAACAGACATAAAAGGCTGACCGCGCTACGGTCAGCCTTTTTCCGTTCGGAAAAGAGTACAGAAAATCACACGAAACGAGAGGCGCTTACTCCCCTTCCTCGTCCACCCACTCGACGTCTTCGGTGGCCTCGCTCGCGCGGGTCGAAGCGGTCGAGATGTTCGACCTGTCAGAGGTGGAGGCGGTGGCCGCGGTTCCGGACGCCGCTGAAGCCCCGATCGTGATACCGCCGCCGGTTCCGGCAACGGAGGCTTGGATCAATTTCTCGATCGTTCCCTTCTGCATGGCTTTGATTGTAACGACCTTGTCCCCGTACTTGACGACGAGTGTCGAATTGAGGCCGGTGTTGATCATGGTGGAGGGGGCGAGTTTCATCTGCGGGGTAACGGCCGCCCAGGTGCCCGCGGATACTTCATATTCGACTTTTCCTACCACCGACTGCACGATGATCATTTGAGCTGAGGTTTGTGCGAAAAGGGTCGACGCGCATAGAAGCGCTACGGAGATCAATACAAAAACAACGGTCTTCTTCATATGCTTCTCCCATCCTTTGAACGACAATATACTACGCAAATTGCAAAAAATCAGTGTTTTTTCTCTTTTTCCATCTTTTTTACAATTTGTCACCAACTGCCCCCACGTTCGTGATCCTATCCTATCGGGTTTCGCCGCCTCCTTCCTGACCGGCCATGGCTGAAACATCGGCACGGCCGTCAAACCGCGCCTTTTCTCTTCTTCCGCAGGAAATGATACAGCAACGCACCGCCAAGCACAAGTGCGACTCCTGCTATCACGATGAGATCGACCGGGAAGCCCCTTCCAGCGTCATCGACAGCCCCGCTTTCGGCTGCCGCGGGAGCGTTTCCTGCTACTCCGATCGCCAGTGGCACATACTCCGGTTCCATATCAGAAGCGGCGTTTTCGGAGTCAGCCAGAGAAACCGCCTGCCCGCTTGCCCGCTCCGGTGTCGCTTCGGCTTCCGCCCGTTCCTCGGGCGCCGGGCTTTCCGTCATCCTGGTTTCCACGTTCTCGGCAAGAGGCGCCGGAGCAGCCGCCGCTGTCCTCGTAACCGCGGTATTCACTCTCGCATAACCGCTGTTCCGAGCAGCCGTCCTCTCGCTGGTTCGCGGCGTATTGCTCACAGCCGACGTTGTCAGGGAGGCGTTCTGGGTTGTCGAAGGCGTATAGCTGGTAGCCGTCGTTCGTGTATCCCGCCCCGCCGATCCCGCGCCGGACGACGCGCCCGCGGTTCCCGTACCGGAAGCGCCCGTTGTCCTGCCTATCCTCTCGGTGATCCAGGCGATGAGGCCTCCTTTGGAAGTCACCGTGCAGGTGGAATCGCTGCCCTTGGTTACGGTTTTATACGCCGATGTCATGTTACCCGCACCGTCGGCGACCTTGATCTGGACCGTTTCGCCACTGTCGAAACCGGACAACCCGGTGATGCTTGCCGTGACGGTATAGGGTGCAGATGATCCGGAAACATCTGTGACATTAACGGAATAGACAGTGCCGTTCCAATCGGTGGCATCGATCGCTAGATACTTGATCGTTGTGAAACTCGACGCATCGGCATCCATCTGAATGGAGGACAGCGTCAGGGTCGTATCAGTGTACGACGCCGTGAACGTTCCGCTCGTGTAGAATGTCGGCGGCGTGTCGTCCCAGGTCAGGGTGTTGCTCGCCTTGTAACTGCCGCTCGCTGTCGGGTTCCCCACGTTGTCTACGGCTCGGATGTACACCGTCCGATTGGTCGACGTCATCGTCGCGTTGAAATTGGTGCCAATCGTAAAATCGGTCCACGTGGACTGGTCCACACTGTACTGTACCTTCTGGATCCCGCTCCCGCCCGTGTCCGTGGCCGTCCCGGATGTGTCGACCGTAACCTCCCCATTCGTATGGGTGGCGCTCCCTCCATCGGCGTCTGTCACCGAATCGTACACGACCGTACTCACCGAAGG
>CAZPZF010000373.1:0-2237 GCA_964590705.1 uncultured Spirochaetales bacterium | reverse complement strand
TGAATACGCGGCGAAGCTCCAGACGGATATCAACGCCCAGGTTCATCCCCTTATTCTCTCCAATGCGATCCGAGTGTCAAAGGGAAAACCGCTTACCGAATCGGTACGGAAAACGATCATAACCCTCATATCCCAGGCGGAACCGGAATACGGCCGCATCTATTACCGCGTCACCGGGGACGATGCTTTCTTACAGCCGGAAGCGGAGGCCCTTTCAACGGTCGCTATCCCGGAGCCAAAGTTCGACGAGCTGGACCGGCTTTCAATTACCGATAGGTACCGTCTCGCAGCCCGGATCAAGAACGAGGAAATCGCCCGGAAGATCGCATCCGGGGAGATCATCGTTGATACAGAGGTAGAGCAATACATCGGTTCCCTGAACGAGAAGATCGGCTCCCTCCAGAAAGAGGTGAAGGACGCCAAGGAAGAGCTTGCCGAGGACTTCGCTAAATTCGGAAAACAGGAACAGACCTTCATCAAACAGCGGGACCAGATCAAGGAGAAAACGAAGGAAGTAGAAAAGCTGAATCGGCAGGTTCAAAAGCTGGTAGAGGACGGGAAAGAGGTAAAAGAGAAACTTTCCAAGTCACGGCTGAAGGCGGAACAGGAGCTCCGAGACTTGAAAGCCGCGTTCAAGGATACGATGAAATCTGCCCGGGAAGAGGCGCGGCTCCAGGCATACACGAAGAAAGAGGAAGCCATTAAGAAACTGAAGGCGGAGATCAAGCGGAAGCAGGAAGAAAAGAAGGCCGCCCGGGAAATCCGGGAATACAAGCTGAAGCTCGCCCAGGCGATTATGCGGCAGCCCGGGATGAATATCTATGTCGATTACCGGACGCAGATCGAGGAAATCCAGCGCGTCATCGACCCCAAGTTCAGAAGCGCACAGGCGACGTGGCAATGGGAGCTCGCCGGGAAATTACTTGCCAAGGGAGACACCGAAACCTTCGAGCGTATTATACCGGAATCCATCCGGAAACGCCTTGAAAAGAAACCACTTAATCTCTGGACCATCCAGGAGCTCGAAGAGCTGAAATCCAAGATCGACGCCCTCCGGGAAGCGGGAAGACTGGAACAGTCACGAAACGAGTTTACGGCCAGGCTCCGGAGAGACGACCTCCGCGGGGAACTTCAGCTCACGACCCTGCAGGGCCATCACCTTGTACCGAAATCGGCAATCGGATCGGTTGAAGAAGAGAAGGACCGGAAGACCGGATTGTTTAAAAGCCTCGACATGGCATTTTTACGGCCGCTCCGGGTGTTCCTTACCCTTGATGGAGGCAAGGAAGGCCCATGGTTCAGCCGGGTATGGCGGAAAATAAACGAAATATGCGACTCGGAAATCACGGCTACGAATGCCCGCCGGCAGCGGATATTCGATGCCATGAAAAAGCTGGATATCTCCGTGAGCGACCTGGCGAAAAAGCTGAAGAGCGGGATTGTCAACGAGATGCAGCCCGATGGGACATGGAAGCTGGTACCGCGGACCTACCGCGTCCAGGACGCCATGTACTTCTACATCGGCATGAAGAACCCGAGAACCTACGCGGCAATCATCCATGGCATGGGGCTGAACGAGGTTTTCGTCAACGCCATGATCGACCAACTCACGCCGGAACAGAAACAGCTTGCCGAGACAATCAGCGCGGAGCTGGACATCGCGTGGGAACGGCTCCGGGAAGCTTTTGCCAAAGACAAAAACCTCGCTCTCGAGAAAGAAGAATACTACGTTCCCATGTTCCGGTTCGAGGAAACCGGGGAAGACCTGAACGCAACACTGGTTGACGAGGCACTGACCAGAACCGCGTGGTACAACGCCTATCCGAATAAGGGATTCACCCAGGCCCGAATCGACATAGCGCCGGAACACCAGAAGCCGATACGAACCGACCTGTTCGGCATCGCCATGACCGCAATTGAGCGGCAAGAACACTATCTCGCCTCATGGGAGTTTGTGAAGGATATTCAAGCGGTATTGCGGAACGATGAACTGAAAAAAGCCATCAACCAGGAATTCGGAAAAGAATATAATGAGTGGCTCCAGAAGTACATCAATAACATCGCGAACCCGAACGCCGGGAAAGATTTGACGGCAATGGATAAGCTTTTTTCAACAATGCAGCGGAATATGGGAATCGCTTATCTTACGTATAACCTCACGACCATATTCAAGCAGGCGCCGTCAATTCTGCTTGCTATAGGGCAAATTGACGCGCATCACCTGGCCGCCTCCGCCC
>CAZPZF010000372.1:0-2239 GCA_964590705.1 uncultured Spirochaetales bacterium | reverse complement strand
ACCCGAGGCCGGCAAACTGAAGCTCGTGGAGGGTGTAGTAGAGGCCGCCGTGCGCCAGAAGCTCCGTGTGGGTTCCGGTCTCCGCGACCCTTCCCCCGGACAGCACCAGGATACGGTCGGCGTTTCTCACCGTGGAGAGCCTGTGGGCGATGACGATCGATGTCCGGCCCGACAAAAGGCTCTCCAGTCCCCGCTGGATCAGCTTCTCCGTTTCCGTGTCGACACTGCCCGTTGCCTCGTCCAGGATGACGACCTGCGGATCATGGGCAATGACCCTGGCAAAGGAGACGAGCTGGCGCTGTCCCGTAGACAGGTTGGCCCCCCCTTCCTGGATGACGGTATCGTATCCCAGGGGAAGGGCCCGGATGAACTCATCGGCGTGCACGGTGGCCGCGGCTTCGATGACCTTCTCCCGTGAAAGCCCGCTCCCGAGCGATATGTTCTCCTCGATGGTCCCGCTGAACAGGAACACGTCCTGCTGAACGGGAATCACAAGCCTGCGGAGCTCCGAAAGCGGATACTCGCGGATGTCCCGGCCCGACAGGAGGATCCTTCCCGAACGCTCGTCCCAGAAGCGGGTGAGCAGGTTGGCGATGGTCGTCTTGCCCGCGCCCGTGTACCCGACCACGGCCACCGTCTCTCCGTGCCTGACCGAGAAGGAGACGCCGCGGAGGACAGGCTCGCCGGGAACGTAGGAAAAGGAGACGTCGTCGAATTCGATGTCGCCCCGAAATCCTTCTCCCGGAACGAAGCCGCCCGTATCCGGGATCCGCTCCTCCTGCGCCAGAAGGTCAAAGACACGCTCCCCGCCCGCCATGGCGGACTGCAGGATCGTGAACTGTTCCGAGAGCTCCATCACCGGTTCGTAGAAGCGGGTGATGAGGTTGATGAACGCGAACAGGACACCGAGGGTGAGCGCTCCGCTCCGGTGGAACCCAGCCCCGTAGTAGAGAACAATCCCGATCGAGACCGAGGTGAAGAGGGATACGATCGGCCTGAACGTGGCGAACACCATCATCTCCCCGAGCCGCCCTTTGAGGAGGCCGGTGTTGACCTGGTCGAACTCCGCCTCGTTCCGTTTTTCCGCCCTGAAGGCCTGGACCACGGACATGCCCGAGATATGTTCCGAAAGATAGGCGTTTATCCGCGATGTCCATTTCTGGACGTTCCGATAGGCGTCCCTCGCCTTGAACCGAAAAACGAGGGTGGCTGCGATGACCGGCGGGATCGTGCAGAGGGCGATGAGGGCCAGCCTCCTGTCGAGGAGGAACAGCGCTACGAAAACCCCGACCATGAGGCTCAGATCCTTGAGCAGCGCGGTGGAAACGCTGGTGAAGAACTCGTTGATCGTCTCCACATCGCTCGTTACGCGGGAGACGAGGCTGCCCACCGGGCGCTTCTGGAGGAAACCCAGCGACTGCCGGAGTGTGTGGTCCATGAGCCTGTTCCGGATATCGCGCATCACCCGCTGTCCGATGTAGGCGGCCGCATACACCTGGAAAAACGAGAAGAGGAGGGAGCAGCAGAGGAGCGCGAAAAAGCTCACGGCGGAACCCGAAAGCCCCTTGATCGCGCCCCGATGAACCACCTTCCTCTCTGCCGGAGCGAGAAGCGCGAGGCTGTCCAGCCGCGTCACGCCGAGTCCGCCCCCCGTTTCGATAACGCCGGGGTATCGTTCCGCCAGAGCGGCGACCTGCTCTTCAATTCCCTCGGCGGAGAAGAGGTAGTAGTCGTCGGGAGACAGGATCCCCGCGGCGAGGAGCCGTTCCCGCTCGTTTCCAGGGATCGCGGAGAGCCGCTCTTCCCCGATGTACCTGAATCCCCCGATGACCGGATCCTCGTCGACGGCCCCGAGAGCCGGCTCCTCCGCTTCCGCGGGAATCCTCGCGTACCGGGGAATGATGTACCGGTCCACCGCCCTCTGCATCACGATGGGGCTCGCGAGTTCGGCGGCCGTCGCCACGGCCAGGGCTGCCAGCACGCAGACCGCCAGCTTCCAGTAGGGACCGAGGAAGGAGAGAAGCTTCCGCATGATGACGGGGTCGTAGCCCTTAACGATTTCATCGGACTCCGTCATCGCCTCGCCTCCCCCGCCTCCAAAGACTGGAGTCTCCAAATCTCGCGGTACAGGCCGTCGCGGGAAACGAGATCCGCGTGGCTCCCCTCCTGAACCACCCGGCCTCGGTCCAGGACGAGGATGTAGTCGGTCCGCTCGAGGGTGGAGATCCGGTGAGAGACG
>CAZPZF010000371.1:0-2240 GCA_964590705.1 uncultured Spirochaetales bacterium | reverse complement strand
CGATGAGCAGATAGCGGTGACGCGAATCGCCGAACAGGTTCCTCCCGAAGCGCCGATCGTGACGCAGCCCGTCCCGCCCCTGCAGCAATACCCCTCCCGTCCGGGGCAGAGTCAGATCCCCCGGACGGAACCGTTCCAGCAGCCGGAACCACGGCTCCAATCCGGCCAGCCAGCCATCCGGCGTGCCGAACCTTCCGCCACCGCTCAGCGACCGCCGGAAAGCGTCCAACCCGCGGCTCCGGTAGAAATCCCGCGGCAGAACCCGCAGAGTTACGCGCCGAGCCGGCTTTCCCCGCCGGACACGTCCAGGCCGCGGCCCGAGGCCGAGACAGCCCCGGATTCTTTCATGCCTCCGACGCCGTCAGGTTCCAGGCCCCGCCCGGAGGCCCAAGGCGCTCCGTATTCAATCCAAACTCAGGTATCGATTCCTCCCATCTCCGCGAGCATCGCGTTCGACACGCCGATGCTGATCATCCGCCAACCCGAGGTACCGCCCGCCGAGGAAATTCCTCCGGAGTACGCTCCGCTCGAGCAGGAAAAACCGTACGTCGAAGAGCCCGTTGAGGAACCGGTTTCTACGGAACCCGCCGATGAACAGGCCGCAGAAGGTACCGGAGGAGATACGGGAAAAACTGAGAATCCGAATCCCAAAGAAACACCCGAACCCGCGCCGGTAGAGGAGCTACCGAGCGATCAAGCCGCGCCGGAAGAACCCGCCGAGCCCCCCATGAGGGAAGCGCCACAGAAACCTTCCGCGGCAAAGATGCTTGAGAATGGAAAAGCTCCTGCCGGCCTGTTCGACTACCTGGAGAATCTCACCTCGTTCCTTCCGGAAGACAAACGTAAGGATTTCGAGGCGAGCGATATGCACCTGAAAATGGAACTCCTCAAGAATCGATTGCTCAAGAAAAAACCGCTCATCGAAAAAATCGAGACTGAATACCACCCCCCCAAGCGCCCCGTGGAGGTTACCCCGCACGCCAGCACAGACACGTTCGCCTACCTGGAGAACCTCTCTGGCCTCCATCCGGTCAGGGCGATCGGTATTGCTCTGCAAAATAAAATGCACCATATTCTAGAGACCATAAGGAGCGCAAAACATGCCGAATGATCAACTCGCCCTCCGTCTGAGATCCTATATAGATAAGATGCCGAGCCTCCCGATCACCGTCAGCAAGATCATGGAAATATGCAACAATCCAAAAGCTTCGCCTGCGGACATCAACAAGGTGATCAGCGTGGATCCCGTCCTCATGGGCAAGGTGATGAAACTGATCAATTCCGCGTATTACGGCCTCTCCCAGGAAATCACCTCACTCGTGCGGGCCATCATCATGCTCGGGATCAACACCGTCAAGAATCTCGCCTTGAGTACCGCCGTCTTGGGAACGATTGGATCGAGTAAGGATTTCCAGGCCCTCAACATGGAAGGCTTCTGGAGGCATTCCCTCAGCACGGGCGTCACGGCGAAGTTCATCGCGAAGCAGAGAAAGGTAGACCAGAAAAACATTGAAGAGTACTTCATCGCAGGACTGCTGCACGACCTCGGGAAGATACCGATGAACAACAAGCTCCAGGAGGAGTACCTTCTTGCCATGAGCCTCTCGGACCGCGACCATATCCCCCTCTACCGCTCCGAGAGGGAAAACATCGGAATGGATCACGGCGAGGTAGGGGGGATGATCGTTTCCGCGTGGAAGCTCAGCGACGAGATCCAGAACGCGGTTTTGTTCCATCACGACCCCGAAGCCTGCCCGGAAAGCACGCGGGAAATCGTCTATACAGTTGCGGTGGCTAACCACTTCGCAAACGCGTGCGAGATGGGTTTCGCCGGCGACCGATACCCGGCGAAACTTTCTCCGATTGTCTACGAGCGCCTGGGGATCACCATGGAGAGCCTCGACGACATCGAGTCTGCCGTGTCCGCGGAAATCGAGAAAGCGAGGGTCTTCCTCAACCTGGCCCATTCGACGGCCGTCCGGTAGGCGGGAACCGGCAATGGTCAAGAGGAAAGACGGATCGAGCGCATCCCGGCGCGTCGGAAAAAGAGGGCGCTCCGCCGGGAAAAAGGAGTTCCCATGAAGATACGCTTTTGGGGAGTGCGGGGATCTATCCCCTGCCCGGGCCCTTCAACCGTTAAATACGGAGGCAACACGGCGTGCATCGAGCTGCGCGTCGGAGAAGCAGACCGGCTCCTGATCATCGACGCAGGCTCCGCAATCCGCGCCCTGCGGAACACC
>CAZPZF010000370.1:1129-2272 GCA_964590705.1 uncultured Spirochaetales bacterium | reverse complement strand
CGTGCCCGGCCGCGCAGAGAAGGGAAAAACATGAAGCTGGGCGAATTTGAGCTCCCCGACGAGGGAGAGAGTATCAGCGAAGTCCTCATCGCTTTCCCCGGGAAGCCCGACGATGATGTCGGCGGCCAGAAAGGCATCGGGCTTGGCCTTTCGCAGGCGGAGCACCGTTTCAACCACACCGGAGGCAAGGTAGTGCCTTCCCGCGTGTTTCAAGACCCGGTCGGAACCTGATTGTACCGGTATATGAAAGTGGGGACAAACCGCCTCGTGCGAGAGGGCTCCGGCAAGCCTCTCGTCCACCTGGTCGGGTTCGAGTGACGAGAGTCTCAGGCGGACCCCGGGAAGGGCTCCGGTGAGCGTGTCGACACAGTCTGCAAGATCGAAGGTCCCGTCCCGGTAGGCTGAGATATTGACACCCGTAAGAACGATCTCCCTGTACCCTGCCAAAGCAAGGGAAAGAGCCCGCTCTTTCACCTCTGCAAGGGGGAGGCTCACCGAGTTTCCCCGGGCAAGGGGAACGCGGCAGTAGGCGCAGCGGTTATTGCAGCCGTCTTGGATCTTGAGAAAGGCCCGCGAATGGAAATGCTGCTCAGCGCCGGTGAATGAGAAGATATCCCCGCCCCGCGCGCCACGCGCCCATGAGCGGAGAAAATCCGATGAGAAGTTCCCGGATGAAAAGGCAGCCGCGGCAGCCGCGGGAAGGGAGAGAAGGATGTGCTTCTCCTCCTGAGGTATGACAACGACGTTCTCGCCGAGGGCCTCAATATCGCGGCGGTTGAGCGGGGCATAGCAGCCTGGTACGCTGACTGATGAAGCCGGGTGCGCGCGGGAGAGCTTTCGGATAACGCGCCTTGCCTTCTGTTCAGCCTTTGAGGTTACGGTACAGGTACTGATAATATACACGTCCGTGCCCTGCTCATCCACGCCGTCCATAGCGGAAAAAACGGAAAAGCCCTGACTTCCGAAGGCGGACGCCAGGGCTTCGCTTTCACACTGCGACAGCTTGCAGCCAAGTGTATAAAACCCGGCCCTCATCCGTTTCCCAGCCTTGCCCGTA
This sequence comes from uncultured Spirochaetales bacterium, assembly GCA_964590705.1. Lineage (GTDB taxonomy): Bacteria > Spirochaetota > Spirochaetia > CAZPZF01 > CAZPZF01 > CAZPZF01. Next base: position 1,215 of record CAZPZF010000370.1, on the reverse strand, counting down.
TCCGCTCTTTAACCCGCACGGCATCGGGGAGCGCGCGTATGAGAAGAAGGCCCGTGTGATAGGCATCGGAGGCGTTGGCTGAATGC
>CAZPZF010000370.1:0-1119 GCA_964590705.1 uncultured Spirochaetales bacterium | reverse complement strand
TACCGCAGTCGTGAGGGATATATCGGCACGGTTGTACTCCCCGACCCTGATGAAGATCTCGCCCATAAGGTAGTAGGCATCCCCGATTCTGGGTCCTGTGGGAGCGAGAGAGGCGTATTCCTCGAAGTACTTGAGCGCCTCTGCGTTCTTCCCAAGGTAGTAATTGGCCTCACCTGCGGATTCAATAACGCGGGCATCGTACCTGGATATGGCAAAGGCCTTTTTCGTATAGTCGAGGACCTCGTTGTAGCGCTTCAGTTTGAGGAGCCCCCAGCCGAGCACGACATACGAATCCATGTTCTTGGGCATCTCCTCAAGCTCTTTGAGGCACACGGCCACGGACTCCTCGTAGTTGCCCTGGTTATACAGAAGAAGCGCGTCAGGCCTTTCCTGAGCAGGGATCAGAGAGACCACGGTCACCAGCATACAAAAGAATATGAAAAAGCGTTTCATCATCCTACCTCATTTAGGGGATTGCATCTGGCAGATGCCGTTGAATCTGCATCCGCTTTCCATCACGACATCGGGAGCGGTTATGTCGCCGTCAAGGCCCGCTGCGGCGAAGAGCTCAACCCTCGTAAAGGCAGTCACATTTCCGGTGACCTTTCCCTTTATCGAAACAACATTAGCCTCGATGGTAGCTTCCACATTCGCCTTTTCGTCGATAAAAAGATCTCCCGCAGCCTTGATGTCCCCTTTGAATTTCCCTTTTATCATGAGAGATCTATTAAAACTCATCGTTCCGTCAAACTCTATATCATCCGCCAGAACCGTATCGATATCCGATTCGTCTACAGCCTTGATCTGAATCTCGGACATGAACTACTCCTGTGATAGAACTTTTGAAAGCATTATACACACTCGGGAAAAAAATGGGAATACAAAAATATCCCTGAAAAATAAAGAATTACCGTCCTTCCCCATCCTCTATCATGGCCGTGACCCTTTTATACGAGGCATCAAGTTCCCTTCGCATCGCTCCTGTGTAGGCGTTATGCCTCTGAAGGTCGATGAAAAGCCGCTCAGGGTCGTTACAGGTTTGTTCGACGATCTCCAGGAGCTTTTTATACCCCAGGGTTGCCATAGGACTTCCCTTCAGGTTAAGCCCGCCCAAGACCC
>CAZPZF010000369.1:0-2281 GCA_964590705.1 uncultured Spirochaetales bacterium | reverse complement strand
CGTCTCCGGGGGGGCGGGCCCCGGCGGTGGCGGGCGCCCCGGGCCTGGGGGGGGCGGGGCGGGGGTTGGGGGGGGGGGGGGCGGGGGCGGCGCTCGCCGTAAAGCAGGCGCTCGCCTCCGGGGAGATCGCGGGGACCGTCCGGTACTACGGCTGCCCGGCCGAGGAAGTCCTCGTGGGCAAGGTTTTCATGGTGAAAGCCGGGCTCTTCGACGACCTGGACGCATGTCTTTCCTGGCATCCTGCGAGCATGAACAAGGTATGGGGATGCAGCTTCCTCGCGCTGAACTCAGCGGTGTTCCATTTCCGGGGGGTCTCGGCCCACGCCGCGGCCGCCCCGGAGATGGGCAGAAGCGCGCTGAAGGGAGTCGAGCTCATGAACATCGGCGCCCACTATCTCCGCGAACACATGCCGGAAAAGGCGAGGATGCACTGCACGATCACAAACGGCGGCGGGGAACCGAACGTCGTGCCTGCCGAGGCCTCGGTGTGGTACTACGTGCGCGCGCCGAAACGGGAACAGGTCGAGGAGCTGTTCGCGCGGCTGCGGAAGGTGGCAGAAGGCGCCGCGCTCATGACGGAAACGGAAGTCCGAATGGAATTCCTGGCCGGTTGCTATGAGATCCTCCCCAACCAGGCGCTGGGCGTTCTCCTGCACCGGAACATGAAAGAGGCCGGGACGCCGAAGTTCACCGATGAGGATGAGGCTTTCGCCGCGGCCCTCGCCGCCACCTTCCCGCCGGGACAGAAAAAGAAGGGAATCGCGAGCTACTACGCCCCGGAGGAGCTGGAGGGCATGGTGCTGCACCGGGAGGTCGTTGAGGCGAACGACAAGGGGCAGGTGATGTCCGGCTCCATCGATCTGGGCGATGTGAGCTGGAAGGTTCCCTTTGCGCAGTTCATCGCCGCGGCTTGGCCCGTGGGAACGGCTGCGCATTCCTGGCAGGCAACGGCCGCCTCTGGATCCGAGATCGGGATGAAGGCCATGCTCTTCGCCTCCAAGGCCCTCGCCGGCGCGGTGTACGATCTGATGACGCCCACCGGCAGGGGCATCCTAGCCGAGGCAAAGGCGGAATTCAGCAGGGCCACCCGCGGCTTCGTCTACCGGAATCCGATTCCCGAGGGAGTCAAACCGAAGGTTCCCTGAGGTCCGCGCGCGGCGGAGCTGCCGGGTGATTTCTCGCGCCTGAATGGTGTCCCCGCTTCTCCGGCACATCCGCGGGAAAGAGACCGTACTGCCTGTCGGAGAGCCGTTCCTCCACGGTGTCGAGGATGCGGTCGAGGGCATGGGAATCGGCCATGAAATCGAGTCGGTCGCCGGGAACGATGAGAACGGGCGCGAGGGTGAAGCCGGATATCCATTCCTCGTAGAGGGTGTTGAGCCCCGCCAGGTACGAATCGGAGATCCCGGCCTCGAACCCCCGGCCCCGCAGGGCTATCCGCTGCTGGAGCACGGGCACGGACGCGCGGAGGTACACCACCAGGTCCGGAGGGGGCAGGATGGAGGAGAACACCCCGTACAGCTCGCGGTAGGTCGCGTAGTCTCTGGCGCTCATGTGTCCCTGGTCGAACAGGTTCCGGGCAAAGACCTCCGCGTCCTCGTAGATCGAGCGGTCCTGGACAACGGACCAAGGGTCCCGGGCCAGGGCACGGTGAGACTCGACCCGGTGGGTGAGGAAGAAGACCTGCGAATGGAAGGCCCATCGTTCCATATCCGCGTAGAAATCGGCGAGGTAGGGGTTCTCCGCGACCGGTTCGTAATACGCATTCCAACCGAAACGCTCGCACATGAGTTTAACGAGGCTCGATTTTCCCGCGCCGATGTTGCCCGCCAGAACCACGTATTCCTTTTTCATGTCCGCGTTATGATAGATCAAATCCCGCACCAGAGCAATTCTCCGGCCGCGGGTATGTTGGCGAAACGGCGAAAATACGATACTCTGGTTCCGGATGTGCCGGAACGACGGGTGTTTTTCCGGTGACAGAAGGAGGTGTTTGATGGGATTCAATCTTTTGCTGCTGGCTCCTGTCGGGTCGATTCTGGCCCTCGGATTCGCCTTCTATCTTGCCATAAGCGTTCTGAAGATGGATGAAGGATCCGACAAGATGAAGGAGATAGCGGCGGCCGTACGCAGCGGTGCGAAAGCCTACCTGAAAAGACAGTATCTGGGCGTCACCCTGTTCTTCGCGGTTATGTTCGTCGTTCTTCTCTTGCTGGCGTTCCGAGGCTACCTGGCGATCTTCGTGCCGTTCGCCTTCCTTACCGGCGGTTTCTTTTCCGGC
>CAZPZF010000368.1:0-2318 GCA_964590705.1 uncultured Spirochaetales bacterium | reverse complement strand
AAGTGTTACCGATGTCCTTAGATAACTGTTACCGATGTCCCTGGGGCGTACCATCCGTCCTGTTCGCCATCCTGGAAGGAACGAGTATTTCTCTTGGTATCAAGAGAACGGAGATCGACGGTTGTGTTCACAGAAACGGCGATGCGTACGTTCTTGTCATATATGATACGGTTCCGGGAGGAGCGGGATTCACGAGACGTCTGCTGGAGGGTGAGTTTCTCTCCAGGTCGCTGGACGCGGCTCTGAAAAGAGTGAGGGAATGCTCCTGCGGAGAGGAGACCAGCTGTTACGGTTGTCTCAGGAACTATCAGAACCAGTATTGCCATGGGATACTACAGAGAAATAACGTTCTCAGGGTGCTGGGCTGAAGAAAAGATCGCATTCATTCCGAAGGAAGGAGTGCCAATGAAAAAATTGACGAAAAGAGCCATTCCTGTTATTTCATTATCCTTAATTATTCTTCTATTCACAGGCTGTATTGACGTTCTCCAGTTCGTTTCCCTTCACGATGGAACACTTGAACTTTCCGTCAGATATACGATCCAGAAAGCACTATTGGAGATGGCTGGAACGATGGGAGGCGGAGTGCCTGATTACAGCAGTATATTCGAAATCGGCGATGGAATGTTTAAGGATTTTCAGGGGATTACGGGCGAATCAATGCCGATCGATACGGCACTGGAAGCTGGAATGGAATTGAAAGTGAGGGGCGAAGTCGACCGGATAACGGATGAAATGGGAGAAAATGCCAGCTTCATTCCGGTGAGGCGGGGGGAAATGTATCAAATTCGTATTCCCGCTATGAACGACGAGGTGGATGCTGAAGAATGGTTCGGCGCCGCGTTTCTCTCCGCTGCAAAATACCGAATACTGGTCGATCTGACAGGCGATCTTTCGAATATAACCGGAGCGAGAATCAGCGCCGCCGGAGAGTTCCTCGATCAGTCTGGGTACATGGCTGCGGTCTATGGATCCTCGCTGCTGATAGAGATTTCGATGGCGTTCGTTGCAATGAGTACGGAAGATTTGGTTGTAGAGTTGTATTGAGATAGGAAATAGGCTGCCGCACTGCATCTGTCTCGGAAACCTATACCGTCACCCATGAAGGAAACGAGTCGGACGAAGGCTCGGCCCCCGTGGACGATCCCTCTTACGAGGACTGGACGTCGGTCATGGCGCTCGCCGACGTTGAGAGGAACATTCCTCGTGCTCCCCGTGCTGGCTTTCACATCAGGCTGAAACTACTTCCTCGTCTGAGCAGAGACCGCGGACGGTGCGGCCCTGTACGCAAGAACGCCGGTTTCGGCAGGCAATGCCTTCCGGTTCCCTGAGTAGTGCGGGTTTGACGATTTCCATACTATCATCTTCCTCGGACAGAGGGGTGCGCCACCTTGTATCCGAAAGGAGACGCATATCATGGAACAGAGCCGATTCCTTGCCTTTGTCCGGTCCACTGCCCTGATGATTGCCCTGCCCGGGCCGAGCGTCCTGCTCACGGTAACCCATAGCGCAGCGTTCGGCTTCAGGCGCGGCCTGGTTACCGTTGCCGGGGAAACCGAGGGGATAGCCGTCCAGCTGGGCGTTGCCGTCATAGGCCTGAGTTCCCTTGTACGTATCGCCGCGGATATCCTGGGGTGGGTACGGTGGGCAGGGGCGGCGTACCTCGCCTTCCTCGGGATCCGGCTCTGGATAGGGGCCGGCCGCGCAGCCGTGGAAGATCCCGGCGCCGGGGTACGCGTGAGGCCGGCATCGAGCCTCTTCACCCAGGGTCTCGTGGTGACGCTGCCCAATCCCAAGAGCCTCGTGTTCATCGCGGTGTTTCTCCCCCAGTTCATGGACGCGGCCCTGCCCCTGGGGCCCCAGTTCGCCCTGATCGTTCCGGTCTTTCTGGCCATCACCTTCACGGTGACTTCGGTCTGGGCATGGGTCGCAAGCCGCGCGGGCGCCTTTCTCAAAGGGGGCAGAGGCCTCATGATCCTCACCCGCAGCGCGGCCATGGCGATTGTAATAGCCGGGGTAGGCATGGCCCTGGGGCGGTAAAGGTACGCTCCGCGAAAAACGACGCCGGGGAGGCCGCCGGTGTGGCTGCCGGTGCGGGGGCCGCTGCAACAGCCGGTGCGGCCGCGCAGGTTATGGCCCTCCAGCGCCTGACGCCGTTGGCCGAACCGCAATATCTGATTCAGCCGGCGCGGCACGCATGCCTGCGCGTACCCCCCGCGCGCGGTCTGCCAGTTGGACTCCCTCTATTCTCCCACCCCCGCCTCCAGGCACAGCGCCGCCAGCCCCCCCAGGAGATAGGGCCATTTGCTCTGACGCTT
>CAZPZF010000367.1:0-2378 GCA_964590705.1 uncultured Spirochaetales bacterium | reverse complement strand
AACCCGGAGAAGCTCTTCGATATCGATTCTTTCAAGAGGGTCATCATCGGCGGAAACGGATCGTATTTCGTTACCCCCCTCTCCCCCGTGAGGCGAGAGATAGCCACGATTCTTGAACAGGAAGCCGAAAAGGCGATCATTAAGGATCAGAGCGTGAATCAGGCCATTGAGACCATGATCAAAAAATCTCGGGAAATCGTTTCAAAGAGCAATTAAATACCAGGGCGGGGATAACTTCCCCGCCCTCCTTTCTGAAACAGAGGGAGCTGCATGAGACGAAATCAGGCATTCATAGGCATTCTATTCATCCTTCCGAGCTTAATCGGGTTTCTGGGACTCATATTTATTCCGGTCATCGGTTCCGTCCTTCTCGGTTTTTTCGACTGGAACCTTTTTTCAGGCGTGAAGGGGCTGAAGTTCACAGGACTCTCGAACTACATCAACCTCGCAGGGGATGATCTTTTCATCGTTTCCCTTGTCAACAACATCAAGTTTTCCCTGATCACTGTTCCGGCCATTATTGTGGTATCACTTCTCCTGGCCGTTCTTCTGAACAGGGATATCTACGGCAAGTCCGTCGTACGGGGACTTTTCTTCTTCCCCTATGTATCGAATATCGTCGCAATCTGTATCGTATGGATGGTCCTTTTCAATCCGCAGAGCGGACCGATCAATATGTTTCTCAGGCATCTGGGGGTCGCGAATCCCCACCAATGGCTCGCGAGCAGCAAGTCGTCCCTGAATACGATCATCATCATCAACATATGGCTCAACATCGGATACATCATGGTCATATACGTGGCCGCGCTCCAGAACGTACCTGAAAGCCTGTACGAGGCCGCGAAGATAGACGGAGCAAACGCCCTCAGACGCTTTCTGAGTATTACCCTGCCGGCCATTTCGCCGACCACTTTCTTCGCGTTGATCATCACGCTCATCAACTCGTTCAAGAATTTCGCTCCGGTGAATATTCTGACACAGGGAGGACCGGGAAACTCCTCGTTCGTCCTTGTGTACTACGTGTATCTCTCGGCATTCAGACATTACAAGATGGGGTACGGCTCGGCGTTGGCCCTCGGGCTTTTTGCCATCGTATTCTTCGTCACCATCATTCAATGGCAGGGACAGAAAAAATGGGTGAACACGATAGTATGAGGGCAGCAGGAAAAATCATGCGGTACAGCAACAGCGAGGCGAAGAAACTGCTCATTTCGGCAGTCCTTCTCGTCATAGGCGTGATCTGGATCATCCCCTTCGTGTGGATGATTTCGGCATCGTTCAAACCGGAGGGGGACATTCTGAGCTATCCGATGAGCTGGATTCCCAGGGTGTGGACTTTTGAGAGTTACATGAAGGTCTTCGGGGGAAAGTACCCCTTTCACCTCTACTACCTCAACACGATAAGCATCACGTTCTTCACGATCCTCGGCTCGACGATCGTGAGCTCCCTCGCAGCTTACGGTTTTTCGCGCCTCAAATTTCCGGGGAGGGACAAGATATTCCTCCTGTACCTCTCGGCCATCATGGTCCCGACCCAGGTAACCCTCATCCCCCGTTTCATCCTCTTCAACTGGATGGGCCTGATTAATAACCATCTTTCCCTCATTCTGCCCGGGGTGTTTAATGTATTCTGCATATTCCTCCTGCGGCAATTCTATATCCAGATACCCTTCGACCTATCCGAAGCGGCGATCGTGGACGGGGCGAGTGAATTCAAGATATGGTACAAGATCATCCTTCCCCTGACAAAACCAGCCCTCGTGACGGTGATCATCCTCCAGTTTACCTGGACATGGAACGATTACGAGAACCCGCTCATCTTCCTCACGGATAAAAGGCTTTTTACCCTGCTCATCGGGCTGAATAATTTCATCGACGAATTCGGTCAGGATTACGGTCCCATGATGGCCGCCTCCGTCGTCTCATTAATCCCGGCGGCCGTCATCTTCATGGCAGGGCAGAAGTATTTCATACAAGGCGTGATATCGAGCGGAATAAAGGGTTAGGTCGAAATACGGAGGCACTATGAAACAGATTGACTCTTCCTTGCACTGCGATTTTCTTGTCGCGGGAGCCGGGTACGCCGGGCTCTGCGCCGCCATCCAGGCGGGGCGTCTGGGACTTAAAACGGTTCTCATTGAAAAGGAGATGCGCCTCGGGGGAAACGGCGGGCCCAATGTGGGAGTCGGGGCCCACGCATGCATGGCGTGCAATCCGTACTGGAACGAGAGCGGGATCATCGAGGAAATAGAGGCGAGGATAAATTTCTGCGGCGCAAGGCTCTTCCCGACTAATTTCGCATACAATATCCATCCGCTCTGGGATCAGGTCGTGCAGAATATGCTCGACGAGGCCGGGGTCATAACCTTACGGAGACA
>CAZPZF010000366.1:0-2378 GCA_964590705.1 uncultured Spirochaetales bacterium | reverse complement strand
GAGCAGCGCGGCCAGCACGGCCAGGGAATTGCGCTGCACGCTCACGCCTCCCGCTCCGAACGAACCCGAAACCATCAAAAAGACACTCTCGGAGGGCATGGCGCTCGAGGAAGGGGCTACCATGGTCCGCGTGGAAGGGACTCTGGCTAAGAAGAAAACGAGAATCGACATGTACGTAAACGCTCCCGGGCTCACCGAGGCGTATAAGAAGTACAAGATCACCCACGAAACCTTCCTCACAGGGCAGTCGGCCTTCCTGTTCACGAAGATGCTGGTCAACGGGAAAATCACTCAGCAGGGAGTCTTCCCCCCCGAAGTCCTTGAAAAAGCGGAGAGGGAGTATTATCTCAAGGAAGCGGCCAAGCTCGGGATCACGATCGACGAGGTGGTGGAAACCAGGCTGTTCTGACCGGCCGCGGGCCCGCCAGCACACTGGCAGGCGTACGCCAGCCAATCGGTCAAGCCGTCCGGGATCGCCCCGGGCGGCTTTTTGTGTGCCCAGCCCATACCTACCGCGTCACGCCCGTACCCGAGCGGCGCTGAGCCCGCCGCGCCGAGGAGCGGCCTCGCCGCGTCTATCCCGACAAAGCGAAAATACTGTATAATGGCGCAAAAGGAGGGCGCAATGTTCACCTCTCCTCCGTTCCTGTGGGCCTTGTTCGGCCTGCTCCTGATAGGCGCCGAGTTCCTCGTGCCGGGATTCGTCATCTTCTTCTTCGGCCTCGGCGCCATCCTCACATCGATCTCCACCCTCGTGTTTCCGTTCCTGAAGGGGGCGATCGGCCTGCAGGCCCTGCTCTGGACCGGATATTCACTGGCAACCTTCATCCTCCTCAGGAAGAAATTTTCCCGCCTCTTCAAGGGCAAGCTCGGTAACAAAGCGGTGGAGGATGAGCCTATCGGCAAGGTGGCTGTCGTGACCGAGGAGATCACCCCGGAAAAGCCCGGTCGGATCCTCTTCCAGGGAACGACGTGGCGCGCCGTTTCCTATACCGAAACCTTCACGCCGGGTCAGAAGGTGCGGATCCTCGAATCGGATAATCTCACGTATACCGTTTCCGGCGATTTCCTTCCCGAACAGGACTAAGGAGGTCTGAATATGAATCTCATCTCTACGATCCTCAGCTATGCGGCCGCCCTGCTCGTGCTGTTCCTCTTCCTGAAACTCATCCGCATCGTCCCCGAGCAGGAAGCCTTTGTGATTGAGCAGTTCGGAAAATATCGGAAGACGCTTCGATCCGGGCTGCATATCATCGTTCCGATCGTCCAACGGGTTGCCTATAGGCATACCCTGAAGGAGGAGGTGATCGATGTGGAGCCGCAGGTCTGCATCACCGCGGATAACGTCCAGGTGACGGTGGACGGCATCCTGTACCTCAAGGTCATCGATCCCGAGAAGGCGAGCTACGGCATCGAGAACTACCGGCACGCGACAGCGTACCTCGCAAAGACGACCATGCGTTCCGAAATCGGCAAACTCGAGCTGGACAGGACTTTCTCTGAACGGGACGCCATCAATTTCGCCATCGTCAAGGCGGTCGACGAAGCTTCCGATCCCTGGGGGATCAAGGTCACCCGCTACGAGATCAGGGACATCAGTCCCGCGGACTCCACTCTCAAGGCCATGGAACAGCAGATGCGCGCTGAACGGGAGAAACGTGCGGAGATCCTCATCTCCGAGGGGGTGAAGGAGTCCCGGATTAACATATCGAAGGGCGAGCGCGAGGGGGCCATCAACCTGAGCAAGGGAGAAAAGCAGAAACGGATCAACGAGGCGGAGGGAAAGGCCCGCGCCATCCAGCTGGTGGCCGAGGCCACGGCGGCCGGGATCACGGAGATAGCGGCGGCAATTTCCGAGACGCAGGGAAAGGAGGCGATGAACCTGCAGATCGTACAGGACTACCTAGGAAGCTTCGGCTCCATCCTCGAGCGCGCGCACGCCTCGCTTCTTCCCCTCGAGGAGGCCAAGCTGCGCGGCATCCTGGAGACCCTTCTTCCCGCGGTGAGGAAGCCGCCAGAATCCCTCGAATCCGCGCCCGGGATCCAGAGGATCGCGGGAACCGCGTCCGGATCCTCCGGAGCGCAGGGAGCCGCGGGACCCGCCGGCGTTCACGCGTCCGTTTCCAAGAAAGGAGGTGCGAGATGAACCCTCTCCTTCCCCTCTACATCATCCTTGGCCTCTTTGCCTTCATCTTCCTCTTTTCACTCCTCCGGAGCATTAGGATTGTCCCGGCCAAAAGCGCCCTCATCGTGGAACGGCTGGGGAAATACTCCCGTACCTTGGAGGCGGGATTCCACATCCTGATCCCCTTCATCGACAGGGTGCGGTACAAACGCAATCTCAAGGAGATGGCGATAGACGTTCCTGTCCAGACCTG
>CAZPZF010000365.1:0-2386 GCA_964590705.1 uncultured Spirochaetales bacterium | reverse complement strand
AGACTTCTACCCCCGGGCCGGGGCGTTCGGCCTCGACGAGAACGGCACGCTGGTGAATCCGGCCAACGGGCTTCGGGTGCAGGGCTGGATGGCCCAAACCGTGGACGGGAGAACCTTCATCAATACGGCTTCCGACACGTCGGACCTCGTCGTGCCGGTCGGCAGCAAGGATCCGGCCGCAAGTACAACGGAGGTCTTCCTTGCCTGCAACCTCGACAAGAGGACACCGGAAATTGCCCCGGGCGCGGGAGAGGCTGAGGTTCGCGACGGCACGTGGAGCGTGGACAAGGTCATCTACGACTCCTTCGGGAACACGCATGTCATGCGGGTCAATTTCACCAGGGTTCCCGGTACGAACACCTCCTGGCGGGGCGAGGTGACAATCGACCCCGACGCCGAGGGTCCGACGAACACCCTCGTCGATGTCGGGGCTGAGGGGAACGGATCCAACATCTTCTACGTCGATTTCAGCAACCTCGGGATCCTCCAGATGATCCGGGATGACCAGGGAGACGAACTATCCACCGGCACCCTCCAGGTCGCGGTCGGTTTCGACGTCCAAGGCGCAACGGTGCCGGAGGGGGAGGAGGCGGTACGGCAGCGCTTCCTCCTCACTCTTGGGGACGTGGGAAGCGTCGTGAACACCGTGACCCAGTTCGCGGAGAAGAGCTCTACCAAGGCCTTCAAGCAGAACGGATATCCGATGGTCTTTCTGGAGAGCTTCAAGATCGACCAGTCCGGCGTCATTACGGGCGTCTACTCGAACGGTTCGAGCCGAACGATCGGGCAAATAGCAATGGCCAGCTTCTCGAACCCCGGCGGCCTTGAGAGGGCCGGTGAGAGCACCTTTGTGGTTTCCAATAATTCCGGAGAGCCGAACGTAGCCCCGTCTGGCGTAGCCGGCAAGGGCAAGCTAGTAGCGGGCGCACTGGAGATGAGCAACGTCGATCTGGCGGAGCAGTTCACGGACATGATCGTGACCCAGAGGGGTTTCCAAGCCAACTCCAGGACGATCACGACAGCGGATCAGATGCTTCAGGAGCTGATTTCATTGAAACGGTAGGAATATGAATGATTAAGATCACGAAGCTGAACGGGGAGGCGATCTACATCAATCCGCATCAGATCCAATACATCGAGTGCAACCCCGACACGACCATCGTGATGCTCTCCGAAAAGCGGCTGGTAGCCCGCGAGGACTACCAGACCGTTTTTGAACGTATCGTGGAATATCGGAAGCTGATAGGCGCTTTCAAGAACGAGGAGTAGGATCCTATGGATCTAGCGACAATCATCGGAATCGTCGGGGGGTTCGTCCTCACCGTGATGTCCATCCTGACGAGCGGCGGTTCCCTGAGCTCGTACATCAACATCCCGTCCGTCCTGATGACCATCGGAGGATCCCTCAGCGCGGTCATCACTTCCAATCCGCTGAGCAGGACCCTCAGTCTTGGAAAGTACATCAGCCAGGCCATCAAGGTGAAGGATTGGGGGGAGGAGAAGATCATCTCCACCCTGGTCGCTTTCTCGGAGAAGGCAAGGAGGGAGGGACTCCTCGCCCTCGAGGACGAGGTGGAGGAGCTTCAGGAAGAGTTCTTGAAAAAGGGGATCCAGCTCGTCGTGGACGGAACCGACCCCGAGATCATCAAGAACCTACTGTACAACGAGCTCAACCAGATCCAGGCGCGGCATTCCTCGGTCATCAAGATCTTCGACGACTGGGGAAAATTCGCTCCGGCCTTCGGGATGATCGGGACTCTGACGGGCCTCATCGCCATGCTCGCCAACCTGCAGGACGAGTCCATGATCGGTTCCGGAATGGCCGTGGCTCTCATCACCACTATGTACGGATCCATGATGGCGAATATCATGCTGATCCCGCTCAAGAGCAAGCTTGAGGACAGGGACAAGGAAGAGACCCTTGTCCGCGAGATCATGATCGAGGGCATCCTCTCTATACAATCGGGCGACAACCCGAGGATCCTCGAGCAGAAACTGGTCTCCTTCCTGCCACCGTCCAGGAGAAGCGCGGTGATGCAGGAAACGGCGAACGAATAGGGAAAGGGAAAGAGGGAGTAGCTTAGATGGCTGGTCCGCAGAAGTGCAAGAAGTGCCCCCCGGAAGGGGCTCCCGATTGGATGAACACCTATGGTGACATGGTTACCCTCCTGCTCACCTTCTTCGTCATGATGTTCACCGTAGCCACTTCGGAACAGGAGAAGATGCAGCTCGTCATCGCGTCCTTCAACGGGATGGGCCTTCTCCAGGGCGGCAATACCCTCCAGGTGGGAAAACTGGCCGAGCTGGGCAACACGATCGAGAACCTCCCGTCCATGGAAAAGGGGAGAGCTCTCGACCGGGCGCGCAAGAAAGCCATCTCCCAGTT
>CAZPZF010000364.1:0-2469 GCA_964590705.1 uncultured Spirochaetales bacterium | reverse complement strand
CCCGTCGGCGGGGAAGAGTTCGAGACCATCGATTTCCAGGATATCGAGGCATTGGGAGACGTCGAGTCCTTCGAGGAAACCCCCGAGAGCCCGGCGGCAGGAGCCGCGGAAGACGAGTTCGCGCTTCCGGAAGAGGAAATCGGAGGCGGCGGCGAGGGAGAAGGCGGGGATGAAGAAGGACTCGAAATAGAAGAATTCTCCCTTCCAGAGGGGCTCGTTTTCGAGAAGGGAGAGGAGGAGCCTGCCAAGGCCCCCGTAAAGGGAGCGGCTAAGGCTCCGGCTCCGGAGGAGTCGGCGCCCGCGGCGGAGATAGAGGGATTCGGTCTTCCGGAAGAGGGGCTGCCCGACTCCGGGGAAGATGTCGATGAGTTCAACCTTGGCGATTTTTCCGAACAATTTGGTCTTCTGCTCGATGTAAAGGAGGGAACGGAGGAGCGAGAGGAGGAGATCAATCCCGCTACCATGGAAACGGGAACGCTTCAGGAGCAGGAAGAGGAGATCTCCCTCTCGGACGAGGATTTTGCCGCTCTCCGAAGAACGCTCGCTTACCTTCCGCGCAACCTCAGACTCGTAGTTGAGGAACTGATCGGGGAACAGCAGCTTTCCGGCGCGAATCTGAAGAAGGTCATCGACCTCCTGGTGCGGGGCGCCTCTCCGAAGGAACTGGCCGCACTGGTCGGCAAGATAACAGGAAAGAGGATCAAGATCCCGGCCCAGTATGAGAAGAAGACCGGGCTCGAATTCGAGGAGGAGAAGAAGAGCTTCGCCTACCTCTTCCGGCACAACATCCTTCCGATCCTGAGGATCGTCGGGTTGGGAATCGCCGCGCTGGCCCTCGTCACTTTCCTCGGGATCAGGTTTGTCTACAGGCCCATCAACGCCGCGGTCCTGTACCGAAGAGGGTACGCGGAAGGAACCGCGGAACGCTACGAAAGCGGAAACGAACTCTTCGAGAGGGCGACCAAATCCTGGGCCATGAAGAAGTGGTTCTTCAAGTACGCGGATCTGTACGCCAAGAAGAAGCAGTACTTTCTCGCCAAGGAGAAATATGAGGCGATCCTGGAACGCTTCTACCGGCTCAAGTTCGAGAGAGGATTCGATCGTTTCCGCAGGCCCGAAAAACGGAAAGGGGCGGTCACCGAGCTGAAGGATATCCAATGCCTTCTCGCGTACGCCCGGTTCGAAATGGAATACATGTATTATGAAAACGCGGAGAAGCTGCTTTCCATCCTCCTCGACCAAGAAATGGGCCACTACGAAGGGCTCCTCCTTGCGGGCGATAACTACCTCGAGTGGGCTGAACGGGATTCCGGGAAATACGAAAAGGCCCGCCTCTGCTACGCCGAACTGATCGAGCGGTACGGCGAGCAACCCGTGCTCCTGTTCCGGATGCTCCGGTACTTTATCAGGACGGGAAACGAACGCGAGGTTCTGGTTCTAAAGGATCATTTCCAAGGTTTGACAAAGGAGAAGATCGAGCCGGACGCGTACGCGGAACTCGGGGGTTTCCTGATCGACAGGGGACTCCTTGAGGACGTTCCTGCTGTCCTGTTCCGCGCCATGAAACAGGACAGGAACATCCCGGAGATCCACTATCAGCTGGGGCGGTATTACCGGTTGATCAAGAATCAGGCCGAGGAGGAGGTCGCCCTCGTGAACGCGATCCTCAAGTTCAACGAGCTCTCGCCGATCTCCCCGCGCCGTCTGGCCATGCTCATCGATTCGTACAACAGACTCGGTAAAAACTACTATGCCCGCGGAAAATACCTGGACGCCGAGGAGCAGTACAACGAGGGAATCGAACTCTACCGGGACGCCCTCCGCAGAAAGATCCTTGGAAGATCGGAAGTCTACGGGGAGTTGTTCTCGAATCTGGGGGACATCCTGTATTACCAGAGCGGTGATTTTTCGGGAGCGCTCGAGCTGTACCGCGAGGCGCGGCAGAACCTCTTCTCCACCCCGGACCTGAGCTACAAGATCGGCTTCATCGCCTACCGGGACGAGGATCTCGATTCGGCCATCATCGAGTTCTACAAGGCCGCCGGGGGTTTCTCCTCCAACCGGAACGTGCTCTTCGCCATCGCGAACACCCTGTACAGGAGGAATTCCCATTTCGCGGCACAAGGATACTACAACCAGGTTCTTGACTTGCTGGAGCGGGAATTCGAAACCACCAGGTATATCCTCATCGACGAGCGGCCCGACCACTACGCGCTGGTGGAGAACCTGATGAAGACCTACAACAACCTCGGGGTTACCCTGTACATGCTTTCCCAGAAGAGCTCGGATTCCGACAAATTCGGAGAGGCGCTGATGTACCTCGCCAAATCGAGTGAGTACTTCGACTGGCTCACTCGGGATCCTGAAACGCTGGAGAGGAATCAAGCCGCGGATCTGGGATATCTGAACACGAGGGCGCTCCTGTATCCTCTAGCGGGGAATCAGCCTCCGATCTACACCAACATACCC
>CAZPZF010000363.1:0-2476 GCA_964590705.1 uncultured Spirochaetales bacterium | reverse complement strand
CACTATCGCCTTCCGCATCTTCCGCCCCATATACATCGGCCTGAACGGGACGAATACGACATCCGTGAACGTCTTCGGAAAAACGATCGAGAACGTTTCCGTCGTAGCGGTGATCCTCCTTTCCATCGTCCTCGGCGTCCTCTACTCCTTCCTCTTCTTCCTCACCCACTATCTCAGGAGGATGAGCAGGGAGAGAATGCGGGAACAGCAGAATTATTCACGGGAGAAGGAACGGGAGCTCAGAAAAAGGGAGAAAGAGGTCGATCGGATGGCGAGGGAGCGCCAGCCCGCCGCAGAAGAGGCGGAACCTTTGCCTGATCCGCTCGAGGGAAACGGCGGGCTCGCGTTCAGAGGGAGGAAGAAACGGGGACGCTGAAGGGCCCTCCGGAGCGTTTTACAGGCTGGAACCGCGGGACTCTCCGCGCTTCTCTTCGATCTTTTCTTCGATGAAGGCGATGATCTCATCGGCGATATCCTTCTTCATCACCTGTTCGATCCCCTCGAGACCCGGCGACGCGTTGACCTCGATCACCATGGGCCCTTTTTCCGACCGGAGGAGATCCACCCCGGCCACGGATAGGCCGATGATCCGCGCTGCGCGGATCGCGGTCTCCTCCTCCTCCGAGGTGAGCTGAACCGGTTTCCCGATTCCCCCCCGGTGGAGATTCGACCTGAAATCGCCGTCCGAACTCGTCCTGATCATGGCGCCCGCCACTCGGTTTCCGATGATGAAGCAACGGATGTCCGAACCGTTCGACTCCGAGACGTACTGCTGGACGAGGATGTTCTGCTTGAGTCCCCTGAAAGCCTCGATCACGCTCTGGGCGGCGTTCCTCGTTTCCGCCAGGACGACCCCGATTCCCTGGGTGCCCTCGAGGAGCTTCACGACGACCGGGGCCCCGCCGACGAGATCGATCAGATCCTCGGTATAGCGGGTCGCGTGCGCCATTCCGGTCACCGGCATCCCGATCCCCTCCCTGGCGAGAAGCTGGAGAGACCACAGCTTGTCGCGCGCCCTGCCTATTCCCACGGAGTTGTTTACCGTGAAGACATTGGCCATCTCGAACTGCCGGACTACGGCAGTGCCGTAGAAGGAGAAGGACGAGCCGATCCTGGGTATGACGGCGTCAAAGGTCCCGACATTCTCCCCCTTGTAGTGGATGGAGGGAGAACGAGACGTGATGTTCATGTAGCAGCCCAGAGGATCGATGACCCGGACCGAGTGACCCCGCTTCCTGGCCGCGTCGTAGAGCCGCTTGGTCGTGTAGAGGTAGACGCGCCGCGAGAGGATCCCCAGCTTCATGTCAGTCCCGCTCCCTTTTCTTCCCGCAGAGGTACGATCGCGAAGGATCGATGACATAGAGCCCCGCCAGGGCGGTGCGTCCCATGATCATTCTGAACAGCATGGTTTCCCGGTCCGTCAGCGAGAGATCGATCTCCGAGTCGATTCCTCCCAGGGAGAGGGTTGTCCGGATGACGATGCGGTTCTCCCCATGCCCGCCGGAGTCCTTCACCTTTCGTCGTTCCAGAACCGGGGCCTCGCACACGATGGTGCGGTCCTTCCTCCTCTGGATCGGGTGCACCCCGAAGCGTACCATCGCCTGCCCGTCCCTCTCGAACGCCTCGACAAAGGCGGCGTGTAGGGCCGAGGTCCTCGCCCCCGTGTCGATCTTCGCCTTCAGGCAAGGGATGCCGAGGTCGGGAAGCGCAACCCATTCCTTCCAGCCGACGAGTGCTTTCCCGCCGGAATCACGGGCGTTTCTCACCCGGCCTCCTCCCATCCCTCCTCTCCCTTACCCGGATGTACAGTTTTTCCGCCCCGGCCTTCATAGCCGTAGCTCCGGCGTTGAAGCGGAGACCGGGAAAGACCCCCAGGCCGGAGTGCACGGTATCGTGAACCGTGTCCATGAGGAGCCTGAGATAGATATTCCGGTCAGGATTTCCGTCCGATCCGGCGAACAGGAGGCCCGTGGCGCGCAGGGCTTCGGCCACGGAGCTGACCTGCTTCATGACGACCGGAAACAGGGTCTTGATCAGCGTGAAGTACCTGTCGTGATAGCTCTTGTCGTTTTCGAAGAAGCTGCGTATCTGCGTATAACGATCCCGCACCAGCGCGCCGGACGCGGTCTTTCTCCGGGGAAAGAACCGATAGAAGAGATCGAAGACGCTCTTCACCGAGGAGAGCCGGTAGAAGGCCGTCGAAAACAGGAGAAGTCCCGCGAGATTCCGCAGGAAGGGATCCTTGTCCAGCGGCGTCCTGCCGAGAACCTTCACCAGATGGGCGCAGTCGCGGTCGATTCCCGCATCGGCCCGGATCCCCGCGGCCATGGCCCCTTGGGCCCTCCGGTCCAACTCTTCTAGATGACCGCCGATCTTCTGTTCCAGCCTGCCGGCCGCCCAATACACGGGGTCGCCGTGAAGGCCCGCGGCGAAGCGCGACACGGTCTCCCTCTCCTCGTCGGAAAGCGGCTCCCGG
>CAZPZF010000362.1:0-2484 GCA_964590705.1 uncultured Spirochaetales bacterium | reverse complement strand
GACGAGAAGCATAAAGGCTATCCCACGACAGACCACAGGGCCCTGTGCCGCGCGCTCGGCGCGTCATCGATTCAGAGGATGAGTTTCAGGATTTCCCCTTGATAAAGGCGACCGCCTTCTTCAGCTCCTCGACGAACAGATCCATGTCGTCGTCGAACACGATGATCGAGTGCCTTTCGAAGATCTCGCTGTCCTCCTGTTTCTTGCTCTCCACGATATTGAGGAAGAGGTCGCCCGTTCTGTTTTCCTTGATGTTGAAAAAATAGGTTCTCTTTCCCGCAGTGGATACCTTTGAGGAGTACACCTCGCCGCGAATGCCCATTGATCCTTCCTTTATTGAGCCTCGGTTGAACTTGTATGATACTATCCCATGGTAACCGAAGATTCAAGCTGAGGATTCGCTTGACATCGCACGGCAAAATCAGTATATATGGGTGGTAGTCTCGATATGGTTGATGATGCGCCTGTGGTATAATGGTAATACCTCAGCCCTCCAAGCTGAAGCTGTGGGTTCGATTCCCATCGGGCGCTCGTGAAAACAGGCTGTCCTCGTGATAGGACAGCTTTTTTTATCACCACATCCGTTTCTACCCTGCGAGGAGAAAACATGGACGCGGATATCCTGAAAAAGCTCTACTCCGATCGCGGGCTGGGAGCCGAGACAGCGGAGAGAGCCGTCGCTTTCGCCCAAGCGTTCGAGGATTGGCTTTCCACGAGAGGACAGACATTCTCCACGGCCGGAGAACCCGAGATTCGGAATTACCTGGAACCAAAACGCAGAAACGCCCCATGCACGCGGGAGGAGCTCCTCGCGATCGGAAGGTACTGTTACCTCATCGGAAACTACCCCGTCTATATCTTCATTCTCAAGCTCTATGGAAACGAGGATCTATACAGCGTCCTCTCCTCCCGGATCGCGGAGTTGGCGGGGCAGGAGATACGCGATACGGTTTTCCATGGAATACGACTTCCCCCGATGGGGTCGCCTCCAGAAGTCTTTCCCGCGGTCACCCGCGATCTCGTCCGTGCATTGGCGAAGGCGGTTCCGCAGGATCTCTGTGCGCGGATCCTGACGGGGAACATGCACCAAATCCCTTCCGCCGCGTTTGCCGACGCCGCGGAGCGCTTCGCAAGAGAAAGGGATATCGACCGCTTTCTTAAGGACCATCACGATCGCGCGGTGGCGGTTCTCGAGGAACACGCGAAGTCCGGAGTCGTCTGGTATGAGCAGATCATCACGCCGGCGGTCGTCGAGTTCGTCAGGGGCAACCAGGAGATCCTGTCCGCGGTCCGTGAGGGCAACACCCTCTATGCGACCAAGATCCCCTACGATCCCGATGGCTATCTCAAGGAGCGCGATCAAGTGCGGAAGAGGTACCTCGCCTGTCATTGCCCGCTTGCGAGGGAGTCCCTGGCGTCCGGCAATCCCGACATCCCCGCTGTCTGGTGCTCCTGCAGCGCCGGATTCGAAAAACTGCTGTTCGATTCGATCTTCGGCGAACCCACGGAGGTAACGGTGCTTGAGACCCTGTTCGCGGGTAACGACCGCTGCCGCTTTGCCATGACGATTCCAGAAAGCGTCATGAGGAGCAAAGGGATCGCCTGAAAGGAACGATACATGGAAATCGTACTATCCGCGAAAAACGAAATCGAGCTCTGGCGGATCCTCGCGCACGCGACCACCGACTACGCGGAATCCTCCGGGTTGGAACTGTTCCAGTGCGAAGCCGTGTGCGCTCCCGATGGCCGCGCGGACGGAGACCGCGGCTCCGTTGACCGCTGCCACCGCCTCGGTGATCCTTCCTTCCTTCTGTTCGATTCTTTTCCGGGCCCGCCCATTCTGCGGATCGTCGGGGCGGGCGGCGCGGGAGACGCTTCGCGGGAGGGCAGCGAAGCAGGATGCAGCGTGCCCCGGATTTCTGGGCTCTCTCCTCAGCCGGATGGATCGGAGCCTATCGTCTCTCCCGCGTCGGCCCTCTGCGCGGTCATGCTGAACCTCCTGACCCGGAAAGTCTCCGATTCCCGGATCCTCGTCTGCCGATCCTCCTGTCTTCTCTCCCCCGCCGCTAATAGGATCGGTACTCTTTCTCCGACGGTCGCCCGAATCCCCTTCCTGTCTGGCCAGCTCCCCTCCCCGGATTCGCCGTGGCATGAACGCGCACGGGCCTATAACCGCTTCTGGATCGTCACGGCGAAGGAGGCGGGGAACGGGGAACCGATCGGGAGGAGCGTACTCATCGACACCAGGGGAAGGGCGATCTTCATCAGGGAAACGGGCGGGCCAGAACCCGACTGCCAGACCATCATGTACGGGGAAGCGGTCGGAAGACCGGTCTGGATGCGCGACGGTATCGTGGACGCCGTCGCATCGCGTATCTTCTCGTTCCTTTCAGAGTAGCAGGGCTTCCGCTCCCTCTCGAAGCCGTGCGGCGCGCGCGGAAGTCTCCGGGCGCGCCTGGCGAAGCGCCATACCGGCGGGCGAGC
>CAZPZF010000361.1:0-2515 GCA_964590705.1 uncultured Spirochaetales bacterium | reverse complement strand
GGCGATGATGGGGAGGGACATCCGCTGCGCTTCCGCGACCGCGATGGCTTCCTTGCGGGTATCGATGATGAAGACCACGCCCGGGAGTTCCTTCATCTCCTTGATCCCTCCGAGGTTCTTCTCGAGCTTGCTGCGCTCCTTGACGAGCTTGGCGATCTCTTTCTTTGTGAGGCTCTCGAAAGTGCCGTCGACTTCCATCTTCTCGATCTTTTTCAGCCTCAGGATGGATTTCTTGATGGTGGAAAAGTTCGTGAGCATGCCGCCGAGCCAGCGGTTGTTCACGAAATACATGCCGCAGCGCTTAGCCTCTCGTTCGATGGCTGCCTGGGCCTGTTTCTTGGTGCCCACGAAGAGCACCGGCTTTCCGTCATGGACAGTCTTGCGTACGACCTCGTAAGCCTCTTTGATGGCCGCGATCGTCTTCTGCAGGTCGATGATGTGGATTCCGTTTCTCTCGGCGAAGATATATTTCTTCATCCGGGGGTCCCACCGGCGGGTCTGGTGCCCGAAGTGCACACCCGATTCCAGCAGGTTCTTCATAGTAACTACTGCCAAAGGTTCCTCCTGACTCTCGGCGCGGCATACGCCGCGCTTCCTTCCCTAGATCTCATGAAGACCTGACCAGGCTCCACGGAAAATTTCCCCTTCTATAAAAGGGGGTACTGTGTGTGGACGAGCATGCCATAAAATAGATGGATTGGCAAGCCCACCACGTTGCTCGGCGACCCTTTAATCGAGCTTACAAGGCAGGCTCCCCTTTCCTGGATCCGGTAGGCGGCCGCCACCCCCCGCCATTCATCCGTTGACAGGTACCATTCGATCTCCCGGGGCGTAAGCGGCCGGAAGGTGACATCGGTGACCGCATGCGCCGTGGTAACCCCTCCCGCGCCGTCGCGCAAGGCAAGGCCGGTGATCACCTGGTGCGTGTTTCCGGAGAGAAGCGATAGCATCCGCCCCGCATCTTCCCTGTCGCGGGGTTTGCCCAGGTAGCTCCCGGAGAAAACGATGAAGGTATCTGCACCGAGGACCCAGAGCCCTTCTGGGACCCGCGCCGCGACATCCGCCATCTTGCGTTCAGCGATATTCTTGGCAAGGGCTGGGGGATCGACCGTCGGATCGAGGATTTCGTCCGTCCAAGCGGGGATCACCGTAAAGGAGAGTCCCATCTGTCTGAGGATCTCGCTTCTCCTGGGAGAGGATGAGGCAAGGACCAGTTTTTCCATGATCAGCGTCGTGCCGAGGGGGGTACGTCGGCCGCCGCAGCCTTTCCTGCAGCTTCCATCACCTTGCGCATCGAAGGGCTCATAGGCTCCGCCAGAGGATGATTCCCCCCGCCGCCCCGAGAAGGGAGCCGGGGTTCAGCCTGACCCAGACCGCCAGGACCCGCAGGTCGAAACCGACGGGGCCGATGGATAGAGAGAGGGAGAGTCCCGCTACGTTGACGAGACGTTCGACGATTTCCCACGCGACGCTGCCGATGACGAGTCCCAGCAGGAGGAAGAGGAGAAAGGGTCCGAGGGTTTTCGTGGTCAGTTTCATCTCTCGAGGATCATATCAGGAAAGGCTGATCCTGTGAATCAGGTTCCCGATGGAACCGCGGAGTCCGGCGCCGATACGGTCATGTCCGTCCTTGACAAGGACCGTTGCCGAGGCTATGCTCTATTCCTGATACGGACATGTAGCTCAGCTGGATAGAGCGTCGGCCTCCGGAGCCGAAGGTCGTGGGTGCGAATCCCGCCATGTTCAGGCAATTCAAGCGAACCATCATAGAAAGGGCTGCCCGCACGAGGCAGCCTTCTTTATTTCCGCTGTTTCCGTTCTCTCAGAACGAGACCTTCGGCGCCTCCCGGGCTTCCTGGGAGATCTCGAAGTACGGTTTTTTCTCAAGCCCCATCGCTCCGGCGATGATCGACCCGGGGAACATCCTGATCCTCGTGTTGAAATCCTTCACCGTGTCGTTGTAGCGTTTCCTGGCAACGGTGAGCCGGTTCTCGGTGCCCGCCAACTCGTCCTGCAGCCTGATGAAATTTTCGTTCGCCTTGAGCTCGGGGTAGCTCTCCACCACGACCAAAAGCCGCGCGAGCGCTCCCTCCAGTTCTGCGCTCCCCTCCGCCTTTTCCTCGACTGTTCCCGCTCCTGCCAGTTTGCTCCTAGCCTCGGCGATTCGCGTGAAGACCTCTTCCTCGTGCGCCGCGAAACCCTTCACCGTTGCTACGATGTTGGGTATGAGGTCGCTCCTCCGCTGGAGCTGGTTGTCGACCTCAGCCCACGCGCCGTCGATCTGCTCCTCCATGGCGACGAAGGAGTTCCGCGCCTTCACGTACCAGGAAACCACGATAAGGATGACGACGATTACGATACCGACAATAGCCAATCCGCGAGCCTGTTTTGCTGCCATTCATCTCTCCATATATACGACCAGATTGACGGATCCCTAAAACCAGGGGGACCCGGTTCGTTCTTTCGATGCCGCGGAAAGCTTAGAATCCGCGTGAGGCCCCGCCTCCGCCAAAGC
>CAZPZF010000360.1:0-2518 GCA_964590705.1 uncultured Spirochaetales bacterium | reverse complement strand
GCATCCGGCTGGAAGCGGAGGTGCATATCATCACGGGCTCGGTCACCGCTGCCCAGAATCTTCTCAAATGCGTGAACCGGGCGGGGTTCCGAGTCCAGGAGATCGTCCTGGAGTCGATCGCGGCCTCGCTCTCCGTACTCACCAACGACGAGAAGGAACTGGGCGTCCTTCTCGTGGATCTCGGGGGAGGCACCACCGATGTCCTGGTGCATCTTGAGGGTTCGCCTTACCACACCAGCGTGATCGCCGTGGGTGGAAGCCAGGTGACCAGCGACATCTCGATCATGCTGAAGACACCCATCGAGGCTGCAGAGAGGATCAAGAAGGAGGCCGGATGCTGTTTCCTCCCCCTCGTGGACACCGAGGAAGCCGTGATCATTCCGGGAGTGGGCGGCTGGCCCGCGGCGTCCTGCCCGAAAAAGGAGATCTGCAAGATCATCCAGCCGCGCATGGCGGAGATCTTCACCCTTGTCCGGGACCAGATTGTGAAGAAGGATTTCCTGCGCCATCTCGGCGGCGGGGTCGTGCTCACCGGCGGAGGTGCCCTCCTGCCCGGAGCGGCGGAACTCGCCCGGGAGATATTCGGCATTCCGGCGCGGATCGGGTATCCGGCCCAGATGGGCGGGCTGGTCGAGGAGTATAGGAATCCCGCCTACGCTACGGGAGTCGGCCTTGTCATGTACGGGGCATCGCAGGTTTCCGAGAGTTCGGGGGAACGCGCGCTGCCCGTAAAGCGGGGGGACGGACTCCTGGACCGCCTGAAGTCGTGGATGAGGGAGTTTTTCTGACAGGATGATGATTCCCGGCTTCCTCGATGGAGATAGGGGAAGCCGGATACAAAGAAACGGGTGCCGCGCCCGGCTGTTGCCGGCTGGGATCCGAAAAGCTGAAACACGCTCTGGGAGGGGGCTATGCACGTAGAGGTGATCGACGAAAAAACCGTCAGTCCGACCGTCATCAAGGTGATCGGAGTCGGAGGCGGAGGCAGCAATGCCGTAAACAGGATGATCGCGAGTGGACTGCGGAACGTCGAGTTCATCGCCGCCAACTCCGACGTCCAGGCTCTGAAACTGAGCCAGGCCGAGAGTCAGCTCGCCCTGGGGGCGAAGCTCACCGGCGGCCTGGGAGCCGGGGGCGACCCCTCGGTCGGCGAAAAGGCAGCGCAGGAAAACAAGGAAGAGATCAAGAACATCCTCAGGGGCACCGACATGCTCTTCATCACCGCGGGTATGGGCGGCGGCACGGGAACAGGGGCGGCTCCCGTTGTGGCGCAGATCGCGCGCGAGATGGACATCCTGGTTGTGGCCGTGGTCACCAAGCCCTTTGCCTTTGAGGGGCGCAGGAAGATGCAGTTGGCCGAGGAGGGGATCAAACGCTTGCGGGAGGCGGTCGATACCCTCATCATCATACCCAACCAATATCTTCTGAAGATCGTGGAGCGGCGCACTCCGATACGGGAGGCCTTTCTCCTCGCGGACGACGTGCTCAGGCAGGGAGTCCAGGGGATATCGGAGCTCATCACCGAAGCCGGCGACATCAACATCGATTTCGCCGACGTTCGGACCATCATGAAAGGGCAGGGGGACGCCCTTATGGGGATCGGGGGGGGAACCGGCGATAACCGGGCGGTGGACGCGGCAACCAACGCGATCAACAACCCGCTCCTCGAGGACGCGAGGATCGAGGGGGCCAAGGGGATCCTCGTGAACGTCACCGGAGGGGACGACCTCACCCTCTCCGAGTACGAGGAAGTGATCAAGATCATCACCGCGAACGCGGACAACGACGCACTGATCATTCCGGGCAACACGATCAATCCGGGGATGAAGGACACGATCAAGGTCACCGTGGTGGCCACCGGCTTCAACCCCGAGCACAAGGCCATGCCGAAGATCGCGGAGGAGTCGGAATCCAAGGACGAGATCATCCGCTACGAGGACTGGAGGCGGATGCGCGAAGGAATCGCGCGGGAGACGCCGAACGGGTTCCTGATCGGCCGGAACAGCAAGGAGAGCGACCTGGGAATTCCCACCATCCTGCGCGATCGGAAGATCGTGGGTGAGAACGAGGGATAGACAGGGGAGAGAAGATGCGTACCGAATCGATCCTGCGGGGCTACGAGGACTACCTCAGATTGGAGCTCGGCCTTTCCTCCCAGAGCGTCGAGACCTATGCCCGTGAATGTCGGTGCTTTCTGGAGTACCTCTCCCAGGCCGATAAGGACGCGGCCTCGGTGTCTGCAGCGGAGATCATCGCCTATCTCGGCCTTCGGCAGACGAGCGGCATAGACCAGAGGACCATCTCCAAGATGCTGAGCTGCCTCCGCGGGTTCTTCGATTTCCTCGTTATCGAGAGGTATCGCGGGGACAACCCGACTAAGACGATCGAGACGCCGAAGATACCGACTCGGGTGCCGGGGGTTCTTTCTGTTCCGGACGTCGATCTCTTCCTGGCGACCATCGACACAGGCACTCCCCTCGGACTCCGGGACCGCGCGCTCTTCGAACTGATCTACTCA
>CAZPZF010000359.1:0-2525 GCA_964590705.1 uncultured Spirochaetales bacterium | reverse complement strand
CTCGGAGCACGCAGTTCTTCCATGGTTATTCGATCTCCTCGACCTTCACGAGATGTGCGATCGCCCGGGCCATTCCACGCATGGCAGGCGTGTTCTCCTTGATGACCGTCTGATTGATCTTCCGCAGACCGAGACATTTGGCGGTCTTCTTGTGATTCGGCTTCTGATGGTTGAGGCTGTGGATGAGCTGGATCTGTATGCTTCGAGCGGTTTTCGTCTTTCCCATATTGCTATCCCCACATCTCATTCAGGGCCTTGCCCCTATTACGTGCGATCTCCTTCGCGTCCATCATCCTCTGGAGTCCGTTAAAAACCGCTTTCACGATATTGATGCTGTTATCCGACCCGAGAGATTTACTGAGGATGTCGTTGATTCCGGTGGCTTCCATGACAGCCCTGACGGGACCGCCCGCGATGATCCCCGTTCCGGGAGCGGCGGGCCGCATGATCACGCTGGCGCTTTTGTATTTCCCGATGATCTCGTGAGGGATCGTGTTGTTCTTTACCGGAATCTTGACCATCTTCTTCTTCGCTTTCTCGATGCTCTTCCTGATCGCTTCCGAGACGTCGTTCGCCTTTCCAAAGCCGTATCCAACCTCGCCCCTCTGATTGCCAACAACCACGAGCGCGGAAAACGAGAATCTGCGGCCTCCCTTCACGACCTTGGCGACCCGGTTGAGTTTGATGAGCTTCTCGATGAATTCCTTTTCCTGTTCCACATTCTCCCCCTAGAACTCGATCCCGGTCTTTCTTGCGCCGTCGGCAATGGCTTTCACGACTCCGTGGTAGAGGTACCCGTTCCTGTCGAAAACAACTGTGGTCACGTCAGCCTTCTTCAACCGTTCGCCGATGACCTGCCCAAGCTTTTCCGCAGCGGCGACACGTACCCTAAGGTGCCTGTATTCTTTTTCGAGGGTATTCGCCTGGGCGATCGTGGTGCCGGATTTGTCGTCGATCACCTGTACGTACATGTGTTTATTACTGCGGAAGACGCTCATACGCGGCCGTTCGGGAGTTCCTGCTATCTTTTTCCGTATATGAAGCTTCCTCTTCTTTCTTCTCTGCTGCTTTGCGATTGCTCTTTTCATTCTGGTACCCTACTTGACACCGGACTTACCGATCTTTCTGCGGATGGTCTCAGTTTCGTATTTGATGCCCTTGCCCTTGTAGGGTTCGGGTCCCCTGACGGACCGGATCTCTGCACAGACCTGGCCGATCCGTGCCTTATCTATTCCGCTTACGATGATTTTTGTCGGGCTTTCGCACACGATCGTGATGCCGTCCTCGATGTAATACTCTATCGGGTTGGAGTATCCGAGATTGAGTATCAGATTACGGCCTTTCACTTCCGCCCTGTAGCCGACGCCGTTGATAACCAGCGTCTTCGAATAACCGGTCGAGACTCCCTTCACCATGTTCTGTATCAGGTTTCGATAGAGCCCATGATAGCTTCTCGACGTCTTGGAATCGTCCTTTCTGGAGACGGTAACGGCAGATCCATCCACCTTAATCTCTACATCGGAACGGTAGGTCTGGGAGAGCTTCCCCTTGGGGCCCTCCACAACAATGGTATCCGGGCTCACGCTGACGCGGACTCCCTGAGGGATGACTACCGGCAACTTTCCAACTCGTGACATAGCTTTCCCATCCTTACCAGATCGAACAGATCAGCTCGCCGCCGACCTTGTTCTCAGCTGCTTTCTTGCCGGTTATGACACCGGTTGACGTGGATACGATGATCGTTCCGTATCCGTTGTACACCCGGGGCATCTTCTTGTATCCAGAATAGATCCTTCTGCCTGGGGTGGATATCTTCCGAATCCCATGGATGATCGGCTGGGCCTTCTCGTCATACTTCAGGAATACGCGAATATAGTTGAATCCATCCTGATTGATCTTCTTGAAGTTCTTAATGTAGCCTTCGTTTTTCAGGATCTTAACCACCTCTAGCTTTATCTTGGAAGTGGGTATATCGACTCTATCGAACCGAGCCTCGCTCGCATTCCGAATTTTTGTCAGCATATCTGCTACAGGATCAGTAACAGCCATAACTATCTCCCTACCAGCTTGATTTGGTTACGCCAGGTATCATGCCTTCGCTCGCAAGTTTCCTGAAGCAAATTCTGCACATCTCGAACTTGCGCATATAGCCCCTCGGCCTGCCGCAGATTCTGCACCTGTTGACTCTCCGCGTGCTGAATTTCGGCTTCCTCTGCGCCTTTACGATCATCGATTTCTTTGCCATGTAAACCTCGCTATTTCCTAAAAGGCATTCCCAGTTTGGCCAGAAGACTTCGTCCTTCCTGGTCGGTTTTTGCCGTCGTGACAATCGCGACATTCAATCCGCTTACTCGTTCGATCTTGTCGTAGTCGATCTCGGGAAAGATGATCTGTTCCGCGATACCCAGCGAGTAGTTTCCATGTCCGTCGAACGCGTTCGGATTGACGCCACGGAAGTCTTTTACGCGCGGAAGGGCGCCAGTCATCAATCGGTCGAGGAATTCCCCCATATAGTCGCCCCGGAG
>CAZPZF010000358.1:0-2540 GCA_964590705.1 uncultured Spirochaetales bacterium | reverse complement strand
GATGCCGTAACGTCCTCCGCGTCTTCCGGAGCGAACCCCTCGAACCCGCGCATACTTACGGCATCGTTGATCTTCTTGAGAAACTGTTCCAATACTCCCGGCTGCTGAACGTGCTTGGTAAGGTTCTGCCCTTTTATGGATCCAGGTTTTCTCTGCCTGGCAAGGTCCCATATCTTCCGATACCACGCGGATTTTTCTTTCTCGGAGAGGGTTTCTACTTCCGCCGTCTTTTCGTCTCCAAAGTACATGGCTTCGACAAACTGGCGGAATTCTTCCGGTGTCTCAAAGTTCAGGGCTTCGGAGAGAAGGTCGGCCTCGATGTCCTGGAAGAGTATGCTTGGATTCTCGGGATCGAAGGTGCCGATGTTGCCGGTGGCGGATTTGATCTGTGTGGGTTCGGAAACCGCATATTCGTTCCAGTCTTCATTGCGATCTACCACATAGGATATTCCTGCTTTTCCCGCTATCGAGGGATCGAAGGTGTCCTCTGTAAATTCAATCAGATTTGTCGCGCGTAAGAATACAGCCATAGGTTCAACCCCACCGCTGTATTCTTTTGCGCTTTCTTTGTTAGAAGTGAAAAAGAACTTATTCTCTCTGCTCCCGAGTTTGTCCTTATTAAATGTATCGAACCGAGATCCTGTTCCATGGAAAACGACCAGAGGCTCTCCTTTTTCATCTACCACCTTGGATACGTTTCTCTTGACAATCCTGTCGAATGGTACGATAATTTTATTAGAGTCCGCTCCCAAATCGGAACGACTAAACGTAGGTCCGGTTTGTGTAGTACCGGCTTGAGTACCAACCTCACCGGTGGCAACGGACTCTTTTTTTTGCCATCCTGTCAGTAACCACGTTTTTTTCTTTCCATGTTCATCGAGCGACAATACCGCCTCATAACCCTCAAGCTCGCAATGTACTGTCTTTTTCGCTTGAACATGTTTTGTAATATCTCCAGATGCGACTGCAGCAATGACATGATGAACAGTCTGTGCGCCTCTTTTTACACCAATATGGACGATACCTTTCTTGTAATCACCCCAGATGAATGTAACATCTGAAGTGCCGCCATATGCAGGAAGATCTGGCCTAAGCTCTTTTACAACAGCCTCATCCTTCCCGTCTGATATTTCTTTGAGCGCATTCTGTATTTCATTTACTTTTCCTACAGCTTCCCAATCTCCAAACCATCGTTTGAAGGCTGGTGTACGAACCTGGAGCCACTGACTTTCGTTGAGATTCGTAGACTTCCCATTCGGGGCTTTCATCCACTGATCGGTGCCTTCGTATTGTTTGCGGATTTCATCGGTTTCCTGGAACAGAATTTCTTCGTCGTTGACTTCTGATTCAGGAAGGAGTATACTTTCAGTGGAGGTTCCCATGGAAGGAATTAAAGTTTCACGAGATCCTGAAAGTGGTCGTGTCTGGGTAAGATGCGATGCCTTCTCGGTTATATTCAAGAATGGCGTCTGGACTCGGGGCATACCTTCGGCTGATGAGCTGATGGATTCCTTCGAGCCTATCATGGACACTAAAGAGGCTTCTAATTTAGCCCATGCCGCTTCCGCTGCGGTTGAATCCAATCCCTCTCATTTAAGATACACATCGAAAGCTTCTGCATAAACGGACCTGCTTTTTTCTTGGTCCCTCTCGTATGCGTCATAATCTTCATTTATTTGTTCTTCTGTTAGGTTTCTCCATTTTTCGAATATTTTATGGTTTCCATCCTTAACGGCTTCCAGCTCTTTCAACGGAAGATACCATTCCACTATCTGGCCATTCGGCATCCGTAAATCGAAACCGGCGAACCTCCATCCCCATTCCTTGGGAAAAATCATTTTCTTGGTGTCGATTTTTACAACGCCTATACCTTCGTCAAGAAGTATCTCGAACGCTCTCTGAATATCGGAAAAACGAGAAACCACTGTCTTGAATCGGAAACCGTCACGAATATGTTCTACGTCGTGCCATGGCTTTTCTGCGAGAATGGAAGGCCGCTGTGCTTTTTCAATAATCTTCTCTCGTTCCTTGTGGCTAAACTTTGATTCCGTTCCCAGCTCCGCGTCGATCCGCTTTATCAGCCTATCGACGATCGGCTCGTTCTCACGTGAAAGCTCTTGGAGCCGATCTACCTTTTCTTCCCTTGGAAGGGACGGATCAATCGGGTTCACTATGTATTTTTCCGGGTCGTCTCCCGGCCGTCCCTGCGCGGCGCCCGCGGCCTCCGGCTCCGCCGCCTGTTCCTTCTTCGCGGCCTCTTCCGCGATGGCAGCGCCGGTCTCGGGATTGGAAACGAGGGAATCATAAAACTCGATCATCTCCGGGGAAAGTTGCGCCTTGTTACGAAGTGCGGAGAATATCCGGCTCATGATCTCCGCGATCTGCTGAAAGAGGGTTTTCAATTCGGCCGTAGGGGCCCTCCCGGTCTCCAGGTAGTTCTCGAAGCCATAGGCTAGGTTTTCCATATCCCCTACCGTCATCTTCTCCCACGTCTTCCCTACGGCCTTTGCCAGGGCATTTTTCTGCGCCTGGTCAAGCGT
>CAZPZF010000357.1:1061-2545 GCA_964590705.1 uncultured Spirochaetales bacterium | reverse complement strand
GCGCTTCCGACGGAGAAGAGCGTGGGGATTGCGCTGAAGACGCAGCAGATCGTGGCGTACGAATCGGGAGTGACGGAGACGGTGGACCCGCTTGCGGGGAGCTACGTGGTGGAATCGCTGACGAACGAGATCGAGAGGCAGGCGGCGGAGTACATCGCGAAGATCGACGGGATGGGCGGGATGCTGTCGGCCAGCGAGAAGGGATACGTGCAGCAGCAGATCCAGGACGCGGTGTACGCGACGCAGAAGGCGATCGAAGCCGGGGAGCAGATCGTGGTGGGCGTGAACAAGTTCCAGGTGGAGGAGGATGCCTCGGAGCGGGCGCTGCTGAAGGTGGACGAATCGGTGGGAGCGGCGCAGGTGAAGAAGCTGGGTGCGATGAAGGCGGGCCGTGACAACCTGAAGGTGCAGGAGTGCCTGTCGGAAATCCGCAGGGCGGCGAAGGACGAGGGAACGAACCTGATGCCGAAGATCCTGGAAGCGGTGAAGGCGTACGTGACGGAAGGCGAGATCTGCGGGGTGCTCCGGGAGGAGTTCGGCGAATACCGGGAGAATATCGTCCTCTAGGGATAAAGGGAGGAGACGAAGGAAGCCATGAGTGAGCGAAAAGTGCGAGTGATCGTGGCAAAGCCTGGGCTGGACGGTCACGACCGAGGGGCGAAGGTGGTGGCGCGTGCGCTTCGGGACGCGGGGATGGAAGTGATCTACACGGGACTGAGGCAGACGCCGGAGCAGATCGTGCAGGCGGCGGTGCAGGAGGACGCGGACGCGATCGGGATCAGCATCCTGAGCGGAGCGCACGAGTACTACTTCGGTCGGATCATCGAGCTGCTGAAGGAGAGGAAGGCGTCGGACATCCTGGTGTTCGGGGGAGGAGTGATCCCGGAGGACGATGTGCCGAAGCTGAAGGCCATGGGTGCGGGAGCCATTTTCGGTCCCGGGACCCCCACCTCCGTCTGCATCGACTGGCTCAACTCCGCCGTCCGCGAAAAGTGGGCCCGGGAGACCGCCTAGATGGAAAAGCTGATCGCGAGGGCCCTGGAGGGCGACCATCGGTCAATCGCCAGGCTGATCAGCCTGGTCGAGAGCGAATCCCCCCAGGCCGAAATCATCATGCGGAAAATCTACCCACATTCCGGCAAGGCCCATATCATCGGCCTGACCGGGAGCCCCGGCGCAGGAAAATGCACGCTGGCCGACAAGATCATTGCCCACTTCAAATCCCTGGGGAAAACCGTCGGGGTCATCGCGGTCGACCCCTCCAGTCCCTTCACGGGAGGAGCCATTCTCGGAGACCGTCTCCGAATGCAGCAGCATGCCGTCGATCCCGACGTCTTCATCCGGAGCATGGGGACGAGGGGATCCCTTGGCGGCCTTAGCCGTTCCACGCAGGAAGCGGCCCTGATCCTTGACGCCTGCGGCAAGGACGTCGTGCTCATCGAAACGGTCGGTGTCCGCCAAACCGAGGTCGCCATCGTCAAGAA
>CAZPZF010000357.1:0-1051 GCA_964590705.1 uncultured Spirochaetales bacterium | reverse complement strand
CTGGAATCATGGAAATCGCGGACATCTTCATCGTGAACAAGGCCGACCGGGACGGAGCCGACCGCGTGGCGACCGAGGTCAACATGATGCTTGACCTTCTTGGGATGCGGCCGTGGCGTCCTCCCGTCCTCAAAACGGTTGCAGAACGGAGCGAAGGCGTCGAGGAAGTCGTCTCGGAAATGGTCCGGCATGCGGACTTCCTGCGCCGGAGCGAGGAGGGCCGGCGCAGGAGATGGCAGCGTCTTGGCATGGAAGTCGAAGAGATCCTGCGTAGGGAAATCGCGGCGATAGTGGAAGTTGCCTGGGAGAAGGAAAAGTCTCCGGAGCTCTTCGAATTGCTCGCGGCTCGCAAAACCACCCCCTACGAGGTCGCGGAGCGGATCCTCGGAACGATCCTGACGGAAAGTTGCGACTGACCGGAAATAACCCTTCCGGAGTCGGCGAGGCGCGGGAAAAACAGCGGGATCGAGAATGGTATGATTAGCTGGCATTGAAGCAGAGAGCCAAGGAGGTCGGTGCGCGATGCGCGTAGCCATCGGTTCGGATCATGCCGGTTTCACCCTGAAGGAAAAGATCAAGGAATTCCTCCAGGAATCAGGGCATGAAGTGCAGGATTTTGGGACCCATTCAGCGGAGCTGAGCGTCGACTACCCGGACTTCGGCTTCTAGGTCGGGGAAAGCGTTGCCTCCGGCCAATCGGAGCGGGGGATCCTGCTCTGCGGGTCGGGCATCGGGATGTCGATCGCAGCAAACAAGGTTCCCGGTGTCTACGGAGCCCTTTGCAACGACCCCGATACCGCCCGATTGAGCCGTCTTCACAACAACTCGAACGTCCTGATCCTCGGAGGCCGGGTTGTCGAGGAAAAGACGGCCATTGAAACCGTCCGGGTCTGGCTGGAAACGCCTTTCGAGGGAGGACGCCACTCTGCGCGAGTGAAGAAGATCGAGTCCTTCGATTCATTGAGGAACCACTTCCCGCCTCGTCCCAACGGCAATCCCCTGATCATCCTGGATCACCCGCTGATCAAGCACAAGGTGGGCATTATCCGGG
>CAZPZF010000356.1:0-2557 GCA_964590705.1 uncultured Spirochaetales bacterium | reverse complement strand
TGTATATGTGGTGGTTCAGCCCCCTCAAAAAACCCGACCCCTCTCTGTCGGTGAACGGTATTTTAGCAGGGCTGGTCGCTATTACCGCTCCCAGCGCCTTCGTCGACTCGATCAGCGCGGCGATCATCGGTGTGATAGCCGGTATCATCGTCTGCATAGCCACCTTCGCGCTGGAGAAATTTCATATCGACGATCCGGTAGGAGCGATTCCGGTTCACTTCTTCAACGGGCTTTGGGGGGTCATATCGGTGGGACTCTTTGCGAACGGCAATCCCGCCTCAGAAGGATGGAACGGGATTCAGGGCACGGTTCGGGGCTTGTTCTACGGCAATCCTGGACAGCTGGTCGCCCAAATTGCGGAAGTCGCGGCGATATTCGTCTTCGTTTTTGGTCTTTCCTTCGTGTTCTTTAAAATCTTGAACGCGCTAAAGCTGTTGCGTTCCGATCCGCACAACGAAATTCTTGGGCTTGACATGCCTGAAATGGGAATGCTCGGGTACAATACCGTGGATATCAGGATGTCTGGAGTTCGATTAATTCCCCAAACGCCGATCAAGCGGTAGAACAGCAAGGAATGGAGGCGCAGTATGAAAAAAATTGAAGCTATTATTCGAGAAGAAGCCCTTGATACGGTAAAGGACGCGCTCCGGGCCGAAGGTATCGTTGGTATGAACGTCAGTGAAGTTCGGGGACATGGCAGACAAGGGGGTATCAACCTCTCTTGGCGGGGTACAGAATATCAAATGGATATGATTCCCAAAATGATGATCAGTATTGTCCTGAGTGATCGGAACGTGGAAAAAGTGGTGGAAACCATTACCAAAGCCGCGCGGACCGGAAAAGAGGGGGATGGTATCATTTTTGTGTACCCGGTGGACGACGTAATTCGAATACGTACCGGAGAACGAGGAGAGCAAGCGCTCTCCTATCCTAATGATATCGATACAAGAAAGCATTCCTAACCGACCCCTGCACGATTCTATTGACAGTAACAGCACAGAGTGTTAAAATGATTCTATAAACAGAAACAAGGCTTGTTGACCCAAAGCCTGAACAGGAGAGTCGGTATGCATATCAAAGCGACGTTGACGGATCGAGAACTTCCACGGCAGTGGTACAATTTGGCCGCAGACATTTCCTCTGCGCTCTTGCCACCTTTGGCGCCCGACGGCAGCATACTCAAACCAGAACAGCTGTCGGCGCTTTTTCCGGAGCCTCTCATAGAGCAGGAGGCCTCGATGAAGCGGTGGATCGATATCCCGGAGGAAGTGTTGGAGATACTCGCCCGCTGGAGACCAACCCCCTTGGTACGAGCCCGCAATCTGGAACGCA
Source organism: uncultured Spirochaetales bacterium (assembly GCA_964590705.1). Taxonomy (GTDB): domain Bacteria; phylum Spirochaetota; class Spirochaetia; order CAZPZF01; family CAZPZF01; genus CAZPZF01. The sequence continues at coordinate 1,225 of CAZPZF010000356.1, read as the reverse complement.
TGCTCAATACTCCAGCCCGAATCTACTATAAAAATGAGAGCATCTCTCCCGCAGGCAGCCACAAGCCCAACACGGCAGTTCCTCAGGCATACTACAACAAAATCGTGGGGACTAAGCGACTTACGACGGAGACAGGGGCAGGTCAATGGGGTTCCGCGCTCTCTTTCGCATCGGCTCAATTTGGCCTCGAATGCCAGGTGTTCATGGTTCGATCAAGTTACGAAAAAAAACCGTACCGAAAGGTCATGATGCAGACCTGGGGAGCCTCGTGCCATCCGAGTCCAAGCCCCCTCACCCGCGCAGGACGAGCCGTATTGCAGGAGCATCCCGATTCCCCAGGCTCCCTGGGGATCGCCATCAGCGAAGCTGTCGAAGCTGCCCTTGAGGACACGAGCGGCGCCACCCACTATGCGTTGGGAAGCGTGCTCAACCATGTCTTGCTGCATCAAACAATCATCGGCCTCGAGGCACAACAACAGCTTGCGCTGTTCGGAGAAAAGCTTCCCGACACCATTGTGGCCTGTGTCGGTGGCGGTTCAAATTTTGCAGGCCTTTCTTTTCCCTTCATTAAAGAAAAAATCGAGGGAGCGAAGATCGATATAGTGCCCGTCGAACCCGCCTCGTGCCCCAGCATGACGCGGGGGCCCTTCGCGTACGATTTCGGAGATACCACAGGGATGACGCCGCTTCTCCCTATGTACACGCTTGGGCACGAATTCGTGCCATCCCCTAGCCACGCAGGAGGCCTCCGGTATCACGGCATGGCCCCGCTCGTGTCCGCGGCCGCCCGCCAAGGGCTTTTGCGCCCCGAAGCCATATCGCAAGTGGAATGTTTTTCCGCCGCGGTCCAGTTTGCGAGGAGCGAAGGCATCATCGTGGCGCCTGAAACGAGCCATGCGGTGGCCCAGGTCATCCGCGAAGCCGTGAAGGCCCGCGAAGAGAAGCAGGAAAAGGTGATCCTATTCGGCCTTTCGGGGCACGGCCTTCTCGATCTGCAGGGATATGCGGAATATTTTGCCGGCGAAATCCAAGACGTCGCGCTCTCTGAACAGGACCTCGAAAAATCCCTCTCTTCGCTGCCAAAGGTGCATGCTCCTGTATAGACGCGGCGCACACGTGGTGAAGGATACCTCTTGTGAGATGGGCGACTCAGCCCTTCACGGCCCCCATGGTCAGGCCCTTCACCACATACTTCTGAAAGACCATAGTAAGGATGATGGCCGGC
>CAZPZF010000355.1:0-2575 GCA_964590705.1 uncultured Spirochaetales bacterium | reverse complement strand
GCCAGGAGCAGGACGATCTGGGGTACGGCTTCCTCGCGCACGACCTGCGCGTGGTCAGGCAACTCTCGGACAGCATCGGGGTGATGTACCTGGGAATCATCGTGGAACGCGCGGAGACCGACGAGCTCTTCGCCCGGCCCCTGCACCCCTATACGCAGGCGCTCCTCTCCGCGATACCGGTGCCGAACCCGTTTCGTACCAGGAGCCGGATCAAGCTGTCCGGCAGCCTTCCCTCGCTGCGGAACCTCCCGAAGGGCTGCAGGTTCAGCACCCGCTGCTCCATCTGCGCGGCCAGATGCCAAGAGGAGGCCCCCGAGTATCGGGAGGTGAGTCCGGGGCATTTTGTCGCGTGCCATCTGGTATAGCCCATGAACGGTCATATCTGTCTGACCTTCGACTTCGACGCGATCTCCATCTGGCTGCAGAGGGAGATGCTCACCATGACCCCGATTTCGCGAGGCGAGTTCGGCGCCGCTGCCGTCCCCCGCATCCTCCGTATGCTGGAGGAGCGGGGCATCAGGAGCACATGGTTCATCCCCGGCCACACCATGGAGACGTATCCGGATCTCTGTGCGGCCGTCCACGAGCACGGTCACGAGATCGGGCTGCATGGTTACGCGCACGAGAATTTCAACATCTTGGAATCCGGCGCGGAGCTGGCGATCCTGGAGCGGACCATCGGGATCGTGGAGAGGATCACGGGAGTCAGGCCCAAGGGTTTCCGCTCCCCCTCGTGGGATCTCTCCGCCAGAACGGTCGGTCATCTGCGCGATCTTGGGATCGTCTACGACAGCAGCCTAATGGGAAACGACTACGCGCCGTACCGCTGCCGTCTGGGAGACCGGTTGTGCAAGGAGGGGCCTGTCGTATTCGGACAGGAGCCGTCGATCGTGGAACTGCCCGTATCCTGGTCTCTCGACGACTATCCCTATTTCGAGTATGTCCGGCTGCCCCACGCCATCATGCACGGCCTGGGGAACCCCGCCGAACTGTACGCGAACTGGACCGCGGACGCAGCGTACATGCTCCGCGATTTCGAAGAGGGGGTGATGACGGTGACGCTCCACCCGCAGGTTTCCGGACGGGGCCACCGTCTCCTGGCCCTGGAGGCATGGATCGATTCCATGACGCGGGAGGATCTCGACTTCCGCCGCATGGACGAGGTTGCGGAACTCTTTGCCGCGGGGAAACGCTTCGGCGTGTACCGGCCGCGCCGCTGATACATGATGAACGAAACGGAATGACTGAGCATACAGGAGGAAACAGATGAGCAAGAAGAGACTGCCGAAAATCGACAGGGTGGTGAAGAAGGAAGGCTGCCTGACCCAGGGTTTCATCGATGTCGCGATGAAGCCGGACAGCAGCTGGGTCTCCATCCCCGTCGTGATGATCAAGGGAAAGGAGGAGGGGCCCGTATTCCTGGCCGACGCCTGCAATCATGGGGACGAATACGAGGGCACGGAGGCCATCATCCGCTTTTCCCAGGAGTATCGGACCGGCGGCTTCAAAGGAGTCTTCATCGGCGTTCTGGCCGTCAACTTCGACGCCTTTGCCGCGAATACCCGTTCCTCTCCCATCGATTTCGCGAACATGAACCGCATCTATCCTGGAAACCCGGATCTGTTCGTGTCCAACCGGGTCGCCTACACCTATTTCGAGCGGGTCCTCAAGGCCGCGGACTATTTCATCAGTTTCCATGGCGGCGGAGTGGCCCTTCACCTAGATCCCATCGTGGGCTATCAGGGGGGGACCGACGAGACCGCGCAGACGAGCCGGAGGATGGCGGTGGCTTACGGAGCCCCGCTCCTGTGGAGGATGCAGAATCTCCCGTTCGGCGGCGCTTCGTCCATAGAGGCGGAGAAGATCGGCATCCCCGGCATCGTTCCCGAGGTCGGTTCCCACTGCAGCAGGCTGCATGACAGGGAAAAGAACGTCCAGATCCACTACCAGGGCATGAAGAACGTCATGGCGTCCCTCGGAATGCTCGCCGAAAAGGCTAAGCCCGCGGGAAAGCAGACGGATACCGAGCTGCACTACCTGCACACGCCTGTCGGGGGCATCCATACGCCGCTGAAGAAGCCGATGGAGAAGGTGAGGAAGGGGGATACCCTGGCCGCCGTCACCGATGGCTTCGGCAATCCCGTAGGCGAGATCACGGCCCCCTTCGACGCCGTGGTGGTCGGTTTTTACAGCGTTCCGGTCATCAGGCCCGGAGACTGGTCCTACATGATCGGAAAGCTCCTGTAACGGGCGTCCGGATGCCCTGACGGAGGAAGGCGGTGAGCAAAAACACCTTGTACGACTGGATAGACGCGAATGAGCGGCTCCTGCGGGACGCGGCCAGGAGGATCTGGGAGAAGCCCGAGAGGCCTTTGGCGGAGCGGATGGCCGCGGGCCTTCATGCGGAGATCCTGGAGCGGGAGGGGTTCAGGATCCGGAGGGATATCCCGGATCTCCCGACCGCCTTCACCGCTGAATATGGGAGCGGTTCCCCTGTCATCGGGATCACCGGAGAGTACGACGCGCTGCCGAGGCTTTCGCAGAAGCTCTCCGCCGTGCGGGAGCCCGCGAAGGA
>CAZPZF010000354.1:0-2592 GCA_964590705.1 uncultured Spirochaetales bacterium | reverse complement strand
CCTCGGGAGCATCCAAGCTCTACATCCTGGACAAGCGTGAGGAGTTTGTCCGGGCTTATATCTTTCCCATGCTTCGAGCCGGCGCCGTCTACGAGGGAAAGTACCTCCTGGGGACCTCCATCGCTCGACCCCTGCAGGCAAAGGAGATCGCGGAGATCGCGATCAAGGAAAAAGCCGACGCCGTTGCCCACGGCTGTACCGGGAAGGGCAATGACCAGGTCAGGTTCGAGTTGACATTCAAGGCCATCGCCCCCAATCTCGAGGTCATCGCACCCTGGCGGCTCTGGGATATCCGATCTCGGGAAGCGGCCATCGACTATGCGCAGAAGCACAACATCCCGCTCGGGAAGATATCGAAGAAGAACATCTACTCCCGGGACTGGAACGTCCTCCACATGAGCCACGAGGGGGATGATCTCGAAGATCCCTGGAACCGGCCCAAGGAGGATCTCTTCCTCCTCACGAAGAGCCCCCAGGAAGCGCCCGACAAGGAGACGGAGATCACCATCGACTTCACGGAGGGGATTCCCTCCGCGTTGAACGGGAAGAAGCTCTCCCCGTTCGAGATGTTCGTGGAGCTCAACAAGGTCGGCGGGAAGAATGGAATCGGCAGAGCCGATGTCGTGGAGACACGGGTCGTGGGCATGAAGAGCCGAGGCGTGTACGAGTCCCCGGCCGCGACGATCCTCCATACCGCGTTGCGCGAGCTCGAGATGCTCACCATGGACGCGGATCTTCTCAGCTACAAGCGGATGATGGCTATCCGTTATTCCGAACTCGTCTATTCCGGAAAGTGGTTCTCCCCTCTGCGCGAATCGATGGACGCGTTCATGGCAACGGGAGCCAGATTCACCACGGGCTCCGTCCGCATCGCCCTCTACAAGGGGAACATTATCATAGCCGGCAGACAGTCACCCTACTCCCTCTATCTGAAGGATCTTGCGTCTTTCGGCGAAAGCTCCTACGATCACGCCGACGCGTCCGGCTTCATCAAACTCTATGGCCTCTCCACGAGCGTTACGGCCATGGTCCACCGGAAACTATCGGCAAAGGCGGACCAGGCCAGGGAGATAACAGGAATCGCCGCCACTTTCCACGAAAAATGAGCATGAGTAAAAATCAGCACGCGCGAAAAGGGGGCCGGCCGGCCGCTGATGCGGCCGGGAGCGGCTCCCGTACCACAGAGAGTGGAATAACCATACGGCGCGCCACGGCGCCTGATGTCGATGCGATCTTCAAGCTGACATCCTCGATGGCACGCAAGGGACTCATGCTCACGAGGAGCAAGTACAAGATCGTCACCATGCTCGGAAGTTTCCTCGTTGCCGAGGATAAGCGGGGAACCATCGTCGGTTGCGGCGCTTTTACCACTCTCTGGACGGATCTTGGAGAGATCTGCGCACTCGCCGTGGCGGAGGGGCATCAGAAAAGGGGAATCGGCAGGATGCTGGTTGCCGCCCTCATCGAGGAGGGGCAGAGAATGCGGGTTCCCCATATCATGGCCCTCACCTACCAGGTCGATTTCTTTAAGAAGCAGGGATTCGAGGTGACGAGCAAGGATCGGTTCCCGAGAAAGATCTGGAGGGAATGCCTGGAATGCCCCAAACTGGAGGAATGTGACGAGACAGCCATGTACCTCGCGATCGATCTCTCTTGTTTTCCGGATTCCTAGGCTGTATAACAGGCGATATTATACAAAGTTCGTATCCCAATAGATAACGTGTGAAGCGATTCTCCAATACGTGACAGGGGGAGATATCATGCAGATCACAGAATATCCCAATCTTGATGCCACAGCCGCATATCGAGGCCTCAGGCAATACGCCAATCTTAATGTCAAGGGGCTGCTCTCGCCGGAAAGGATCAGGGAAATGTGCATAGACGCGGGAGGGGGAATCACATTCTCCTACGCGGGAGCCCCCGTTGACGGCACGATCCTCCGTCTTTTCCAGGATCTCGCGGACGAGCAGCGGCTCATCGAGCAGTATGAACGCCTACGATCCGGTGAATTCGTGAATATCGGCGAAAACCGGATGGTGCTTCACCATCTGACTCGGGCTCCTTCCGGCGTTCCCGTTGCATACGAGGGAATCGATCTCAGACGATTCTACGCGGAACAGACGGAACGAATAGCGGAATTCTCCCGGAAAATCCACGAGGGAAGAATCGTGGGAAGCACGGGGAAATGTTTCAAAACGGTTATTCAGATCGGGATCGGTGGATCGGATCTCGGCCCGCGCGCCCTCTACATGGCACTCGAGAATCTGGCGCGGGCGAAAGGCTTCCTCCGCATGCCCGCCCGTTTCCTCTCCAATGTCGACCCGGACGACGCGTTCGAGGTCCTCTCCGGACTCGACCCTCACACTTCCCTCTTCATCCTCGTTTCCAAAAGCGGCACAACACAGGAGACGCTCGCGAACCACCGCCTCGTCACGAAGTGGATGCGCGATGCAGGGGGCCCGGAGATCGATCCCGGCCGTCACATGGTCGCCGTGACTGGAAAGGACAGCCCGCTGGCCGACTCCCCCGGATTTCTCGATTCTTTCTATATCGATGACTTCATCGGGGGGCGGTACTCCTCCACGAGCGCGG
>CAZPZF010000353.1:0-2606 GCA_964590705.1 uncultured Spirochaetales bacterium | reverse complement strand
CCATGAAAAAGAGGGTGTCGTCTAGGACGGGGTAGAGGCGCTCGTAGACATCCGGGAATGCCACGGTCTCGAAGATCCCCCACGGATCCTCGAAGGAGAGGAAGCTCATGGACCGTTTCTGTCTGGTGGGAACTTCCTTTCCGGTGACGAGCATGCCGGGGATGACGATGGTCTGTCCCAGATGCGCGGCGAGGGAACGCGTGGTGATCCAGCGGATTCCCATGGCGCGGGCGGTGTCGGCGATCCGTCCGGAAAACCAGGCGAGGGGATGGCGGGAAACGGCGAGACCGATGGTCGCTATCTCGTCGCGGGACTTCACCGCCTGTGGGTAATCCTTGATGCAGGGGGGGACGGGAGGAACGCCGAAGAGATCGGGATGGCGGTCCGCGTGGAATGCGGCCCAGAAGATCTGAGGCCTCGTGAGGGGAAAGGCCACGGAATCCAGGGCGCCGGAACGGACGAGTATACGAAAATCGGCGGGGGGGATCTGGACCCGGCCGAGGAGGTCGGGGAGATTTATGAAGGCCCCTCCCCTCTCCCGCTCCGCGAGGATCGCCTCCAGGACCGGGGCCGCGACATCGGCGAGCTGGGAAAGCCCTACGCGGAGTCCCCCGTCTTCCACGGTGTACTCCATGGAACTGCGGGCGATGTCGGGAGGAAGGATGGGGAACCCCATCCTCCGGACCTCGTCGAGGTACACCTGCCGGGAGTAGAAGCCGCCGCCGTTGTTGATCACCGCGGTGAAGAACTCGAGCGGGAAGTAGCTCTTGATCCAGGCGAGTCGGTACGAGACGAGGGCGTAGGAGGCGCTGTGCGCCTTGCAGAAGGAGTAGCCGTCAAAGGAGAGGACCTGTTCCCACAGCGCCTCCAGCGCGGTTTCCGATATCCCCCGCGCCCGCGCGCCGGCGAAGAACCGCTCCCGGTAGACGGCGAGGCGGGTGACCCGGTCCTTTCGGGTGAGGACCTTGCGGAGGGAGTCCGCCTCCTCCGGGGTGAATCGGCAGGTCTCGATGGCGATCCGCGATACGTCCTCCTGGTAGACCATGATTCCGAGGGTCTCGCGGAGCACGTGGTCGATCGAGGGATGGGCGGACTCCCACGAGCCTCCTTTGAGCCTTCGCAGGTACTCCTCGATGGACCGATTGGCCGCGGGCCGGATGATGGAGCTGGCGATCACGAGATGGGGGTAGTCTCCTGTGCCCATCTTTCGCAGAAGCTGCCGGGTGGCCGGGGACTCGACGTAGAAGACCCCCAAGGTGTCCCCCCGCTCGATCATGCGCCGGGTCTCTCCGTCCTCTAGGGGGCAGAAGCTCTCCCAGTCCAGGGGCTTGCGTGCGGGGACAACCGAGGTATCCCAGCGGGGAGCCTCGGAGACGATTCTCGGGTTCACCAGGGCCATGGCGTCCCGGAGCACCCCGAGGGAGCGGTTACCCAGGAGGTCGATCTTGACCAGTCCGGCGTCCTCCGTCCCCTCCTTTTCCCAGGCGATGACGGGAAGCCCCAGGGGCGAGCGCTGGACATGGGTGTAGCGGGTGATGGGGCCGGGCACGATCACGACCCCGCCGGGGTGCGTCCCGATGTAGCGGGGAAACCCGCGCAGTTCCCGGGCCGCGGCCATGACCGCCGGCGGGATCTCCTCGAAGCGCCCGTAGCGGAAGAGACGGACGAATTTAGCTATCTCCTCATCCTGGTAGCCCATGGCCTTTGCCGGCTCGCGGACCGCGGAACGGGGTCCGAAGGTGACGTGATCAGCAACCATACCCGCGGACCCTGGATAGGCGAAGAAGACATAGTCGAGAGCCTTCCGCCGCTCGTCCCACGGAAAATCGATGTCGATGTCGGGGGGATCGACGCGGCCCCTGTTGAGGAAACGTTCGAAGAAGAGGTCCTGCGCCAATGGGTCGACGTGGGTGATCCCAAGCAGGTAGGAGACGATGCTCGACGCCGAACTCCCCCGGCCGCATGTACGGGGGCAGCGGGACACGATGTCGTGGACCACGAGGAAGTATCCGGCAAAGCCCTTGGCGCGGATCACCGAAAGCTCGCGGGAAAGACGGTCGAGAACGGCCCGCCGAGAATCGGCTCGGCCTGCCCCGTATCTGCGCTCAATCCCGGCCACGCAAAGCCTCTTGAGGATTCGGAAGGAATCCTCTTCGCTGTTGCCCCTGAAGGAGGGGAAAACGCAGGTCCCGGAAAAGGGGTGAAAAACCCCGGCTTCGGCGAACGCCGCGGCGTTGGAAACGGCGTCAGGAACCGCTGAATAGAAGGAACGAAGCGTCTCCTGCGGGGCGAAACGAAGGGAGGAATGCGGGATCTCGGTGGCCGGGAGTCGGTCGATGGGGATGATTCGCCCGATGCTCCGCAGGAGGATGAGGAGGCGGCGCTCCTCCTCTGTGCGGTAGGCGGCGGTGTTCACCGCTACCGGGGGAATCCCGAGGCGCCTGGCCTCGGCGAGCTGTTCGCGAAAGGGTCTTCCCCACGGAAGGGCGCAGTGAAGCCCCCGCCGTTCACGCTCGGCCAGGAGTCCCATAAGGCGAGGCGAAAAGAGGAGGAGGGAAAGCCCCTCCCACCCGTTGGCGAGAAGATCGAGCACTGGGTCGTAGGGA
>CAZPZF010000352.1:0-2650 GCA_964590705.1 uncultured Spirochaetales bacterium | reverse complement strand
GATCCTCCACGCACACCGTACTCAATATATACCATAAAAAGCGGTATTTCAGATCTACCGCCGAAAAAAATCCTGTTCCGCAAAGAAACTTCCGCCTAGTACCGGTACCTGAACCCCACTTGGAGGGCAAGGTCCACGAGGAACTGTTCGGCGAGGGTTTCCTTGGAGCCATCCCAGTAGACCCCGTACCCGATTTCAAAGGGGACCGAGAAGTGCTCGAAGAGAATCACCTCTATTCCGATGCCGATCCCGCCGCCGAAAACATACCCAAAGGGACCTTGCGTATAGGTATACCCGGTGGTCTCATTATAGGTGCTTTCAACGTTGATGTACCCCTGATGGGTCAAGCCCGCGAACAAGTAGAGCTGACCGGACAACCATTTGGCGAAATCCTCGCCATACACGGAATACTGGTACTCGGCTCCCACGGCGTAGTCGAGGATGACATCGGTGGCGGCCGGGTTGTACCAGGCGCCGAATACTGCCTGGAATCCTTGCCTGGCGTCCCAGCGCTGGTAGCTTAATCCCGTACCGAACATGGTCCCGTATTGAAAGCCGAGCGATTCGTTGAATTTATGGAAATCCTTCAATGCTCCCGTGTCTTCCGCCGCGGCCGCCGCGGAGAAAGCCAAGGATGCAGCCAAGAAAATGCCGATGGAAACACATCTGTTGCGCTTCATGTCGATAGTATAACCCTTTTACGCCATCTTTCCAGAGAAAAAGCATGGGCAGACACATGTAAAAATCCCTCTCAACCTTGGTTTAGGCACGCAAGCCGCGCTTTCCGCCGCCAAGCGCTCTATTTCCATTTTACCCGCGATTTGGTATAGTACCGCAGTATCGAGAAACGGAGGAAACCCGTGACCGCACGAAAACGGTCCATCTACCAGAATCCCCAAGGCGCGGAGGGGATCTACCTGGAAGAAGCGTACAAGCACAGGATGATCGTCTCCCAGATCGACCGCCTCTTCCTTTCCTGGGGGTATCTTCCCGTCCAGACGCCGGTAGTCGATTTTTACGACCTCTACCAGCCTCTCCTCGAGGGGAAAACCGATACCCTGTACCGCCTCATCGACAGGGAGGGGGATCTCCTCCTCCTCCGCAACGACATCACCCTCTTCCTGGCAAAGCAGATGGGTCTCGCCCTTTCGAAGGAGGATCTTCCGGTCCGCGTTTCCTATTCGGACATCATCCTCCGGCACCAGGACCGTGAGGATATCGCCAAGAACGAGTTTTTCCAGACGGGTGCCGAACTCATCGGAAAAGAGGGACCGGACGCGGATCTGGAGATCCTCGCCCTCCTGTTCCGGACGATCGAAACCCTCGGAATCAAGGTGTTCGTCCACCTCGGGTCAAAAGCCCTGTTCCTCTCGACATTCGGGGCCGTCGAAGAGAGGAACCGCGCGATCCTTCGGGACGCGGTGACCATGAGACAGCTCAGATCCCGTCTACCGGAGCTCAAACTCCTGTGCGGAGAGGAGCGGAGCGGCCTCCTCTGCGACCTCTACGAGTTTATCGGTTCCGCCGACGAACTCGAGCGGTTCATCGACACGCCATCCAGCCGCAGGCTCCTCACGCCGGATGAAACCGCGGCCGCCACATATCTCATAACGATCCACAGGGAAATCGCCGCGCTGGGCTTCGCGGGAACCCTCAGGATCGACCTCTCGGAGATCGGGAACCAACCCTATCACACCGGCATCGTCTTCCAGGTATACATGGATCGGACCGACTCGGCTGTCGCGGCCGGAGGGAGGTATGACAAGCTGCTCTCCAATTTCGGTTTTCCGTCCCCCTCGGTCGGTTTCTCACTACTCCTCCGGAAGATCGAGTCACATGTCGGAAACGGAGGTGCATACCAGCTCCCCGAGATAGAGGAGGTTCGGGAGGGTAGTTTCGCGGCCTCCTTCCGTAAGGCGGAAGAGATCAGGAAACGCGGGAGGATAGCCGTTCTATGAGCGCAACCCCTGCCCCCCTCACCATCGCGCTGCCGAAGGGCAGGCTCCAGGAACAGGTCCTCGAACTCCTCGCGGCAAGGGGAATCGACATCAAGTTCCAAGAACGGGAACTGGTTGCGCGGGATCCGGAAAGCAGGATCACCTGCCTCCTCGTAAAGAACAGCGACCTTCCCACGTACGTCAACCATGGAATCGCAGGACTCGGGGTCTGCGGTACCGACGTGATCTACGAATCGGGGTATTCCTTCTACCGACTGCATACCTTTCCCTTCGGAAAAACACGGATGTGTCTTGCGGGAAAACGCGGCGAGGCTCCGGGGAAAGAGCCGAAGAAACTCACCATCGCCACGAAATTCACCCGCTATACCCGCGACTACTTCACCAGCCGCGGTGTTCCGGTCCAGATCATTCGGCTCAACGGTTCGGTTGAGCTGGCTCCTGTTCTGGGGCTCGCCCCCTGCATCGTGGATCTCGTGGAAACCGGTTCGACCCTGAAGGCTCACGACTTGGAAGTATTTCAAGTTCTCGAGGAAATGGAGGTCTATCTAATCGCGAATCCCGGGTATTACAAGATCCACTACCAGCGAATCAGGAATCTTATCGATCTGCTTGAAGGGAATGATGATAAAGGCGGATCCTGCCGATGTTGATATATCAGAAATTGGACCCGTATGCCCCGACGGGTTCCCCGA
>CAZPZF010000351.1:0-2663 GCA_964590705.1 uncultured Spirochaetales bacterium | reverse complement strand
GGACCAGGTTAATTCCCCACTACCGGGGCCAAGGTAATTCCCCACTTTTGCCGGATGAGCGGCTCATCATTTGTTGTTCCTCGGGCTCAATTTCCTCCTGTATGTGTCCCCTTCATCAACCATGATGTGGTGGGCATGATGGCTTAGCCGGTCGAGCGCCGAGTTTGCCATGACCGGATCCGGGAAGAGCGCCACCCAGTCCTGCGGCGGCCGGTTGCTGGTGATGAGGATGGATGATCTCAGATGCCTCTCCGTCACCACCTCGTAAAAGTCCTCGGCCTGCACCTGTGTCAGTGCCGTCAGCCCGAAGTCGTCGATGATGAGAAGATCAGGCCTCGTGTATTTCTTCAGCTGCCTCTCCCACGAGTGATCCGCTCGCGCTGCAAAGAGACTGCGGAGCATCTTCGCCGATTTGACGAAGAGCGTGGTGTACCCCCGCCGGCACGCCTCGTGTCCGAGCGCCTGGGCGATGTGCGTCTTCCCGACGCCCGGAAGTCCGTAAACAAGGACATGCTCCTTTTTCTCTATGAAGAGGCAGGTGGCGAGGTCGGTCACGATACTTCTTCTGATCCTCGGATTGAAGGCAAAGTCGAACCCTTCGAGTGTCTTATCCTCTTCAAACGACGCCTGCCGGATGCGCTGGGTGAGCTTCTTCGCCTCCCTGCGTTCGATCTCATCCTGTACGACAAGGGAGAGGAAGGCTACATAGGGCAGGTCCTCGCTCTTCGCCTGGGTGAGCCTTAATTCCAGGCTTTCCGTGAACCCCCCGAGTTTTAATTTCCGCAGCTGTTCCGTCAGATGGTGGTCTGTCATGGCGCCACCCCCTTAAAGGAATCGGGGGATCTGAGGAACCGTCTTCCCATCTCCGACAGCGGGGCGGCGGCAACAATTGAAGGTCTGTCGGTCATCCCCTTCTCGAGCATCGCCTTGATGCTCTTGTACCGGACATTGCCATACAATAGCGCACGCTCGGCCACCATCTCGATAACGTCGTGGTATTTCCCGGCAAGGCGCAGCATCGCCTGGGCCTTGCGCAGGTTCCGCATGGCGTGCTCCTCGAGGACCGCGTTGATGAGCGCCGCGGTGTGGGGACCGTATTCTGCGGCCTTCTTCCTGCACCATGTCGGTGTCGCCATGAGGAAGGCGAGCTTTTCGGGCGGATAGTCCGTCTGGTCCGTCATCCATGTTCCCGGCAGGGCCGCCCTGGGGTGCAGCTTTATCCGCTCATAGTCGAGGAAGATCTCCACCGTTTTGTACGTTCCCTTCACCCAGACCTTCTTCCCGATGTATCTCGTCGGCAGGGAATAGTAGGATTTATTGAAAACGATATGATGGTCCGGATGGACGGTGCATCTCTTCCAGGCTGGGTGTTCGAAGGATGCTTCGGGCAGCGGCTTCAGTTGGTCCTTCTCTTCGGCAAGGAAGACCGGGTAGGGTTTTCTCTTCGTCGTGCCGTGGACCTGTTGCCCGATCTCTTCCCTGCACCAGGAGAGCGCCCGTTCATTGGCTTCACGGATATTGGTGAAGGTCCTGCCGGCGAGGAGCTGCTGCTTGACGACCGCCACGACCCTTTCCACCTTTCCCTTCTGCTCGGCATCTCCTCTTTTCGCCGGATCGGCGATAAAACCGTAGTGGCGTTCCAGGTCGGCATAGGCGTAGTTGACGAGAGGGTCGTAGATGTCGGGTTTGACAACACCGGATTTGAGATTGTCGAGAACAATCCGTGAGGGCACGCCTCCGAACCATGCAAAGGCGCGTTCATGGCAGTCAAGCCAGGCGGGGATGTCCTGGCGGAAGACGAACCGGACAAAGCGGTGACGGCTATACGAAAGGGTCATGATGAAAGCCCAGGTCTTGCGCTTCTTCTGCCTCACCGGATCGTACATGAGGCCGGCGTATCCGAAGTCGACCTGTGCCTCATCCCCGGGCGGCGTTTCTAAACGGACGGTCACGTGCGGAGAGGTGCGGGGGAACTCCTTTCTTACATACCGCTTGACGGTGGTATAGCCCACGTTTATCTGGTGGTTTTCTTTTAAGAGCCGCCATGCCTGCTTGGCCGTCATGTTCGGGTCTTCAAACCATCGCTCGATGTCGTCCCGGTAGCGGGCAACGCGTTCTATTGCCGGAGCCTCATATATGGCTGCCCGTTGAGCCATGAGTTCGTTGAGCTTCCCGATGAGTTCCTGTTCCCCGGGTAAAGGGTCGCTGCGGTTTACAGACAGCTCGTTCAAGAACCCGAGGTATTTGCGCACCGTCTTGCGGTCAATGCCCAGCGATCCGCTTATCTGCCTGATCTTTCTTCCCTCGTGCCACTGGTAAATTGTCTCCATAACTTCGTTCATCGGTATATCCCTCCTTGCCATGTTTCCTCCATTCCCGGTTGTTGCTAATAGGAATGGCAGGATCATAATCGGTTTGTCCACCGACATCCGGCAAAAAAGTGGGGAATTAACCTGGCCCCACCAAGTGGGGAATTACCTTGGCCCTAACGGGCGTTTAGTGGGGATATACCATGGCCCTCGACAATTGCCCAAGCGAAAGCCGGGCTCGTGGATCCACCGGCACTGGCATACCAACATTTCTTATTACGAAACGCATCGACGATTTTCTTAGCTATTTCATTGGCCAGGTCTTCCAGACCGACTGTTTCCGACAGACTATCC
>CAZPZF010000350.1:0-2706 GCA_964590705.1 uncultured Spirochaetales bacterium | reverse complement strand
TTGGGAGGGGGAGGGGAGGATGGTTGTTTTTCCGGCGCGGACACAATAGGAACCGAATACACGCGCTGCCGTCATGACGGCGGCTTCCCGGGCGAGGATCGGATACCCGCCGACATCCAGCGTCGCCTCGATGGAAGCTCCGGTGACACGGCCGTCGCTGTTCAGGCCCGTCCGGAAGCGGATCCGCGTGGGATTCCGCGGGGAAACGACCGCGAGATATTCATGGGAGCTGAAGAGAAGTTTGACGGGTCTTCCGCTTTTCAAGGCGAGGATGGATGCGAACGCAGCGTTCATGGATGGATTCAAGATTCCAGGGTCGTCTCCCCCGGCTGTCTCGGGGATACGGACGATCACTTTTTCCTTAGGCATGCCCGTGGCAGCGGCAACCGTCTCTCTCACATGGGCGAGCCACGAGGTCGCGGTGATCACCACGAGCGTATCCCCGTCCCGGTAGGCGAGGGCTCCCATCGTTTCCGCCATCGAACGGGGAGGGGGCCAAACGGAGTAGCCGGCTTCCATGACTTGGAAGGTCTCCGTTTCCGCGATGACCTGGTCCCCCTGTTCGGTCACAAGCGGATCCATGGTCAGGGGAACGCCCCTGTCTTCGAGCTCTTGCTCCTGCTGTTTTCTGTCTATGAGGACCGTGGTTTTCTGCGCGTAGTGCTCGAGCTGTCTGTAGTCCGGACCGCAGAAGAGGGCGAGGGGCTGGCCCCGGTAGGCGACCTCATGCTCGGCGATGAGGGGCATGGACCGGAAGAAGAGCGAAACGCGGTTCTTTCCCGAGATATCGCCTGGCCCAAGCGCGAAAAACGGGTGCGGCATGATCGGCAGGCCGAGGGAGACTATGACGCCCTTATCCGCCGGGGCCCGGAGGATGTAGCCGAAGAGCATATCCCTGACGGTGAGATCCTCGATGAAAAGCCCCCCGCTCCAGGAAGAGCCCCGCATGGCCGGGGCGGTTTGCGCTGTTTTCCCTTTCTCCGGTTCTTTCCGCTCGTCCCTGCCCATGCGTCTATTGTCCGAGGATTCGGGCGGTTCCGTCAATCACCGCACTGATGACTCGTTCGATATCCCCGTCATTCATGGCTGGATAGATTGGAAGGCTCAGGCAGCGTGTGTACGCGTCCATGCTGACCGGGAAATCTTCCGGGGCGATGCCGTATCGCGAGGCGTAGTAGGGCATGAGGTGAAGGGGAATGTAATGAACACTGGTCCCAATTCCCTCCCCGGCGAGGAAATCGACCATCCGATCCCGAAGCAGCGCGGGATCCGCGCAGGAGAGGCGGAGGATAAACAAGTGCCAACTGTGATCGGGATGGTCGGCCGGCACTGTAAGGGACCGGATCCGGGAAAACGCCTCGAGGTAGCGCCCGGCGATCCGCTTTCGGGCAGCCTGGAACTCGGCCGCCCGTTCGAGCTGAATCCGCCCGATCGCGGCGCAGAGGTCGCTCATGTTGTATTTGTACCCGGCGTCGACGATCCGATACTCCCAACTCCGGGAGGAGATCTTCGTATACCGGTTCCAGACGGGGCGGTCGATACCGTGAAGCCGCATGACCGTGGCCCGCGCGGCGAGGTCGTCCCGGTCGGTTGCGATCATCCCCCCTTCGCCGGTGGTAATGGTTTTGGTGGCGTAGAAGGAGTAAACCCTGGCGTCCCCGCGGAGGTTCTTGTCCGTTTCGGGAAGAGGAAGCCCCGGGCAGAAGTGCGCCGCGTCCTCGACCACCGCGATGTTCCTCCTGCGGCATACGGGCAGGATCCTCCCCATGTCGCAGGGGTATCCTCCGATGTGGACGGGAATCGCCGCGGCGATCCTGGAATCCCTTTCTATCGCGCATTCGAGAGCGTCCGGGTCCATGGTCAGAGTGGTCGGATCGATTTCAACAAAGACTGGGTCGGCGCCCAGGTAGCGGATGACTTCGGCGCTTGCGGCGAAGGTATAGGACGGCACTGCGACGGCGTCTCCGGGTTTGATTCCCAGCCCTTCGAGGGCGAGATGCAGGCCGGCCGTGGCGGAATTCACGGCGAGCGAATGCGAATACCGGGTAAGCGCGGAGAACTCCTCTTCGAAGGCGGCCGCTTCCCGGCCGGTCGTAAGCCAGCCGCTCCTCATCACCCGAAGAACCGCCTCCTCCTCACGAACTCCCATAGATGGACGCGCGAACGGAATGGGCCTAGTATTGTGGCTCATTTTTGGGTACCTCCAGGGAGGGGCTGCAGGATCTGAGGATCTCCCTGAGGAGCTTTCTGTTCCTGAACGCCTCGGGTTTCTCTTTGTCGAAGTAGCAGATCGACCGCAGCTCACGAAGGATGCGGTCAAGCGTCCCCGTCCACCGCGGGCTCCGCTCGAGGCGCATGATCCGCGGGTGCTCCGTAGGTACCGGGCGCTCGTCATCCGCCCACAGCCTCTCGTCGATCTTCTCTCCCGGCCGGAGACCGATGTATCGGATGGGTATTTCGGTTTCGGGCGTGAAGCCGTAGAACCGGATCATCTGTTCTGCGAGATCCTTGATCCCGATAGGTTCTCCCATATCGAGAACGTAGATGGTCCCCGCGGTTCCCACACCCCCCGCCTTGAGTACGAGTGATGACGCCTCCGGGATCGTCATGAAGAAGCGCTGGGCTTTTTCGTGTGTCACGGTTACGGGCCCTCCCTTCAGGATCTGCTTCGTGAAGAGGGGAACAATGCTGCCCGTCGACGCGAGA
>CAZPZF010000349.1:0-2708 GCA_964590705.1 uncultured Spirochaetales bacterium | reverse complement strand
GATAATCGCCCAACCCCTCGCAGATGAAATAGGTCGAGGTGATGTACTCGATGCTCCGCAGGCTGATGCCGAGTGGTGTTCTCGGGATCCAGGGTATCTGTTCGGTCTGCAGCCCCATGGCGCTACCTGCACTTCTGGCCCTGACAGGGGTGGACCTGCCGCGCCCCGAAAAGGGGCGCCGCCTCGCCCCCCGCAATGAAGGCTTTCTCGTCCAAGGCGGGCGTGAAGGGCATTCCGCGTGTGTAATCCATGTCGTTTCTCGATCCAACACCCGTGCGCATCCCCCGTTCCGTGTTATTGTCCGTTCGCGTATTCATATGCTATTTTCCAACCTCCGATAAAACAGTGATATTTACGTGCCCTTTTGTAACATTCCTAGGCCGAAACAGCAACGATTCACGACAGTCATGAATCCGATACGCACCGCACTATCCAAAACCAGTGGAGCCTGCTATTGTGGCCTTACCCCATGACCGTTTGGATCCTCGCGGTCGAATTTTATAGATGAGCGGATTGCCCGCACTGCGGGCTGCGATCCGGAGGGCTTTATGGAAAGCATCGTTCTGTACACCGACGGCGGCTGCTCCGGGAATCCGGGGCCGGGCGGCTGGGCCTTCGTGATCGTGCGTGCCGACGGCGTCGCGGAAAGAGGCAGCGGCGGCGAGAGAGTGACCACGAACAATCGGATGGAGCTCACGGCGGTCTGCCGGGGTCTCGAGGCGCTCGTCCGGGCCGCGGGAAATAGCGGTGTGGCGGCCTTGTCCGGTTCCGCCGGTTCGGCGGCAGGCGGCGGGGCGGAGGCCGCCTTGCCCCCAGGCACCATCGGCGTCTATACCGATTCCCAATACGTCCAGAAGGGGATCACCCAGTGGATCGCCTCCTGGGAGAGAAACGGCTGGATGACTGCGGGAAAGGAACCGGTGAAGAACAAGGATCTCTGGATCGAGCTCAGAAAGCTCTCGCGATCCCTCCCCTTGACGTGGCACTGGGTAAAGGGGCACGCGGGGAACCGCTGGAACGAGGAGTGCGACCGGATGACGCAGCGGGAAATCGCTCGATTCCGGCACTAAACGCGGCAGTATCGGGGCCGCCCCGCGGCGCAGGGTCTTTCCCGGCGGAAGGGTCGTCTTTTTTTCGAGATTCGTGAAGCGGCGCCGAGAATCCCCTGTCTAGATGGATGGATACGCGCCGCGCCGGGAGTCTCGCGCCGCAACGCTCCGGGAAAGCCGTTCCTCCTTCATATACACGGCTCTTCCTCGGGCAGCGGGGCTTCCGGCAGGCACGTCCGTTCAGATCATCCGTATCGATCATGGATGGCGCCGATGACGCAGATTTTCAGTTTCGCCTCCTATGGGTACGAGGGGATCCTCGTGCGGGTTGAAATCGACATTCGAACCGGAATCCCGGGCATGGAGATCGTCGGTCTTCCAGACATCGCCGTCAGGGAATCGCGGGAGAGGATACGGGTGGCGCTCCGCAGAGGAGGGTTCTCCTTTCCCAAGGGGAGGGTCCTCGTCAACCTCTCCCCAGCCGGATTCAGAAAGGAGGGAGCCTCCTTCGACCTGCCGATCGCGCTGGCCCTTCTCTCTTCTTCCCATCAGATACCGGAATCAGAGCATAGCATCCTCGTCATGGGTGAGCTCCTCCTCTCCGGTTCCGTTCGTCCGGTCCGGGGGGTTCTGGGCGCGGTAGCCTCCGGGCTTGAGGCGGGCGTCGGTTCCTTCCTCGTCCCTTCGGAAAACCGGGAAGAGGCGTGCGCCCTGGAGTCCGGGGGAGTCCATGCGGTATCCCACCTGACGGAAATTCCGGCCATTTTCCATCAGATCGCGGCGGGATTACCGCCCGGTCAGACCCGACAGGCGCCGGAAAGCGCTCCAAACACTCTCAGCCCCTCCCGGCTTCAGGAGGGGGACTTCGCCGAGATCAAGGGGCAGGAGATCCTCAAACGGGCGCTCGAGATCGCGGCTGCGGGGGCGCATAACGTCATCATCTTCGGCCCCCCGGGATCTGGAAAGACCATGTCCGCTCGGAGGTTCACATCGATCCTTCCCGATCTTTCCCGCGACGAATCGCTCTCCGTGACCCGCATCCACTCCCTTGCCGGTACTCTGCCCGGTGGATCCGGTATCATCAGAAGGCCGCCTTTTCGGTCTCCCCATCACAGTTCCTCGGCCGAGGGGGTGATCGGAGGGGGAAGGACACTCAAGCCCGGGGAAGTCTCCCTTGCCCACAAGGGCGTGCTCTTCCTCGACGAGGCCCCGGAGTTCCGCAAGCCCATCCTGCAGGCGCTTCGCGAGCCGTTGGAGAGATACCGGGTCGAGCTTGCCCGAGCGGGAAATTCCTGCTGGTTCCCCGCGGACTTCCAGCTTATCCTCGCGGCCAACGCCTGTCCGTGCGGAAATCTCGGCAAGGAAAACGGGGTCTGCGTCTGCTCAAGCGACGACGTGGCACGGCACTGGCGCAGGATCGGATGGGCGCTCATGGACAGGATCGATATCCGGATCCCGGTGAGGCCGGCTCCTCCCGGATCGTTTCTCATGAACGGGGGGGAATCGAGCGCATCCGTCGGCATCCGGGTCGAGCGTGCCATGCTCGTCCAGCGGGAGAGATACCATGATCTTCCGTTCTCCCGGAACGCGCGGATCACGCCCGGATACATCGAAACCTTCTGCTCCCTCGATCCCGCCGCCTCGTCGATCTTCCGGAAA
>CAZPZF010000348.1:0-2741 GCA_964590705.1 uncultured Spirochaetales bacterium | reverse complement strand
GTACAGCCTTTCCTCGCCCTTGCTTGACTTCCCCATAAGCTTTCGGACACTAATTTATTCCCTCCAGGGGAAAAAGGTCCGTTTTAGCGAACGGTTGCCTAATTTTTCCCGTTCCTCTTCGAGGATCCTCTCCCAGGGCGTATCCACTGTCCCTTCATCGGGGTGTTTTTCCAAATAATCTCTCTTCAGGAGAAGAACCCGGAAACCGGTCATGTCGAGTAGAAGCAGACCGGCAAAGCCTGGGAAAAGGAAAGCCGTAAGCGCGGAAAAGATGAGGAGAAGCCACCAGAGGAGAGAGAGTGCGGAGGAGAATCGGATCTCTTCAAGGAGGATCCGGATCCCTATCCGTATTGCTTCATGCATTCGCACATCGAGTGTCCACAATGTGGGAAGGATGAAAAGAGAACAGAGCGGAAGGAACAGGAGGAACAGGATTATTGTCATTGCGGCACAGAACGAGAGAATCGTATGCTGGGTTATGTAGAAAGGGATGAGTACTCTACAAGAAAGAAAGGTTATAAGGGCGAGAATGAGTGTGAGGAGAGTGGAGGACAAGATCTTTCCGCCGTACCCATGTGTCTCCGAGCGGGAAACCCGATGTGCCGTGGTGAATCTCGAAACGATACCTCCCATTACGCCGTTCCAAAGAGAAAAAACAACGATGAAGGCGAAGGAGATGCAAATGCCGCTAAGCCTGCTGCCTTCCCGGTTCACAATCATGGGAACAAAGAAAAAACCCGCAGTTATCATTGAAGCAGCAGCATTGAGGAGGAGGAAAAGGCCAAGGTTCTCCCAGGCGAGAACGGCGGTTTTTAAAAGAGTAAAACGGACACCGGATGTGTATTTTTTCGACGAACCGCACCGATAATCCATCCCTGGCTTTTGTCCCGAACCATGCCGATGGTTCCTCTTCCCATGTCGGTACAGGTTGCCCTTAACAATTTCCATATCCTGTGGATTAAAGCACCATTCCCGTTTCCTGTCAAAATGCTTTCTCCGGTTCAGATGGATTTCCCGGCTTCCAAATACCACATTTTACGGAGTATTCCCCACAGAAAAAGCAGCATTCTTCTCATTGAGGATTAGACGTTCATTGCAATGGATGTTGCCGGGAGTCTTGAATCTGAATAGAACAGAGTGATCCTCCTTTGCTGCGGTGAAAAATAGTCGATCTATTCAGGCAACATGGCGAGACTTCAGCTCTCGTCCTCTTGGATATCGATCTCGGAAAGGAAGCGGACGCTACCTCTATCGCCGAGGAGATCCTCCGTATATCGGACGTACCGATTGCTTTTATTCTCTTCAAATACGGAGCCGGAGATTGTCGCGAGGACGGAAAGAGTAACCTTGTCCGGCTATGTCACCAAGACCTCCGAAAAGGCCGTATTGCTCACGTCGATCGGAATGGCCTTCAAATTCCACTTTCGAGCATCCGCCCGTGGTTCTGTGGGAAGAAGACCGTCGTCCGCGGACGTTTCGATGAATTATCCGTTTCTGGCGTATCCGACGTTTCCACGCGTATTCTTGAGGACGAAGGCGAGGCGCGGTTCTACGCGTTTCTCGAAAGGGTTGTGCATATCAATCAAACCTAGATGGAAATGTTCGGTTACTCGCCGGCGGAACCGATCCTACGAAACATGAAAACATAGTGTCCGGAAGATTATGGGTTTTCGAAAAGATATACTATCTATACTGCCCTTAGTGGGTAAAAGGCTCAGTGGATTGAGTGGCCCATAATCTTCCGGACACTACCTTCAACAAACAGGAACCAAAGAGCATGAAGCGGAATCTGATCACCCTCCTGATTGGGGAACAGAGCTTCAGCCATGAGATGAGTGTAGAATTCCCTGGCAGGGGAAGCGTGTGTACTTATCGTTTCCGCTGTCGTGATTCCCGGTTCCAAGGAAAGCATAGAGAGGGGTTTCGTGTCGTTAATTGATATCACGGAACGCAAGAGCTCCGAAGAGATCCCGGCCGCGCCGGCCGCGGAGAAGGAACTGCTTCCGAAAGAGCTCCGGCATCGGGTGAAGAATAACCTTGGTACCATTTCAAGCCTCCTCGGGCTTGAGATTGATATAATAGAGAACAGTGAAAAAGGGATATCATCAGGAATGCTCTGGGGAGAGGATAGATGCGATCATAGCGATCTACGAACGCGTGTTCCGTTCTACCGATCTCCAATACATCGACCGTAACAGGCACCTCTCTGATCTCGCTGATTACCTACTGGGAGTGTACACGAACTCGATCCAGGAGAACACGATTCATCTCGTAGAGGATATTCGTCCGGCTCGGATCGATCTGAAGCCGGCGGTTCTTATCGGACTCGTAATGCTTGAAACGATATCATCGACCGCAGCCGAATGGGGAGCAGGGAACCATGGAGACAGAAAAACGGGGGTGGCCGAAACGGGTCGAACCAGGTATCATCCGGTTCATGAAACAGAGCATCTATCACGGGCATCGATCCGGCTCATGTCTCGTTTTTCTCGCGCTTACCTTCTTCATGGTCGCTTCGATTCCAGGTGCGCCAGAAACTGTAATCCCCATAGGCTTTCCCGGCTCGCCGAGTCCTCCGGACCTCTCCTGCAGGTCCGCGGTACTCATCGACACGGAATCGGGCGCTCTTCTGTTTCACAAGAACCGGGACGAACAGATCCACCCCGCCTCCATGACCAAGCTCATGCGCCTTCATCTGGCCTATCGCGCCATCGAGGAAGGGCGGCTACGGAAGAACCAGC
>CAZPZF010000347.1:0-2799 GCA_964590705.1 uncultured Spirochaetales bacterium | reverse complement strand
GAAGAACCTCCACGGACGATACCATCCCCGCGGATAGGAGAGGAAGAATGAGAAGCAGGAGCACAAGGATCGTTGTTAAGGAAACGGGAAAAAGGACTCCTCTTACCGCTCCGGCGGGAAGTCCTGGGCGCGAGCCGGGACGCCTCGGTGAAACCGCGTTCATTCTTCTCCTTCTCCTTCTCCTTCTCCCGCTCTCGGCCTGCAAGAAGAGCGAGGAAGTCAGGGTGATGGGGAAAAAACTGGAGAGGCTCGAGATCGAGTTCGCCGAGGACGGAAGCGTTTCCAAAGAGCGGGAACAGGAGCTCAAGGCCCAGATCCGGAAGCTCCTCGATGATGCGCTGAAGGTCGTCGACGCGATCGACGAACTGGGGACGTATTACCGGATGATCGCGTCGGAGCTTCTCGACCGGGAGATGTTCGGCCCGGCTCTCGAATACTACGTAAAGGCCATGGAGATCAATACGGGAAACTACATCCTGCCGTATTACGCCGGCGTGTGCTCGGGAAAGCTGTTGAAAGCGGCGCCCGACGAGGCTCAGCGTCAGCGGCTCCTCAGGGACGCGGAGCGTTTCTATTTGCAGGCTATTTCTCTCAAACCGACCTACATCGATGCCCTGTACGCACTCTCGGTGC
This sequence comes from uncultured Spirochaetales bacterium, assembly GCA_964590705.1. Lineage (GTDB taxonomy): Bacteria > Spirochaetota > Spirochaetia > CAZPZF01 > CAZPZF01 > CAZPZF01. Next base: position 2,166 of record CAZPZF010000347.1, on the reverse strand, counting down.
TCTACCTGTTCGAGAGCGATACCCCGCTCTCCGCGGCCGAGTACGTGGACGCGATCCTGGCCAGGGAACCGGGAAATGTGCAGGCACTCTTTCTGAAGGGGAGGGTGGAGATTCTCGCCGGCAACTACGAGGAGGCGGTTGAAGCCTACGACCGCATCATCGAGGTGTCCAAGGACGAGGCGACCAGAGAGAAGGCGCGGGCCAACCGGGCCGCGGTCTTGGAGGGGGCGTATGAACGATAGCCTGCTCCACTTGGTACTCGCCCGCTCACGGATTCTCAGGCCGGCCGAAAAGCTTCTCCTCCTGGACGTGTCCAAGGATCTGGGCTCCTTCCTCTCGCTCTCCCGCGCGGATGTCGAGGGGATCGTCGGGCGGAGGCTGGATTCCGACAAGTGGAAACCCGCCTCCTTCCTGACGGAAGCGGAGCGGGACCTCCGCTGGCTCGAGGCCACAGGCGCCGGGATCGTCCACTACTGGGATCCCCGGTATCCGGCCCAGCTGCGCGAGATCTACGACCCCCCGTTTCTTCTCTTCTTCAGGGGAACGCTTCCGGCGTGGGAGACTCCGCTGGTGGCTGTCGTGGGCACGAGGCAGCCGACCGGTGCCGGCGTAACCGCGGCGTACTCCTTCGCCTTCGAGCTCGGCGGGTCCGGCATCGGGGTCGTTTCCGGTCTCGCGCGCGGGATAGACGCCGCCGCCCACCGGGGCAGCATAGACGGCGGCGGGGCGGGGCTCGCGGTCCTCGGCTGCGGGCTCGCCCGGATCTATCCCCTGTCGAGCAGGGAAACCGCGGCGGATCTTCTGGCCTCAGGCGGAACGATCGTGAGCGAATATCCTCCCGGCACCCCGCCGCTGAAGTATCACTTTCCCGAACGGAACAGGATCATCTCGGGTCTTTCGCGCAGCGTCGTTGTAATCGAGGCGCCCAGAAAGTCAGGGGCCTTGCATACCGCGGATTTCGCGCTGGAGCAGGGGCGCGAACTCTTCATCCACCGGGCCTGCACCGAGAGCCCGCAGGGAGAAGGAAACAGGGAGCTGGCCGCCTCCGGGGCGCACGAGTTGTCCGGAGCGGCCGACCTCTTCGAGGAGTGGGGCGTAGCCTACCCTCCCGCCGCAGCGGGGAACGCCGCGCGGGCATGGGCTGGCCAGGGGGGTGCGGGCCGGCGGCCGTGTCCGGAAACCGCGGTCGATACAGCAGGGAACCTCCTCGCCGGACTCATGGAGGAGGAACTGAACGGGATAGTGGTCCCATACAACGGAATCTACTTCAGGAGAATATAGGATGCCGAAGAAAGCGCATACATTGCTGATCGTCGAATCACCGGCCAAAGCCAAAACCATCGAACGGTATCTCGGTCCCGGGTATACCGTGTCCGCTTCCATGGGGCATCTCATCGATCTTCCCAAGTCCCGCATCGCAATCGACATCGATCATGGGTTCGAACCCGAATACATCACCGTTAGGGGAAAGGCCGGGATCCTGAAGGAGCTCCAGAGCAAGGCAAACAAGGCGGGCAACGTCCTGCTGGCGTCGGATAACGACCGCGAAGGCGAGGCCATAGCCTACCACCGCAAGAACGCGCGCTTAAAGAAAAACGCGGATCTGACCATACAAAGGATTGTTTTCAACGAGATCACCCCCGATGCAATCCGCGAGGCGGTCGATCATCCCCGGGGACTGGACATCACGAAGGTGAATGCCCAGAAGGCGCGGAGGGTCCTCGACAGGTTGGTTGGTTACAACCTCTCTCCCCTTCTGTGGAAGAAGGTGAAGAACGGGCTCTCCGCCGGCAGGGTACAGTCGGTCGCGCTTCGGCTCATCTGCGAGCGGGAAACAGAAGTAGAGAGCTTCATCCCGGAGGAGTATTGGACCCTCGACTGTCAGTTCCACAAGGGAAAGAGCTCGTTCATCGCCAACCTGGTCTCGATCGGGGGAGAGAAAGCCTCCATTCCGAACGAGAAACGGGTGAAGGAGATCATTGCCTCCCTTTCGGGAGAGAACGGCGTCGTGAGCGACATCAAGGAAATCGAGAAGAGCGGATACCCCAAGCCGCCCTTCACGACGTCGAAGCTCCAGCAGGCGGCGGCCAACAGGCTCGGTTTCACCTCGCGAAAGACGATGCAGATCGCCCAACAGCTCTACGAGGGAGTCAACATCGGGCAAGA
>CAZPZF010000346.1:0-2801 GCA_964590705.1 uncultured Spirochaetales bacterium | reverse complement strand
GCCCTCGATGCATGCCTCGATGAGGGAAGGGGCGTCGTTGATCCCCTCCATCGGCCCCGCGATGCCGCCGTGGTCGATGGCCACGATGACAGACCGCCCTGTATCCTTGCGGAATATCGCGTTCATCCTGATCAGCTTTCCCGTCATTTCATCCTCCAGAGATCGCTTCGATCTCAAATCTCCCCAAGACCGTGAAAAACATCCTTCAGCCGAAAGTACGATTCCCTGTACAGCTCGAACAAGCGTTCGTAGCGTTTTCCGTTCCCCCGATCCGGTTCGTAGATCTTCTCGATCACGGCGACCGCGTCGGAGGCGTCCTCGAGGGTTCGATGGATTCCCATACCCTTGAGCGCCACGGCGAGATCGCCGGCCAGCTCCGAATCCTTCAGGGCCGGCACCAGGATCCTCCTCCCCGTGATATCCGCCTTTATCTGGTTCCACAGGGGGCTCTTTGCCTGGCTGCCGGTTATCCGCAGTTCATCGATGGCGAGCCCGTTCTCTTCCATCGTCCTGATGACATCGAGAATGGCGAAGCCGACCGCTTCCATCACGGCCCGCGCCATGTCCCCGAAGCCGTGGGAAAGGGTGAGCCCGATGAACGCCCCCCGGGCGCGGGGATCCCAGATCGGTGCCCGCTCTCCTGACAGGTACGGGAGAAAGAGGAGCCCTCCCGCCCCGGGCTGGCTCTTGCCGGCCTCCTCCGTGATCGCATCGTACGGGAGATTTTCCCTGCCCGATACGGCTTTCAGCCACGCGAGCGATTTTCCGGACGTCGAGATGATCCCGGAGATATGGAACCTGCCGGAGATGACGTGCCCCTGACACAGAAGCCTCCGGTCGGAAACGCGCACGGGAGAGCAGAGGTTGATCCCCTCGGATGTGCCCGATCGGTCGCATGCCCTGCCGGGGTGGACCGTACCGGTTCCGAGGAGCGACATCACGAAGTCCGGCCCCCCGGCGAAGACCGGCACCCCCTCCTTAAGGCCGAAAAGAGAAGCAGCTTTCTCGCCGATCCTTCCCACCATGTCGCCGGGGCGTACACTCTTGGGGAATTTGTCCGGATCGAGCCCCATGGCCCGAATCCCCTCGGGCGACCAGATGACAGCCTCGTATCCGGTGGAGGGAAAGACCATGGCGGACTCCCCGGTCATGGCCAGGATGAGGAATTCCGGGCAGGAGATGAAGGAACGGGTCGAATCGTACATTTCCCTGCGGTTGTTGAAGAACCAGAGCGCCTTGGGCAGGTAGAAAGAGGGATCCACAAAAGCTCCCATGAACGAGCCAATCCGCGTTGCCTCCTCTATGCTCCTGCGGTCCATCCATGTGAGGGCGTTGTGCAACGGCTCTCCGCTGTCGTCGACGGGCAGGAGGGTTGGCCCGTTTCCGCTTACGGCGATTCCCTCCACGGAGAAGGCTTCCGGGCCGAACGAGGCGATGATCGTCCGAACCGCGGAGATCCATTCCCGCGGATCCGCCTCATGCCGCAGAGGATCGGGCGTGGAGATGATGGAGAGGGGAACCTCATGCCTCTTCACGAGGGTCCCGTCCGTGAGGAACAGGGCCCCCTTGCATACGGAGGTTCCGATATCGATCGCGAGTATCACGTCAGTGAGTCTCCTCCGCGCGTCAGGTATGCGCCGAATCCCCTTTGTAGTACCGGTAGATCGAATATCCGACCATGGCGATCACCGTGATGAAGTACGGGAACGCCAGGATGAAGTCAGCCGGTATATTGATGGCGCCCTGCGCGTAGTTCGAGAAGGCTTCCGCGAATCCGAAAACGAACGCCGCGATAAGCACGCCGAACGGGGTCTTGTTGCCGAGATAGATCGCCACGAGGGCGATCCATCCTCTTCCCGAGGAGATGTTCGGGATGAAAGCCCCCAGGTTCAACGTGAGGACCGCTCCCGCGAGACCGCAGGTCATCCCGGAAACGAGGATGCTGATCATCTGGAAGCGGGACGGGTCGAGTCCGAGGGAAACGATGGAGGCGGGGTTGAGTCCCGTGCCGCGGAGTCGGAATCCGAAGGCCGTCCGGTAGATCACGACATAGGCGATTACGACCAAGATCCAGCTCAGATACGGGAAAACGGTATGCCCGATGAGGATGTCACCGATCACGGGTATCTTTTGGAGAGCCGGGATCGATAGTGTGTGGAGCTTGTGAATGTTGTCGAAACGCACGATCCCCTTGTTCCCGAAGAGCTGGAAGGCGAGGACGACCGTTATTCCGGTGGCGAAGAGGTTGGTGGCGAGCCCCGTAATGAAGACATTGGCTTTGAGCCGGAGGGTGATGAACCCGAAGATCCAAGAAACGAGCACCGTAGCCAGGATGCCTAGGACGACGCCGAGGAACGTACTCCCCGTGACCGACGCGAGTACGACGCTGGAGAATGCCCCGATGAGGATGAGCCCCTCGAGCGCGATGTTAAGCATGCCGCCCAATTCTGTGAAGAGACCGCCGATGGCCGCGAGGAGGATCGGCGTCATGATTCCCACCGCGTTATGGATCAGCGGAATAGCGTAAGGACTGTTGTTCATGCCTGCACCTTTTTCCTTTCTGCGAAGAGACCGTAGAGCGCCTGGGCCGTCACGAGATAGAAGATGACCGATTGAACGATGGATGCGATCTCGAAGGTGACATCCGAGTGAAGCATGGCGGCCTTTGCCCCGGCCTCAAGGTAGGCGAAGAACAGGGCGGCGGGAATGACCGCCTTTGGCTCGTTCTTCGCGATGAGCGCGACGGCGCGGCCGTTCCCCCCCCGGGCGGGGGGCGCGGGGGGGGGGGCGGGGGGGGGGGG
>CAZPZF010000345.1:859-2822 GCA_964590705.1 uncultured Spirochaetales bacterium | reverse complement strand
TTTACGGTGGACGCCTACCCCGACCGCGAGTTCCCCGCCCGCATCACCCGAGTCAACTACGGCTCCGAAACAACGGAAAACGTGGTGACCTATGAGACGGTTCTCGACGTGGACAACACGGATTTGACCTTGCGGCCCGGCATGACCGGCACCGCCAGGATCACGGTTCAGAAAATCGAAAACGCGCTGCTGGTCTCCAACGCGGTTCTGCGATTCACACCACCGGAACAACCGAAACCCCGGGCCGGGGGGGGCAGCAGTATTGTAAGCAAAATTCTCCCCCGTCCCCCGGCGCCTCCCGCCAAAACAAAGATCGAGAAGGGAACCAAAAAGCAACCTCTGGTGTGGAAACTTCAGGACAATCAATTGGTCTCAATCCCCGTTACCCTGGGCCCCACAGACGGGAAAATGACCCAGATTCTGGATGGAGACGCAATCACGTCCGGTACGGAACTGGTTGTGGATACTCTGAAGGTGGCGCCATGAACGGACGGATCGAGCCCAGGCGAAATGTTTTGATCCGGTTGCAGGGGGTCACCAAAGTTTACGGAACCGGCGAAGCGGCCATGCAGGCGCTTAAGGGCATTGACATCGAACTCGGACAGGGCGAGTTCGTCGCGATCATGGGGCCCAGTGGATCGGGCAAAACCACCTGCATGAACATCCTGGGATGCCTCGACACTCCCTCGGGGGGAGCCTACCTCTTTCAGGACGCCAACGTCGGAATCCTGAACCGGGATCAACGCGCCCTGTTGCGGCGGGAATTTCTGGGCTTCGTCTTTCAGGGGTTCAATCTGCTTAACCGCACTTCGGCGCTCGAAAACGCGGAACTTCCGTTGATCTATCGAGGCGTGCCGCACAACCAACGCCGGAAGATGGCCCTCGAAGCTCTCCACGCCGTCGGGTTGAAAGGGTGGGAATCCCACACACCCAGCGAACTATCGGGCGGACAGCAACAACGCGTGGCCATCGCCCGGGCCATCGTCACCCACCCGAAAGTTCTTCTGGCCGACGAACCAACCGGCAACCTCGACACCCAGCGCAGCGAGGAAGTCATGGACCTGCTCACCGCGCTGAATCGGGAACGGGGCATCACCATCCTGATGGTGACCCACGAACCAGACATGGCCGCTTATGCCTCGCGACAGATTCATTTCCGGGACGGACTGATTGATGAAGGCCTTTCGGCGAGAAGGGGGCATTGATGTTCTGGGAAACCGTTCTACTGGCGCAACGCGAAATCCGACGCAACGTACTGCGTTCATCGCTCACCATTCTGGGCATCGTCATCGGCGTCGCAGCCGTCATCACCCTGGTCACCCTGGGCAGTGGCGCCACCCGCCAGGTGGCCGATCAGATCGGCAGCCTGGGCAGCAACATGCTCCAGCTGCGCCCCGGCCAGGGATTCCGCGGCCCCGGAGGCGCCAGCTCGGCCTCCGACCCCTTCAAACAGGACGACGTCGAAGCGATCATCCGCGATATCTCGAACCTGGCCGCCGTGGCGCCAGTCTCTTCCGCCGCCACACAAGCCATTGTGGGAAACGAAAACTGGTCCACTTCCATTACCGGCAGCGACAATGGCTACCTCAAGGTACGCAATTGGGCCTTGCAGGAAGGACGCGAGTTCAGCGAGGGAGACCTGCGTTCCGGGCGAGCCGTGTGCATTCTCGGCTCCACGGTGAAAAAAGAACTCTTCGGCGGCCAGGACGCCATCGGGCAATCCGTCCGCCTCCAGAAAATCGCCTTTCAGGTCATTGGCGTTCTGGAATCCAAGGGCCAATCGAGTTTCGGCAGCGATCAGGACGACTTCGTCCTCATCCCCTTACGGACATTCCAGCGCCGCATCGCCGGCAACACCGACATCAGCTCGGTCATGATCTCCGTGGCCCGTTCCGACGCAATAGACAAAGCAAAAAAGGACATCGCAGTCCTCATGCGCTAGCGACGCCGCATCGAGCCGGCC
>CAZPZF010000345.1:0-849 GCA_964590705.1 uncultured Spirochaetales bacterium | reverse complement strand
CCCGCATGAGTTTGAACCGCCTGACCATCTCAGTGAAGAATCCCGACCCGCTCGAGGACCTGCAGAACCAGGTCAAGCGCGAACTGCGCAAGGCCCACAAGATCCGCCCCGGCCAGCCCGACGACTTCGGCATCTTCAACCAGGAAGAGGCCCTGCAGAATATCAACCAGGCCATGCTGGTCTTCAAAATCGTCTTCTACAGCATCGCCGGCATCAGCCTCGTCGTCGGCGGCATCGGCATCATGAACATCATGCTCGTCTCCGTCACCGAGCGCACCCGCGAGATCGGCATCCGCCTGGCCATCGGCGCCCTGGGACGCGAAGTGATGATGCAGTTCCTGGTCGAGTCCGTCGTCCTCTCCTGCTTCGGCGGAATTGTCGGCATCCTCCTGGGGCTGAGCGCCGCCGCGCTCGGGTCCGTCGCGCTCAAGGTGCCATTTGTCTTCCAGCCGGGCATCGTCGTCATCGCGTTCGCCTTTTCCTCGGCGGTGGGGATTGTCTTCGGTTACTTCCCGGCGCGCAAGGCCTCCAACCTCGACCCCATCGAGGCCCTGCGACACGAGTAAGAACGATTGCCAGAAGGAATCTTCATGATTCGACGATCAGTTCTCACAACAAGTCGTTCCGCCCCGGAGAAACGGCCGGAAAGTAGCCCACCGTTTCAACAGTAGAAAAAAAGCCCTCAGCAATTCACAATTGAAAGCCCGAGAGCGTGTATGTCCTGCGGACCGCCATTCCGATCCGGCCCCACCCCTGAAGGAACACCCCAAACTTGAAGGATCAACCTAAAAACTGCAGTTGAGCGCCAACGGCGCGGATTTATACCAGCCTGGGGCAAGCGCAGCGTCG
>CAZPZF010000344.1:0-2863 GCA_964590705.1 uncultured Spirochaetales bacterium | reverse complement strand
CCCCTGTCCCGCCGGCCGCGCTGCCCCCTCCGGCCGCGACAGCCGCGGTTCCCGTACCCGCCGCCCCCGATCCGATCGCGGCCGCCGAAGCACCCGCGGCCCCTGACGCTGAACGCCCCACGGCTCCCTGCACAGCCTCCCCGGCCAGAACGGCCACGGCCACGCCGAGTCCCGCGCCGGAATTAATCCCGAGTACCGAAGGCCCGGCAAGCGGGTTGCTGAACAGGGTCTGCATCAGGAGACCCGCGAGGGCGAGGCTCGCTCCGGCGAGGACCGCGGTAAGGGCTTTCGGTAGTCTGAAGAGGAGGATGATCTTCGCGAACGCCTCGGTTTCCACCTCTCCGCCGGAAAGGATCCGGACGACATCGAAAAGGGGAATGGTGACCGAGCCGAGGGTAAGAGAGATGATAAAAAGAAAAACGAGGAGAAGTCCGGCGCCGGCCGTCCAGCCGAAACCCCGCGCCCGCCTCATCGGAGCTGCCCCAGGAACGTGAACCGGTGGCCTGGAAGGAGGTCTGGATGGAGGATCGCGATGTAATCGGAGAGGACAAGATCGGGCCGAGCCGCGCCGAGCTCGTACAGCCCGTTGCCCCCCTCGGGAGTCACGGCACCGTTCTGGTGATAGACCCTTCCCTTCAGGAAAGCGTCGAACAGGACGCACCGAGGCTCCTGGGCGCGGGCCTGGCCAAGGGTTCCCCAGGTGACGTTGAGCCAGAACTCGGCGTTTCCGCCCTTGGCGATCACCGTTTCCAGGCTCACGGGAAAGGATCCCGTTCCCTCGGTGTCCTTCCAGAGGTAGTCGCCGCCGGCATCGGCAATCAGCCTGGCAAGGTATCCGCCGCCCCCGGGAAGGTACCAGGTTCCCTGCCACGGATTGTTGAGCAGGACCGTCGGCCTCTCCTGTTCGCTGGCAGCCAAACCCTTGAGCCGGAGATACTCGGCCTCGATCTCCCCGAAGATCCGGGCGGCCTCGGTCTCGGCAGCCTTGCCGAAGAAAAGGGCGAAAAACTTAATCCACTCCGCCCTTCCCAGCGGATCCTGCTCGAGCGACTCGGCCGTGAGAACGACGGGAAGCCCCGCCCGCGCGAGGATCGGCTCAGCGTCCCATTCGGGCAGGCCCACCGCGTAGGTGAAGACGACGTCGGGTTCCATGAGGAGAAGGAGCTCGGTATTGGTCCTGCTTCCGCTTCCCACTTCCCGGATCTTCCCAGTCGCGATCCTGCCGCGGACCGCCGGGCTCCAGACCGCCTTGAGGGAGTCGTGCCCGACGATCGAATCGGTCATCCCCAGGAAATCGAGAAAGGAGAGGTAGGTGGTTGACATCGTCACGCAGGAGGAGACGGGGATGCGGACGATCCTCCCGCCAGCCTTCACAAGACCGGGGGGTACGGCCGCGTCAGCGGGAACGAGGTGATACTCGAAACGCCTGCCCGGATCCGAGGCAAAGGGGGCGACCGAGACGGTCGTGTATCCTTGATGAACCGTTACGAAGAAGCGTTCCGCGTACTTTAGAACTGCTTGCGGGAGGGAAGGAGTCTGTGCGATTATACGGGTTGTTCCGGAATCGGCTTCAGAAACGAGCGGAGAGAAAGGCGCCGGGAAAAGTGTTCCCGATCCCCCGGCAACCAGAAAAGACGAGAAAACCAGGAGAGGGATGGCCCATTTCGTTCCGTTCACTGCTCCGACCTCTTTCCTCGAAGGGTTTCTGCCGGGCGCGGAAGGCCGCTGATCCCGTGCCGAGCCTATCTTGAACCGGGTATCCTGGCTCGCCCTTCCGCGCCGCGGAAAGGCTCACAGTTGCGGGACAGCGCATGATTTCCACATGCTTCCCCCGGGTTTTCCGTACCGGGAGGAGGATACGCCCGGCTCCCGGAAAAGTCAATACGGGCTCGATTTGCCGCAGTACCCTTGACAATCGATGCAGGCATGGTTATCATTGGTTATGAGTGATCGCTCACTCATAACCGACATGGAACAGAACGGGAAACGGGAACAGATCATCGCCGCAGCCACGAACATCCTCCGCAAGGAGAACTTCCAGAACATGAAGACCGCGTCGATCGCCCGCGAGGCGGGGATTGCGGAGGGAACGATCTACCGCTACTTTTCGAGCAAGCGGGAGCTGTTCCTGGAGGTGCTGAAATCGGTGAGCACCTCGCTGGGCAGGGTCTTCTTGAAGGTGATCGACCCCAATCGCGGCCTGAAGGAGAACCTGCTGGGTTTGGCGGAAAAATTCTACAACCAGCGGGACGAGGTCGAGGTCCTCTACCGGATCCTGTACAAGGCGTTCTCCGAAGTGGAAGACGAAGACATCAGGGAAGCACTAGCTAAGAGCTATTTCGACGCGCTTGGAACCATCCGGGTCATGCTCCTCTCCTGCCTGTCGAAGGAGGAGATCTCCCTCTCGGAAACCCGCCTCTCCACGATCACCATGTACGTTTGGGGAATCGGGGACATCATGTGGAAGAACCACGTCTTCAGCGGCTCTCTTCCCCAGAACCCGGAGACCTACAAGGATATCGCGGAATCTCTGTATGGAATGATCGTATCCACCTAGCTGAGCGACAACCCAGCAGGTGTATTATTATTTATATAATGAGTGAGCAATCACTTTTTCGGGAGGAATGTATGATTTTAGTAACGGGTGGTACGGGGCACTTGGGAAACGTCCTTGTCAGGGAACTTATCGCCGAAGGAGAATCCGTGCGCGTCTTGGTCTACCCTGGCGAGGATACCAAGGCTCTTGACGAACTCGACGTGGAGCTGGTCTACGGCGACGTCAGGGATCCCGAGGCGGTAGAAAAGGCCGTAACCGGGGTGGATTCGGTTTTCCATATGGCGGGCATCGTGGCTATCGTATCGG
>CAZPZF010000343.1:0-2874 GCA_964590705.1 uncultured Spirochaetales bacterium | reverse complement strand
GACCGCCGTCTACTTCAAGCCCGACTGGGAAACCCGGTTCGAAAAAGCCGACACGGCTGACGGCGACTTCACCCTCCTTGACGGATCGACCATCCAGACCCCGCTCATGTACCAGGAAGGCTCGTTCCCATACGCGGCTTCCGTGGATGGGGCGTGGCAGGCTGTCGAACTCCCCTACGCGGGAGGGTCGATAGCCGTCCTCTTCATCCTTCCGGAAGACGGAAGCTTCGACTCCTTTATCGCCGCCCTGAACGCCGAAACCCTCCTGGCGATTACGGACAGCCTGACCGAGACATCGGTAAAAGTTACGCTTCCCTCCTTCTCTTTCGAGTGGGGAGGATCGATTTCCGACTATCTGAAGGAAATGGGGATGACGACCCCCTTCCTGCCCGGCGAGGCGGACTTTTCCGGAATCGACGGCGGCCGGGATCTGTTCCTCTCCGACGTGATCCACAAGGGATTCGTTGCCGTGGACGAGGAGGGAACCGAGGCGGCGGCGGTTACGATCGCCTTGATACTCGCGACTTCGATCATGCCCGCGGAAACAAGCATTACGCTGACACGGCCCTTCCTCTTTTTCATCAGGGAGCTCGAAACTGGCGCAGTCCTCTTTACCGGGATCGTCAGGAAACCGTAGATCCGGCGGGTAGGGCGGATTTGATTCCGGAGCGATTTTCTCTATAATTATCCGTAATGAGCGCATACACGATTGTGTCGATCGTTCTGTCCGGGTTGTGGCTCTTCCTGGGGCTGCGGGCCGTGCTGTACGACCGCCGGAACAGGCTGTATCGGCTGTTCGGCGCTATATGCCTGTCCATGGTGATCTGGACCCTGTTCCTTGGAATCTCCTATTCCCTTGAAAACCTCGGCGCGATCGTTCTCCTCCTGAAGATCGGATACATCGGCGCGTTCATGTTCTCTCCCCTCATGATGCATTTCTACGCGGAGGTCAGCGGAATACCCTCGCGGCCTCTCGGGCTGGCGTTAAACTACCTCCCGTGGACCGTTCTCACCGTCTCCAACTTCATCGATTTCTTCATCTTCTCCCGTTTCGAAAAGAGGGACGGCGAATGGTTCGGGATTCTCGACTCCGGAAACCCGTGGGTGCGTTTCTACATCCTCATCTGCGTTGCCGCGTATATCGCGTCCATGGCGATGCTCGTCCGATGGAACCTGCGGGCGCGGGTGAACAAGGAGAAGATTCAGTCCAGGCTCCTGCTCGTATTCTTCACCGCCACCTATTTCACGTCGCTGGTCCTGACCCTGATCCTGCCGTATTTCGGCATTTCCGATTTCGAGCACTTCGGAATAGCCATGTTCGACCTGTACGTCGTGGGGCTCTCTGTCCTCATCTCCAGGTTCAGGTTCATGAATCTCCACGGGGGCCTTCCTGTGGGAGAGGTGATCGCGAACATCGACGAGCTCGTCTTCATCCTGGACCGGAATCTCCGAGTGACGGATTGGAACGACGCCGTCCGCCGGGCCTTCCCCGACGAGGCGGAAAAGCTCCGGAACCGTTCCCTTGCCGATCTCGCCGGCGGGGAGGGCATATTCAACGAACAGCTGTCCCTCCTTGCCAACGGAAAGATACGAACGCTTTCCACCCAGGTCACCCTCGGAACGGGGGCCGAGGCCGCTCCTTTCTCTATATACATCGCAGAGCTCAGGGACAGGTTCGGGGATTACACCGGATTCCTTGCCATTGCCCGTGAGGCCAAGGGGATAGCGCGGTTCAGGAAACTGTACAGATTGACGAAACGGGAGATGGAGATCGTCGGGCTTTCCGTTTCCGGCGTCACGTACAGGGACATCGCGGAGCGCCTGGGAATTTCGGAGAAGACGGTGGAGAGGCACATGACGAACATCTACAACAAGATCGGAATAAGCAGCAAGATAGACCTCTTCAGGATAGCCGGGGAATACGGACTCAAAGCGTAAATAAAAAGTCGCCCGGTTTCCCGGGCGGCTGTATGGATCGAGACTCTTACAAATCAGCCCTGGATGCGCAGCTCGACGAAATAGACATCGATATCGGAATCATTGTAAATCGTGATGTAGGAGGTCGTCGTTCCGGTCGGTTTACCGTTCGGGAAGCTCTCCCACCCGGAGCCTGCTGTAGCGGGGTCGACATCCTTGGCCGAGCCATAGAAGTAGCTAAGCATGCCGCCGTCCGTGTCGTATTCGATGGCGGACGCTTCCACCTGGAGGAGACAGTTGATTTCGTCCCCTACCGGAGCCTCGTTCTGGTCCATATAGAAATAGACATTGCCGGTGGGCCGGGTGGCGTCCTGAGCGCTCGAGTCCGTCCCCTCGGCGTACATGTACACCCTGATCCACTGGTGCGTAGAAAGGTCGAACGATCCTACAGTGTCCACGTTGTCCGGTTCCAGCGCGCCGATGTGCAGGCAGGATCCCGCGGGTATGCAGATTGCCGGGACTGGCGTTATGATTCCCGGCTCGTTCGGGTATGAGTCATCGTAGAAGACCGCAGTGGCGCCCGTTGGCTGGCTGAACAGGGGGTCAGAGGTGCTTTCCGCCGTGACAGGTGCAACCGTCAGGAGCTCCGTCCACCCGTATTCCGTGGTCCCTCGGACTACCACCCCCGCGGAGATGTTTCCGGCCCAGTCATAGGCCCGAATGAGAGCCGTATAGGTGGTTTCGGGAAGCATATCATAGGTCACCCAGTTGCCCTGGTTCTGATAGGTGTCATACCGGTAGACGGAGACATCGTCCTGGTGGGATCCTGTGGCCCCGGTCCAGGAGACTAACACTCCGGCAAGATCGGTGGTGCCTTCGGCCGGATTGTTCCACCCGATATCCAGGCTCCCGTCTCCTTCATGCGCTTCATTCAGGTCGAAATAGTCGTCTGTTCCG
>CAZPZF010000342.1:0-2879 GCA_964590705.1 uncultured Spirochaetales bacterium | reverse complement strand
GTCATACCAGGAGGGATTCGACATATACAAGCAAGTCGAATCCCTCCTGGTATGACGAAGAGACGGCTCCGTACTACAGTGTCCTCCCCTACGAGTACTGCTACTATCCGGCAACCACATATTTTTCCGGGAGCACGGAGAGGACGATCTCCTACATCGACAGCTACATCGGCTACAAGTACGGGGAGAACAATATCGCGTTCCTGGTCGATTACGAGAACGTCTTCTTCGGGGGAACGAAGTACGAGTTCGATCTGTACGGATCGCTCGAGTACGTGATCAGCGGAAGCAAGTCGCCCGCCAATCCCTGGCATGAGTATGATTCCTGGCTGGAGATCGAAGTTCCCGTGGAACTCCTCTCGGACGACGTGCTCGAGCATACCCTCGCGCTGACGGTTTCCGCTTCCAAGAGGATCGGAGCGTGGGGCTTTTCCCTATACGCGGAGCTGGGGTATGTCTGGAACGAGCTCGGGCTTGTCGAGACGGAGGCGGGATCGGCGGAACCGAAGATCTGGCGGCCGATAGAGGGGAGCGACCGGTTCATCTCCGGCGTTTCCCTGACCGCGAGCTATCTCATCGATCTGACCGGAAAAGAGGATTGAGGCGGCCGCGCGGGAGATGAATGAATGGAGGGTCTCGGGATGAAGAAGCAAATGGTACGGGAAGTGGAACAGGCCAGCCTCTGTACTGGCCGGATCGCTACAGGAGAGAGTCGGCGCTTTTTTTTATTTTTCCTTGCCATCCTCTGCCTCGGCGGGACGATTGCGGCGCAGAACCTTCAGAAGGTGATTCCACTGGATTCATCGGTATACCCCCTGATCGACGCGGTCTTCCTGGAAAAGGGTCTGGTTCATCCTAACAAGGCACGTCCGTGGACCGCGGACGAGATTTTCTTTCTCCTGGAGGATATCGACCCGGCATCCCTTTCCTTGGCGGGGAGGAACGCGTACGCGTTTGTCCTGTCCGAATGCGCGCCGGCGGTCCTTCACCGGGAAAACAGGTTCGCCTTCGACGCTGGGATCACCGCGGCCCCGGAAACCTTCTGGCACTGGAACCTGGAATCGAGCGAAGAGTATTCTGAGGAGAACTATTCCTGGAATCACGGATACGAAGAACGGCAGTCGCTCGTTTCAATTCCTCTTGAGTTCTGGTTTTTCGACAGTCTCTACATGATCTCCGATCTGGAATTCAAGGAGGAGCACAACACCGTCGATAGTGGTTTGGATGAGGAGGGGATATTTCCTTCCTGGATCCTGACCAATCATTTCAACATCCTCTTCGATGACCCGGATCCGAAGCTCGATCTCTACTTTCCGTATCGTGCCCTGTTATCCGTAGGCGGGGCTAATTGGAACCTGCGGTTCGGCCGCGACCAGCTTAATTGGGGGAACGGGAATTCGGGAAACCTGATGCTCTCCGACTACAGCGACTACTACGATTTTCTCCTGTTCTCCCTCTGGGCGCGCGACTTCAAGATGACCAATGTTTATGCCGTCATGGATCCGTATCTTGCCGATGGCACGTCAGAACACTATAAAGCGTTTCTCGGCCACCGGTTCGATATCCGAATGTGGAAGCGGGCTCTTCTTTCAATCAGCGAATCCTACTGTTTTTCCGGAAGCGCCTACCCGGATCTCGTTCACGATCTCAACTTCCTCATGGTCTTCCACAACTGGCTCTTAAGCGGAGCTAATTCCCTCATGACCGTCGAGCTTTCCGTCAACCCGTGGAAGTACCTGAACGTCTACGGGCAGATCGCCATGGACGAGTTCATGGTTCAATATGAAGCGGATCGCGGCGGTGGGGGCGGGCCGCCGATCTTCGCGTACATGGCGGGCGCGGAATCTACAATTCCCGTAGGGCCGGGGTATCTTGGAATCTGCGCGGAATGGGTTCTTACCAGCCCGTGGATCTACAACCGAAAATCGGCTCCCTATTATTACCAAGTCAGGCACTACTGGTCCCTCACCACCGATAAATATGAAAACATCGTGAAACCGATCGGCTACGAGTACGGGCCAGACTCCATCGTCTGGTACGCGGAGGCTTCCTATACCATCCCCGCCTCCTTCAGCCTGGCCTTCGACTGCACCTATCTCATCCAGGGGGAGAACACGATCACGAGCGACTGGGATCCTGCGGAAGGGGATATCGCGCCGACGGGAACCGCCGAAAAGAGTATCATCCTGCACCTGGGCGCCGAGTATCCTTTCCTCTCGTGGCTTTCCGTGGGCTGCGACCTCTACTACGAGAGCGTGGTGAACCTCTCCCATATCGAAGGAGCTTTTTCGAAGGATCTGGAAGCCGCGGCGTACATCATGTTCTCGTTCTGAGGAGCCCGTCCAAAGACGCGCGCGGGTTTTTTTTACTCCGCGGACGCGCACCCCCCCGACGCCGCCTTTGCGGCCGTTCGTTGAGCGGCTGTTCGGGCGGCTTTTGTGTTTTCCGAGGCTTTTCCCCCGTTTCTACTCATTTTTTTCGATTTGGTGTTTCCATTTCAAGCGTGTTTCTCTATAGTACACGCAGCCTTTCTCCGGAGGAATCGTGAAGAACAACTTTTCTATCATTCCCAAAGTCATCGCCGCCCATCCCACCACGGGAGCCCGCCTCATTCAGGGCTTCTTCAGACAGGAGAGGGCCAGGAATTTCGACTATCGATTCGGAAAGGGAATAGCGAAAAACCTCTCCCTTGTCACCTTCAAGATCACGCCCCTGTGCAACCTCCGCTGCGTCATGTGCGGCCAGCGCGGGGAAACGGGTACGCTGAAGGGGGAGTTCGCCCGCAAGGAGGCGGAGAAGATCGTGCCGGCGGAGCGCTACCGCCGGCTGGCTGACGCACTACGGGGAATGGCATCCAGCTAGTATGTCTGGGGAGGCGC
>CAZPZF010000341.1:0-2887 GCA_964590705.1 uncultured Spirochaetales bacterium | reverse complement strand
GTAGTACATGGTATGTCCGACGAGGTCCCCGTAGACGCTGACCGCGTTGAATGGTCCCGAAACCCACGCGAGGGGGTGGGAGGTGCTGATGAAGGCGGGTCTCACCCTGCAGGAGATGCCGTGATCGGTCCTTCGGGCCACCGCGAGGAGTTTCACGATGTACCCCAGTTCCCTTCCGAAGGACACGTCCATGGAGTCGAGGGTATCGATCCCCTGGACGGGCAGGGACGTGAAATCGATGGGAGTCCCGAAGGCGAGCGACCCGAGAATTGCGAGCTTGTGCGCCGAATCGATTCCGGCGACGTCGAGATGGGGGTCCGCCTCCGCGAATCCCTTTTCTTGGGCGTCCGAGAGCGCGGTCGCGTAGGATTTGCCGCTCGCGATCATCTCCGTGAGGATGTAGTTGCAGGTTCCGTTCACGATCCCGTAGAGGGCCTCGATCCTGTTGGCAAGAAGACCGTCCTGGAGGATCCTGATGATCGGGATTCCCCCCGCGCAGCTCGCCTCGAAGGAGACGGTGACGCCCCTCTTCCTTGCCATGGCCAGAAGCTCCGTACCGTGATGGGCAAGGAGGGCCTTGTTCGCCGTGACGACGTGCCTTCCCGCCTCAATGGCCTGCCTCGTGACCCGCAGGGCCGCGTCGGTTCCCCCGATGAGCTCCACGATCACCGAAACCGCGTCGTCCGCGAGAACCGAGGCGAGATCCGTCGTGAACAGCCGCTCTGGGAGCCCAGCCGCCCTGGCTTTGGCAAAGCTTCTTCCGACGATGTGTCTGAGATCGATCGACGCGCCCGTTTTCCTCAGGTAATAGGCGCGTTCCGAGAGAAGCCTCGCCGCAACCGCGCTTCCCACGGTCCCGCAGCCCACGATTGCTACGCCTGTTGTCCGTTCCATAGCGCATAGTAGGAAATCGCCTCCCACGATGTCAACGGCTGTTTTTGCATTTCGACTCTTTCTGAATTAAACTAGTGCCGGGGAGCTCAATGGACGAAGAAAAAAACGCGCGTGCGGAGGATATCGGGATTTCCGAATCCTCCTACCGGCGGCTGATCGCACTGTTCGTCGAGGAGACGGTCCGGGATCTCGCGGCGCTCGGGAAAGCTATGGAAGAGGGGAATCGGATGGACGCTCGGGCGCTCTTTCACCACATCACCGGTGCCGCGGAGGGACTCTGCTTCGACGACATCTCGGCCGCGATTAAGGAGCTGCGCGCACATTGGGAAGCCGGAGATACATCAAAACGCGATATGGATCTCCACTCTCTCGAACTTCTGGTGAGGAGCAAGTCCGCATGATACGGACCATTCTCGTCGTCGACAACCACCTGGTCATCGTGAAGTTCATGGAGGAATTCCTCCGGGAAAAGGGATACGCCGTCTTCACCGCGAAGGGGGGCGTCGACGCACTCGCCGTCCTCGAACGCGAAAATCCGGATATGGCATTCATCGATCTCGTCATGCCGGGGATAGGCGGTGAAAAGCTCTGTTCCCTCATCAGGAGTAGGAACGTGCACTCCTCCATGATCATCGTAATCCTCTCCGCGATCGCCGTGGAGTATCCCGTGAATCCGATCGCAATGGGCGCTCACTTCGGGATAGCCAAGACCTCGTTTCCCGTGATGGGGAAAAACGTGCTCGAGGTCATCCGGGAAGCCTCGCTTCCGGAGGTCGAGAGGCGGTATGGGAAGGTGTGGGGAGGGGAGGATGTTTTCGGCCGCCAGGTGGTGGGGGAGATCCTTGAAACGCATCGGCACCTCCAGCTGGCGATGAACCGGATTCCGGATGGTGTCTTCGAGATCGATGAGAACTACCGGATCCTTCTTGTCAATCCTGCCGGCGCCACGTTGTGCGGTTCCCCCGAGAAAGACCTCCTGGGCAGGAACTTCTTCTCCCTCTTTCCGGAGGACAGGCGCAGTGACTTCAGGGACGCGGTGCTCAACCGGAACGAAGGTGACGTTGAAACCGTCCTGAGGTCGGACAAACGCTACCTGGCGGTCAACGCGACGCGCTTCACCGACGATGGCCGGGTTTCCTATGTCATGATCATTCGGGACGTGACTCCGCAGAAAGAGGCGGAGGAGGCGGTGAAGTGTTCCCTGAGCCAGAAGGAACTGATGTTCAAGGAGCTCAACCATCGGGTGAAGAACAACCTCGCGATGATCGCCAGCATGATGGCGCTCCAGGCCGAGTCCCTGTTCGACTCCAGGGACGCTGTTTATTACGAGAAGATGCAGAACAGGATAAGATCCATCGCCATGGTGTACGAATGGATGTACAAGAGCGAGACGGGCGGGATGGTCGACCTGAATCCCTTCTTCATGGAGCTCGTGACGACCTTTCACGAGTCCGTTTCCCTGTCCGCGGTTTCGATCGATGTATCCGTGCTCGCGGAACCCGTGCTGGTGGACAACAAGACGGCTGTGCCCCTCGCCATGTCCGTGGTGGAGCTCGTCACGAACGCGCTGAAATACGCGTTTCCCGTTCCCACGGAGGAATCCCGCATCAGGGTCTCGTTGGAAATTCCGGAGCCCGGAAAGGGAAGGCTGACGGTTTCGGACAACGGGAAGGGGCTCCCCGAGGACCGGGAATCCCTCATGGAGAACTCGCTGGGTCTGAAGCTGATCCACGCCCTCCTCAGGCAGATTGACGGATCCGTTTCCGTCGTCTCGCCACCAGGCACGACCTTCATTCTCGAGTTTTCCCTTCCGAAAAGGACTGCCTGATTCTCCGGTTCGGGCGGAGGCCAAATCAGCGCGGGGTATCGCCGAAGCTGATGAAGTCTCCCTCAGTTCCGATCTTTTTACGCAGCCGCGCGAGGTATCCGGTCTCCTCGCTGCTGATGGGCGGGACCAGCGACCCCTTCATCCGTTTCACGAGCACCCTGCCGG
>CAZPZF010000340.1:0-2922 GCA_964590705.1 uncultured Spirochaetales bacterium | reverse complement strand
CGCGGGGAAACCGGTAAACGCCACGCACGTGGCAACATCGAGCCAACTGGACGCCCGGCGGCCGTACACCCGCCGCGCTTTTCTTCAATCATTCAATGGAAAAGGTTCGGTAGGTGCCGTGCGGTTCGATCCTGCGGAAATCAACCGCCGAAACCCAGGCCCCAGGGGGGCCTCTGCGAAGCCATTCGAGAAAATGGTCTAGCTTCGCTCTAGGTCCCTCCGCGAGGACCGAAACGGTGCCATCGAATTCGTTGCGGACCCAGCCGGTAAGACCCAGCCGAATGGCCTTGTCGCGCGCCGAATACCTAAATCCTACTCCTTGAACCCTTCCGGAAACCAGAGCGGTGAACGCCTCGATTCCTTCAGGTATCGGACCGTTCATGGAGAGCCGCCTCGATCATCCCAGCGAGTTTTCCGTAGTCGAAGGGCTTGTACAGCACCTCGAAGGGGATGGTGAAATCGGGCTTGAGAAAACCGCTCGTGATGAACACCTTCTTGTCCATACAGTACTTCTGGAGGAATTTCACCCAATAGTCGCCCCCCAGAATGTCCATCCGATAATCGCTCACGATCAGGTCAATGTCATTATCCAGGAGCTGTTTGATCGCTCCCACGCCATCGGATGCCACGAGAACGTGGAACCCCTTTTTTTGAAGGTAGTCCCGGAGGGTCAACCGGATGGCGTCCTCGTCTTCGACAATCAGTATCCGCCTTTCGCCTGTTCCGCCCATATGATACCGCCCCCTATCTGACCATTGATTGGAGCGTCGAGAGGAGCTGCTCGAAGTCTATCGGTTTGGGGAAAAACGCGTCCGCTCCTTCAGCCAGGATCTGTTTCTGTGTCGTTTGTTCGTCAAGGCCGCTCACCGCGACCACGATCGGTTTGCCTATCTCAGGGTCGTTTTTAATGCGGGAACAGAGCTTGAAGCCGTCGACCCCCGGAAGATCGATGTCGAGAATAACGATACCGGGTTTCTGCTCCGAGAGGAGGACCCCCGCTTCGAACCCGTCAAAAGCCTGGAACAGGTCGAATTGAGGGAATTTTCGCCCTAGGAACTCTTTGAGCATGGAATTGAGATCGCGGTCGTCGTCTATGATCAGAATCTTCTCCCGTCCCTCCTCCCGTGTCATGCGGTACAGTTCCTCCGGAACCCGCATGCCGCGGGAATTGAGGAATTCGAGGAGGTCTTCGGCATAGATCCGATACTGCCCGCCGGGAGTTGTAAAGGCCTTCAGGTGGTTGTTCTTGATCCAGTTGATGGCGGTTTGATTGACGACGCCGCAGATATTGGCGACCTCGAGAGCTGAAAAGATGCGTACCTTTTTGCCGTTCTTCGCCATAGTCCTTTCCTTGCATACGGCCCTAAGCTTACCCGATTGTTGCGAGCCATATCTGAAGCGCCTTCAAATAGACAAACCGTCTCCCATAAGTGTAGCCAATACATCCAATATGTCAATAATTTTTTATCTGTCCGTCTGCATCCCGATCATCGCTCCGGCTGCCCCCCCCATCGGCGAGATCCCGCAGGAATTCCCTGATCCGCCCATAGGGGAAACCCTTTGCCATGAGAAGCGAGGAAAGTCTTTCAGGGGAAACCGCGCCACGCCGTGAAAGCTGTTCGCGGAGAGCTTCCATCGCCGTCCGCTCGGCCTGGGCTGTATACCCCTCTTCGAGGGCGCTCTGCGCGCAGGATCTGTCCACCCCACGGCGCAGTAAGCCTGAAAGCAGCGCCGCGTATCCCTCATGGCTCTTTCTGAGCCGAGTCTCGATGAAGGCGAGGGCGAAACGTCTGTCGTCAACGTATCCCGCCTCGATCAGAGAATCGATGGCCCGGTCAACGGCGTATCCGGGTAATTCCCTCTTTGCCAGTTTCCGCCTGAGCTCGAAGGCGGAATGGTCCCTTGCCGCCAGGAGCGATACCGCCTTCCGGACAGCCTCATGCACTGCCGATTCCCTCGCGAGCCGCTCGAGGAGCTCGGGGCCGAGAGTCATGCCTCCGCAGAGGGATTCCGTGATGACGAGGTTTGTCGGAATGAAAAAAGAGGAACCAGTATCGAGCGAAATCTTTGCGGTATCGCCCGTGGCTCCCCTCGTTTCTATGGAAAGGATGATGGGATCAACGTTTGGAGAACTGGAATCTTCTCCGCGCTTTTCGCTGCCCATACTTCTTCCGTTCGACCATTCTCGGATCCCTGGTGAGGAAGCCGTTGGCTCGGAGAGACGGAATGTTGTTGCTGTCCAATTTGGAAAGGGCCCTGGCGATACCGTGTCTGCAGGCTCCGGCTTGGCCGGAGATCCCGCCGCCGCTCACGTTGATGACGACATCGTATTTCTGCAGCGAATCGGTGACGTCGAGGGGTTGGCGCACGGTGTATACATGTTCGGGGTTTCCGAAGAACTCGGTTACCGTCTTGCCGTTGATGGTGATTACGCCGTTTCCCTCCCTGAGGAATACTCTGGCTACCGATGTTTTTCGTCTTCCCGTTCCCATTGAAAGATTCTTGATCATCTGCTATCTCCTGCCCTCCGCCTATGCAAGGGTCTCTGGTTTCTGGGCCGCGTGGGGATGTTCCGGACCGGCGTAGATCTTGACATTCCTGAAGAGCTTTCTTCCAAGCGGACCTTTCGGAAGCATTCCCTTTACCGCCTGCTCCATGGGATAGGTCGGTTTTCTCTCGATGATCGTCCCGTAATTCTCGGCGCGCATTCCTCCAGGATATCCGGAGTGATGGTAATATATCTTGTTCAGCACCTTGTTTCCGGTCAGTTCCGCTTTCTCGGCGTTGATGATGATCACATAGTCGCCCATTTCCTGATTGGGGGTGAACGAGGGCTTATGCTTTCCCCGGAGCAGTGTGGCCGCCTGAACCGCGACCCTTCCCATCCTCTTTCCGGATGCGTCGATGAGGAACCATTTTCTA
>CAZPZF010000339.1:0-2969 GCA_964590705.1 uncultured Spirochaetales bacterium | reverse complement strand
CCAGCGCCTATCCCGCGGCGGCCTTTGTTGAATCCGCTTCATCGGCGGCTGCCCCGTCCCTCATCAGAGTCTGGGTCAATGCAATCCCGGCGCCTCCCGCATCTCCCGCCCCCGCCACGGCCAGTCCCTCCTCGAGGCAAGAGACGACCCGAACCTCCGGGACAAGGGTGGTGAAACCCTGGGAGGCGCCTTCCACAAGGGGAACGAGGAATTCCTCGTTCCGGTAGAAGGAGGCGTCGCGGTAGGAACCCTCTCCCCTGTCTGCGGGGAAGAACAGGAGCCTTGAAACGCCGATCGTGCTCATATCCCTGACGATCCGCCTGCCCATGATCGGCCGCACCATGCCGACCAGGAGGGTCAGCGGGGAGAGCGGCCGGGGAAGAGGCCCAGGCTCCCAGGCGATACAGATTCCCGAAGGAGAGGCGGAAACGATCTTCCCCTTGCCGCGCGTTCCCCCGACGATACCCATGTCAAAACATTCGCCCTGCCGCATGCCGAGAACAGTCAGGATATGAACGGCGCGCGGATCGCCGGCGGGGAGGAAGGAGAGATCTTCCCCGGGAAGAAAGAGCACGATGTTCACCCCGACACTCCTACCATGGAAGCCATTGCCCGTCAATCGCCTTATAGAATTTGATTAAACTTCCCTTATCGTATATGCTTAAGCAACAAGGAAGCCCCATGTTAGTCGAAGCGGAAATCTGGACCGTGGCCAGAACCGACCAAGGAAACGCGATTCTCATCCGTCCCTTAGGTGCGGAAGTCGCGGTTCCCATCTTCATCGGTCAGCTCGAGGCGCAATCCATCCTCATCGGCCTGGGCAATGTTCCCATGCCGAGACCCTATACGCACGACCTCTTCATCTCCCTTCTCAACCAAAGCGGGATGAAACTAGACAAGGTCGAGATCATCTCCCTCAAAGAAGGGGTGTATTTCGCCCAGCTCGTCCTATCCAAGAACGAAGGCACCATCATCCTCGATTCGCGCCCTTCCGATTCTATCGCCCTCGCGGTCAGGGCCAAGTGTCCGATCTACATCGCCGAAAGCGTCGTGGACGAGGCGGGCATTCCGCTAAGCGCGATAACGGAGGAGGGGAAGGAAGCGCAGGAAGATCCCAGCCAGAAGGAGAAGGAAGAGCTGCAGGCTCGGCTTGAAAAGCTGATAGAAGAGGAAAACTACGAAGAAGCCGCGAAAATCAGGGACAGACTGCGGGACCTCGAAATGGGAACCACACAGGGCTAACCCCGAGGAAGCAATGCGTCCGCTCTCCGCTGTCCGCTACCTGCACATGAGAACGGACGCGCGCAGGAAATACGGGATAGAGGACGCCCTGTTTTCTTACGGCGGATGCCTTCGCATCCCAGAGATCGCCATGGCGCGGGATCTCTCTCACCGCATCAACTCTGTCCGCGTTAAGACCGATCAACCTCCGCTCAGTGCGGGCCATCTGTACGCCGCGGGGCTTCTCCACGAGATACAGCATCACATCATCTCCCTGTACGAGAGCGGAACGGGAAAGGCGGTTTTAGGAGGCCTCTCGGCCAGCCTCGAGCGCGGAACGAGCGGCGGCGGGTTCTCGCCTGTTTTCGAGACCTTTTCGCGGGAGTTCACCCCCGCCGCGGGGATTCAGCAGGAAGCGGCGGCGCGTTCCGCGCCGGGGGACCAGCACGAAGCGGCGGCGCGTTCCGCGCCGGGGGACCAGCACGAAGCGGCGGCGCGTACCGCGCAGGGGGTTCAACCATCCAAGGCAGAACGCAAACGGATCCTCCTCGAGGAGATCCTCCTCCTCAGGATCGCAAACGAGAACCCGGCGCTCGGCGAGTTTTCAGAGTTCATCTCCGACGAAGATCTTCGAGCCTTTCCCGCGTATCAGACTCTTCTCGAAACAACGGAAAAGTATCTTTCCGACAAGACAGCGTTCGGAAAAAGCGGAACATCACTCGTTGCCTTTCTCCTCGCACCGATCAAGGCTCATCCCAGCTCCCTCTCGGACCAGCTCTCCTTCATTGCGCGGGAGTGGCGGGAGTATATCGGGGACTACATCCTTCGGATCCTCGGAAACCTCGACCTGATACGCGAAGAGGAAAAACCACGCGGCGGCGGACCGGGTCCTTCAGCCCCCTGGAGCGCCGAATCGCTCGATCTCGAATATGAATCCTACAGTCCGGACACCCATTGGATGCCGAAGGTCGTGCTCATCGCCAAGAGCGTCTACGTCTGGCTCTGGCAGCTTTCTCGGCAGTATGGCAGGCGGATCGAAAAGCTGGACCAGATTCCCAACGAGGAGTTGGACCTCCTCCGGCGTCGGGGCTTCACCGGCCTCTGGCTCATCGGCCTCTGGGAGAGAAGCCCCGCTTCACGGACCATTAAACGCTCCTGCGGAAACCCGGAAGCGGCGGCATCGGCCTATTCGGTTTTCTCGTACGAGATCGCCTGGGAGCTAGGGGGCTGGGATGCCCTGCACAACCTCCGCCATCGCTGCCTGGAGCGGGGGATAAGGCTGGCGAGCGATATGGTACCGAACCATACGGGCATCGACTCCGAATGGATCCGGAACCACCCGGACTGGTTCATCCAGACGAATGCTCCCCCCTTCCCGGGCTACTCCTATACGGGACAGAACCTCTCATCACGAGAGGGAATCGAAATCTATCTCGAGGACCACTACTACGACAGGACCGACGCGGCGGTCGTCTTCAAGCGGGTCGACTCAGCCACGGGCGAGACTCGGTACATCTACCATGGAAACGACGGTACCCACATGCCATGGAACGATACGGCGCAGCTCAACTTCCTATTGCCGGAAGTGAGAGACGAGGTGATCCATACCATCGTTCACGTGGCCAGAACCTTCCCAATCATCCGGTTCGACGCGGCCATGACCCTTGCCCGTAAGCATTTCCAGCGGCTGTGGTTCCCTGAGCCCGGAACCGGCGGCGACATCCCTTCCCGCACCGAATATGGAATCG
>CAZPZF010000338.1:1988-2980 GCA_964590705.1 uncultured Spirochaetales bacterium | reverse complement strand
CATATCCCTGGCGTGGAAGAACCTCTCCCGGTACAGGAAGAGAACCCTCATCACCGCCTCCGCCATCGCCTTCGGCCTTGCCATGTACCTCTTCATGGATTCCTGGCTCCTGGGGGCGGACAAGGACTCTGAGCGCAACTTTATCTGGTACGAGACAGGGTCGATGAAAATCCAGACCGACGAATACTGGCGAAACAAGCGTACCTTCCCCCTGAAGCACGCCATCGACTCTCCCCAGGCGGTCCTCGACGCTCTCCGCAAGGCGGGGATTAACGCGACACCCCGGATCCAGTTTTCCGCCGAAGTGATCGTCCGGCAGGATCCCTATGAACAAGACGGCTCCATACGGGTCATCGGCGTGGCCATCGATCCGATCCGGGACGGCGACGTCTTTCGCCTCAACCAGACCCTTTCCGCGGGCCGCTGGCTCGAACCTGAGGAGGAGGGTCTTATGATGGGCTCCTGGCTCGCCGAGGATCTCGGCGCCGAGGTCGGCTACCCGGTCACCATCGTCATGAGGACGCGGGAAGGCTACTACCAGACCCTCGATCTGACCGTTTCCGCCATCCTAAACACGCCGAATCCCGCGGTGAACAAGGGGATGATTTTTATCCCCCTGGCTGTCGCAGATTACGCCCTCGAAATGGACGGAGGAGTCACCGAGATAGCCATTGGATTTCCCGTGACTGCCGATGTTCTGAAGGAGAAGGCCCGCGTTGAAGAGATCATCGGAAAACTCGTTGCTCCGACACTCAGGGTTCTCACCTGGAAGGAGATGGCCCTCGACTTCCTGGGGATATCGGCCACGAAGAAATCGTCCAGCACCATCATGCTCTTCCTGGTCTTCGTCATCGCCGCGGTGGGCATTTCGAACACCATGCTCATGGCGGTCTACGAGAGGACAAAAGAGCTGGGCATGATGCGCGCCCTGGGGCTGAAAGACCGGCAGGTGAGATTCTCCCTCCTCTTCGAGGCCGGGGGAATCGGGCCCC
>CAZPZF010000338.1:1643-1978 GCA_964590705.1 uncultured Spirochaetales bacterium | reverse complement strand
ATCCTCGGCGTCATCCTGGTGTTCATCATCACCAGGGTCGGCTTCGACTTCTCCTTCATGTTACGGGAGATCGATATCGGCTACCGGATCGCCGGTGTGATGTACGGCGCCTGGCATCCGCAGGCGATCGCGACCGCATTCATCAGCGGGATCGTTCTCACGATGATCGTCTCCGTCATTCCCACGTCGCGGGCCCTAAAGATGGAGATCACCGACTGCCTCAGGGACGAGTAGGAAAGGAGGAACCGATGAAACTCGGCAGAATCGCCATGCGCAATATCAGCAGGAACCCCCGTCGGAGCCGGCTCTCCGGGAGCGCGACATCCATCGCGAGC
>CAZPZF010000338.1:0-1633 GCA_964590705.1 uncultured Spirochaetales bacterium | reverse complement strand
CGAGCATGTCCATCGTCCTGTTCTTCTCACTGGCTGCGGGGATGATCGGCAACCTGGAAGACAACATGGCAGCCTATGTCACCGGCCATCTCAGGATTCTGAACAGGGAATACCAGGAGAACGAATTGATCAACCCCCTCCATCTCAACATCGAGGGATACAAGGCGATAGCGGAGGAGCTGCGGGCATACCCGGGGATCGAGGCCGTTTCCCCGCGGATATCGTTTCCCGCCGCTATCTACCGCCCCGATGATACCTACGCGGCCGAGGGGGTGGGAGTCGATTTCTCCACCGAATCGGCGTTCCTCGACCTGGAACCGACCATCGCGCGGGGCGCCATGCCCTCGCCAGGAACGAACGAGGTCTTGATCGGCGCCGACCTTGCCGACAGGATCGGCCTCGCCGTGGGGGATAAATTCACCCTGTTGACCACGACCATGCGGAGAAGCACCAACGCCATGACCTTCAACGTCGCGGGAATCTGCAGGTTCTCCGTATCCGGATTCGACGGAACTCATATCTTCATCCCCCTTGAAAAGGCCCAGCGGCTCCTCCAGATGGAGGGGCTCGTGACGGAAATCCTGGTTCGCCTGGACACGAGCAGGCAGATACCCCGATACCAGGAGGAGTTGGGATCCCTTCTGTCCCGGATGGGAAGAGACGATCTTTCGGTATCAGACTGGAAGAGCTCAAACCTCCTCTTCACCTTCTTCAGCATGGTCGATGTCATGTACGCGATGATCGGTCTCATCTTCTTCATCCTGGCCAGCACCGTACTGATCAACACGACCATGATGGTCATCTACGAACGGATGCGTGAGATCGGGACAGTCGCGGCTCTTGGGCTCACGGGAAAGGAGATCGTCCGCCTCTTCTTCTATGAAGCCGCGATGATCGCGGTCATCGGGTCCTTGGCCGGGGTGTTGGCCGGAATACTGATCACCCTTCCCCTCTCCAGAACGGGATTTGACATGTCCAGTGCCATGGAGGGCGTAAGCCTCGAGATGTCGTACATCGTAAAACCACGGTTGAACGCTTTCTCCACCGTATTTGTCTTCATCTATTCGGCGGCGGTGGCGTCGGCCGCGTCGTTCATCCCGTCACGCCGGGCCGCGAAGATCGAGCCGGTCGAAGCGCTCCGGTATACGGGGTAAGGAGGAATACCATGAAACGATTTCATACAACGGAAGGGGTGCCGTTCCGGCTGATCACTGTTGCAGCAGGTCTCTGCCTTTTCCTCTTCGCCGCTGCGGCGCCGGCCTCGGCCATCACAGCAGAAGAGATCGTGCGGAAGATGGAGGCCAACCAGGTCCACGCGAGCAGCCGCATCGAGGGGACCCTCATCATCACCGACCGGTTCGGCGTGAAGACCACGACCTTCATCAGCCACTCGCGCGGAGAGGAGGAGGCGCTCATCGAGTTCACCAGTCCGGCGGAGGCGGGGCAGAAGATCCTCCGGACCAACGACGAGATCTACCTCTTCTACCCGGACGCCGAGGAGGTGATCAGGATCCAGGGTTCGGCCCTCCGTGACGCGGTGCTCGGCTCCGACTTCTCCTACGAGGTCATGACGGGGGACAAGGTGCTGCTCGATTCCTTCGCCGTCACCCTGGAGGGGACGGAGATCCTGGAG
>CAZPZF010000337.1:0-2995 GCA_964590705.1 uncultured Spirochaetales bacterium | reverse complement strand
AGATCTTCATCGCTTCCTTCCCCCGTCTGCCATGATAGTAGCTGTTCCGAAGATTGTAAAACCCCACCAGGGCCCTCTGACGCTACCCCGCCCAAATCCGACTCCAACGCCGCCGAGGCATCGCTATTTTACAATCTTCGTGACACCGATACATTTTGATATTATGCGGCACCGGGGGTATACTGGATTGGTCTGATGAGGCGGGGCATAAAGCATGGCGGAAACACGTTTCAGCGGTAAAGCATGGTTTCTCCTCCTGAGCATGGCGTTGCTTCTCTCCGCCGTTTCCGGCGTCGCCGCTGAAGAGCTCGACGTTTTCCTGCTCATCGAACCGGACGTCAAGAATGCAGGGCAAATCGCCGAGCAGGGGGGAACCCCCGAATTCAGCCCGGGGCAGACCATTCAGATCGTCATCGGAAAGTCGGGCCTGCGAGCCTCCCGGGGAACGGGAGCAGTTCGCTGGTTTTTCAAGATCTACTCGGCCACGGCCCTCCTCCTGGTTGGCGACACCCACGCCTATCGGGAGACCGTGACCGCGACCGAATGGAATTTCGCCCGCGAGATATCGTTCACGATTCCGGAATCCTTCGACCCCGGCCCGTACCGTATCGAGATCTACCTAGAAGACATGATAGGCGGCACCTTTTATGCGGATACGGAATCCTTCACGATCGTAAGGAAGGAATCTGCCTTGGAGGCAACCGGCTCGGAAAGCCAACCGGAAACCGAGCCCGCGGCGATATCCGAGTACAGGCTGTCGATCGACTCGGTGGATCTGGAGATCGTGGAAACGAGCCAGACCGGCTCGATTCTCACGGTTTCCTTCCTGATCGTCAACAACGGAAACCCGGTTTGGATCGGAATACTCGACGCCGCCTTCGCGGACGGAACCGGTTCCTACATTAAGGCCTTGAAAACGGGAATCATCCAGGCTGACGGGTGGGGAGGGGTGGATCTCGGCTCCGGGGAACGGAAGATGGTGCGGATCAGCTTCGATACCGGAAAACGGACCATCCACAGGATCCAGACCCTCGATCTCTATCTCAGGGGAAAGGAACGAGTATCTATTGAAGAGATCCCGGTCCCCTGGAGATCGTCCTCCCTCTGACCCGCCCGCGCGGAAGAATCAGCAAAACAGGAAAATTCCAGCGACTCCCGCAGCGATCACGACGAACACGGGATGGATCCTCGGAACGAACAGGAAGACGGCCAGCGATATGGTAAAAATGACCGCCGTGACCGGATCGACGATCGCGTTCCTCGTAAAGACGTAGGCAGCGTTGACGAGAAGCCCCAGGATCCCGGGCTTCAGCGCATTGACGATCCGCTTTCCGTCGATCCTTTCCATGACCCGGTTGAGGGCACGGCAGTCCCGAATCAGGAAGAACCCGCCAAGGAGGAGGATCGAGGGAGAGATGACCGCGAGGGTGGCGAGCAGGGATCCGGGAATACCTTGGAGGGTATAGCCGATATAGGTGGCGGCGTTGAGGGCTATCGGCCCCGGAGTCATCTGGCTCAACGTGATGAACCGGGAAAGCCCCTCGGCGGTCATCCATCCCCAGCGGGAGACGACCACGTCAAAGACAAGAGAGATGGCCACCATTCCCCCGCCGTACGATCCGAGCCCGATGAGGAAGAAACTCCGGAAAATCTGTCCCATGTTCATCGTTTGTCCTTGCCACTCCTCTTCCACGGAGGCAGGAGGAGCCTAACGATCACCGCGGGAAAGATGACGAGCGCGGGGTGGAGCGGAAGGAAAAACGCAGCGGCCAATGCCGCGGCCGCCACCAGAATGGACCAGGGATCCTTTCTGACCGCCTTTCCCATGACGATTCCGGAAAAGAGGATCTGCGCGGCGACGGCCGCGGCCGCCCCTTTGAAGAACCGTGAGGCGATCGGGTTGTCCATCGCGCCGCCGAACGCAACGAGGATCCCGAGAATGACGACGACGGATGGGAGAACCACTCCGAGAATCGAAACCAGGGATCCGCGTTTTCCCCCGAACCGTCTGCCGAGGAGAAATGCGATGTTGATCGCGATGGGGCCGGGAAACGCGGTGGCGATACCGACCGCATCGCCCAGTTCCTCCTCATCGAGGAGGGAGCGGCGGACAACCAACTCATGCCTGATCACGCCGATCATCGCGAGCCCTCCCCCGAAGGTGAAGGCACCTATCCTGAAAAACGTAAAAAAGAGCCCCAAGAGGGAAACGGGCCGCGAAGCCTCGGGACCGCCGTTGTCAGGGAGACCGGACGGCTGGGATGGAGGGCCGTGACGCTCGCCGGCCATACCGGTCACTCCCGTATCCTTCCGATGATCCTGAGCAGTCCGTCCAGGATCGTCAGGGGGTGGGGAGGGCAGCCGGGAATGAAAAGATCGACCGGGAGGATCCCGGATAGCCCGCCGCAGGTTTCCGGGTGGTCAGCGTAGAGCCCGCCCGAGATAGCGCAGGCGCCGACCGCGATGACGATCCGCGGGGAAGGAACCGCCTCCCATGTGGAGAGCAGGGCGTCCCGCATGTTCGCGGTGACGGGACCGGTGACGAGAATCCCGTCCGCGTGCCTCGGCGAGGCTACGAACTGAATCCCGAAACGCCCCAGATCCCAGGCCAGGGTGGAGAGTACGTTCGTATCCGCCTCGCACGCGTTGCAGCCCCCGGCGCTGACCTGTCGTAGTCTGAGCGACCGCCTGATGATCTTCGCGGCCGCGGGGTTGGCGAAGACAGGCGCCGGCCTCGCGCGGTCGCTCAGGAGGTCTTCCCTGTGTGTCGCGGAGAGGCGATACTCTCTGCCGGGAAAGATGTTTCCCTCGGGGCAGGCCTTGGCGCAGTCCGAACAGAAGACACACGCCCCCAGGTCGACCACGAACCTTCCGTCTCCGCACAGGGTGATCGCTCCGGGCGGGCAGCCGACCACACATTCCCGGCACCCGGGGGGGCACAGGCCGGGGTCGGTACAGAAAGGGGCTCCATTATACCGGTCGGGGAGATTCGGGG
>CAZPZF010000336.1:0-3012 GCA_964590705.1 uncultured Spirochaetales bacterium | reverse complement strand
GTAGAGCAAGCGGCTCATATCCGCTTGGTCAGGGGTTCAAGTCCCTTCGCCACTACTCCCGATCATCGTTCATATCTGCTCCCAACTTGTCAGGAAGAGCCTGGATCGCGCTCTGTTCGACCTTGAAGTAGGCGATCGCTCCAAGGAGTTGTTCCGCCTGACTGGATAGTTCCTCGGCGGTGGAGGCCATCTCCTCCGAGGCGGAGGCGTTCTGCTGGATCACCTTGTCCAGCTGGAGTATTGCCTTGTTTATCTGATCGACGCCGCTGTTCTGTTCGCCGCTCGAAGCCGCGATTTCAGCTACCAGTTCCGCCGTTCGCTTGATGTCCGGCACCAACCGCGTCAGGAGATCGCCCGCCCTTGTGGCAACTTCCACCGATGAGGCAGACAGTCCGGAGATCTCGCCGGCTGCGGTCTGGCTGCGCTCCGCGAGCTTTCTCACCTCGCTCGCAACGACGGCAAACCCCTTTCCCTGCTCCCCCGCCCGCGCCGCCTCTATCGCCGCGTTCAGCGCGAGAAGATTCGTGTTCCTCGCGATCTCTTCGACGATGGTGATCTTCTCGGCGATCTGCCTCATCGCCGTCACCGCCTCCGAGACGGCTCTTCCGCTGATTTCGGCGTCTTTGGCTGCCTTCTGCGCGATCTTCTCCGTCTGCAGTGCGTTTTCGGCGTTCTGCTTGATGTTGGAGCTCATCTGCTCCATCGAGGAGGATACTTCCTCGGCCGAGGCTGCCTGTTCCGTGGATCCCTGAGAGAGCGTCTGGGCTGCCGCCGAAAGCTGCTGGCTGCCCGACGTGACCTGTCTGGCTCCTCCCGCCACCTCCGTTACCGTGCTCCGCAGCGTGGCGATCATCGTACTCATCGCGTCCATCACCTGCCCTGTTTCATCGCCTGTTTGCGCCTGGAGGGTTACGGTGAGGTCGCCCGCCGCGACGGTTTGCGCCGCCTCTGCGGCTTTCTTGAGGGGGCGCGCGATTGACCGCGAGATCAGGAAGACGAAGAAGAGGATGAGCGCGGCCGCGGCGATCCCGATGACGACGATGAGCGCGATGAGGGTTTTTACCGGGGCAAAGACCTCGTCTTCCTCGATGTTCACCAGTACCGTCCATTCTTGACCTGAAAGGCCGATTTCAACGGGGAATCCGAGGCTGAGGATCCTCTCTCCGGTCCTGGGATCCCGCTGGAAAGCGGCGAATGGCTCCTTGCCTTTGAAAAGACGGTTCACTTCAGGGTCATCGTAGATCTCGTCAAAGCGTTTTCCAACCAGATCCGGGATCCGGCTGGCCGCGACAATGCCGTTGTCGGCGAAGAAATGGATCTCAGCGCTGGTATAATCCGCTATCCTGATCTCCTCGACCTGACGCTGAAGGTTCTCCAGGCTGAGGTCGATTCCGGAGATTCCGATGAACTTTCCCGCCGCGTCGTTGATGGGCACCACGAGGCTGGTCATGACCACCTGCTTACCCTGAATGGAGTAGGAGTAGGGGTTGATGATGCACTCCCTGTTTCGCTGTTTCGGCAGCTGGTAGTAGTCTCCCGGCCCTGGTTTTTCGTAGTCTACCAGGGCCTGAAGCACCCCTTTCCCCGATGCGTCGCGTGTCCAATAGGGGATGAACCTGCCGGTTTCGTCATGGCCGGTTTCCCGCTGAAAGTTATGGTCGTACCCGTCGAAGGCGTCGGGTTCGAAGGCGACATACACGCCAAGGAAGTCAGTATTCGCCTCGATATAGTGCTTGAGCAGGTAGTTCGCCTTTCTCCTGGTAAGGTCGAATCCATCCTCTGAAGCGACGGTCTCGAAAACAACGGAAAGCGCCCTGGCCTCGTCGAGGGGAACCTCCAGCTCTGCCTTGATCACGTAGGCGTACCTGCCCGCGGTTTCACGCGCAAGAGCCTCGATGTTATCCCTACTCATGGCCGACACCCGCGCACCGATCACGACGCATATCGCGGCGACCGCGATAACGACGAGCGCGCCCACGAGCACGATGAGCCTTGTTCCTATTTTCATCCCGTGAAATACGGCCATTTTTCTATCTCCTCTCCCAGCGGTCGAGGCTGACCGAGAAGGTGATCGTCCCGATCGCCTGCGAACCTTCCATGACGGGAATCGAAATCTGGACGACGATTTCCCCGGAGCTCTCATCGTATTCTACGGAGCCGAAATAGAGCCCGCCCTTTCCGTCCAGGAAGGACCGGGTGAACTTCGCCTCGTCCCCCTGCCAATAGTCCGACGTCTTGATGGTCTGGCCGACATTTGCTCCCTGGTTGTCCGTTACGAACGACTCGACGATGAAGGGGTAGCGCGATTGGAGATTGTACAGGGCAAGGGCGCAGTCATTGCTCATCAGGGTCAGCATGAATCGGGAAACCCCCTCGGTCTCCATCCATTGCCTGTCGATCTCCCTGATCTGGCCGATGCTGAGTTTCCTCCCGTTCTGCGCCTTTACCGCGGCCACGATCATCGGGTTCCGGCCGAAGGGCAGGAGGACCTGCTCGCTGAAGGTCACGAGTGTTCGAGGAACATCTGCTCCCTGCGGGGCGGCCCAACCCGGGGCCAGAAGGATAAAACAGATCGTCAGAAGGAGATGGGGAAATGGTTTTGTCCCACGCGGTTTTTTCATTTTCTGCCTCCGAAAGAGGTTTTTTCCTATTTTTACGTCTATGATGAATTTTATGTGATGGAACACACGGTTTGCAACAGCGGCGGTATTTTTTTCCGCTTTTCGGACGGGAAGTGATACGCGCGCAGCAACCTCGCTTCACAAGGGATCGGCGATACGGTATCATGGGATCGGGGAAGGATCGGCTGCGATCCCCGGAGGAGAGTGAGATGGTGAAACGGTTGGAGAAGAATTCTCGGTTTGCGGCACGACGCGGATCGGTTGTCCTCCTGATCATGGACGGAATCGGGCTCAGCGATTCTCCGCACGGAAACGCGGTGGCGGCGGCCTTGACCACTTCGCTGGACAGGATGTTCGCCGAGGCCCCGTGGGTCACGCTCAAGGCGCATGG
>CAZPZF010000335.1:0-3046 GCA_964590705.1 uncultured Spirochaetales bacterium | reverse complement strand
GTGTCTGCGCGTGAGCGTGTCTGCGCGTGAGCGTGTCTGCGCGTCCGGGATCAGCCCGCGGGCTTCTGCCTTTTCTCCTCGACGTGGATCGTGTCGAGCGCCTTAACCAGCCTTGCCACGGTTCGATTCACCGGAACGGCGATGCGCAGTTTCTCCGCCTCGCGGACGATGGCGTTGTTAATGAAATCGATCTCCGACGGACTCTTGCGGTCGAAATCCTGGAGCATCGAGGAGCGGTTCTTCCCGGTCTTGGCCGCGACCTCGTACACGGCAGCCAGGGGGTCTGCCTGCGTGAGGGTGATTCCCTTGGCCTTGGCCACCTCCACTCCCTCGCGGACGAGATCGGCCATCAGGGTCTTGAGTTCGGGGTAATCGAGGAGCCTGCCGTTCTGCACGCCGCAGAGCGCGGTGAGCGCGTTGATCCCCACATTGATGATGAGCTTGCTCCAGATGAGGTTGTCGATATTCTCGTCGATATGGGTCTCGAATCCTGCCGCGTTGAGCATGGCCACGACAGGCTCGATCCGCTTGTTATTTTTATCTGACATGCACAGATACGTAGGGCCGTTTCCTGCGTGGCGGATCGCGCCGGGCCCGACAAAGGTCGCTCCCTGGCTGGTGACGCCGGCCGCGCTCCTGTGCGCGCCGAAGGCGTTCCGGATGATCTCCTCGTTGCCGACACCGTTCTGCAGGGTGAGCACGATCGTTTCCGCGGAAGCGTGGGCAACGAAGTCACGCGCCACCGCCTCAGTGGCCGTGGATTTGACGAAGACAACGAAGAGGTCGGCGCCGGCGACTTGGCTTGGGTCGTCCGTGGCTCGAGGCCGTACGGTGATCTTCTCTCCGGTCGCGAGTTCCTCGATGACGAGGCCCGTGGAGTTGACCGCGTCGATGTGCTCCCGATTGATGTCGTACAGCACGACGTCGTTTCCTGCCTTCGCGAGAAATCCCCCGTACAGGGAGCCCATGGCCCCCGATCCGATAATGGCTGTCTTCATGCGTGTCTCCTTCACCGACGCCCGTTGATATCCCCAAAGGCGGGGATGCCGAACAGAGATGTAGCGGCCTTGATTCCGTTCAGGATTGCTTGAACCATCACTTCCGCGGCGATCGATCCGACGGTCGTGAGATCGCTCTCGACCTCGCCTGTCGCGAGGCAGAAAGTCGTGTCGCCGTCGTACATCGTGTGGATGGGGTTGATCGCGCGCGCGAAACCGTCGTGAACCATCTGGGCCACTTTCGTCGCCGCGGACTTGGTGAGTTTCGCGTTGGTGGCGACGGCCCCGATCGTCGTATTCGAGGTGAACACCTTGGCCTTTTCGGAAGGGGCCGCGGCGATGTAGCGGCGCGCGTCTGCGAAGTGTTTCTTGTCAGGTCCCAGCATGCCCGCGATGATCTGTCCGGATGTGGGATCTACGATGTCACCGAAGCAGTTCACCGCGACAATGGCTCCGACGACCAAGTCGCCGGATACGAAGCTCGCCGAGCCGAGGCCGCCCTTCATGACATATTCCGGTCCGGCCGGTTTTCCGATTGTGGCGCCCGTTCCGGCTCCCACGGAACCCTGCTCGACCTTGCCGGTCGTGGCGGCTTTGCACGCGGCGTATCCCATCGCCTTGTCAGGTCGTACTTTGGAGCTGCCGACCGGAAGGTCGAAGAGGACCGCGCCGGGAACGATCGGCACCACGCCGACCCCGACATCGAGTCCGGCTCCCCGTTCCTCGAGGTACTGCATGACACCGGCTGCGCCGTCGAGCCCGTACGCGCTCCCTCCGCCGAGATACACGGCGTGGGCCATCTGAACGAAGTTGACAGGGTCGAGGCAGGGGATCTCGCGGGTTCCCGGAGCCCCGCCGCGGACGTCAGCTCCCGCGACAGCTCCTCTCTCGCAGAGTACGACGGTGCAACCGGTTCCGTGTTCGGTGTCTGTGGCGTGGCCAACCGCGATGCCGGGCACGTCGGTAATTGAATTGGTGTATGACCTGTTCATCGGTATGATTCCTTGGAGAAAAGTCTTGGGCAAAGGATAGTGAAGGGTGTGTGCTTTGTCAACGGATGAGGGTATCGCGGAATTTCCCGCGGCTGAGCCTCATCCGCCCTCCTGCGGGGCGGGGAGCAGCGCGGAGACGAGGAGGCTCACCCGCTTTTCCGTGGCGTCCTTGAGATCGATCTTACCGTTGTGGAGGTTCCATTCGAAGATGGTACCCCAGGCGTTGACGAAGAGAAAACGTTCCACCTCTTCGGCGGGAATATCCGAGCGGATCTCGTTTCTGGCCTGGCCTTCTCGTACGATGTCGACGAGGATCGTATGCATGGCCCGTCCGTTCTGGATAAAGAACTTCACGTTCGGGCTGAACAGGTGCTTGGTCGTTTTCACGCCGTTCGAGATGTTTAAGGCCACATATTTGGAAAAATACTCCATGATTTGCTGCGGCGCGGGTTTCCCTTTAACGAGGGGGGCCACCTCGTTCAGGAAGAAGTCGTCCGCCTGCTTGAACACCTCGGCAAGGATGTCCGTTTTTGAGGAAAAGTAGAGATAGAATGTGCCGACCGAGACCTCGGCCTTGCGGCTGATCTCGGATATCGTCATGTTTTCGAAACCCTTGCTCTCGAGAAGCTCTATCGCGGCTTGGTAAATCCGGTCTTTCGTCTCGGCCGCTTGAATCTGTCTGTTGGTTCTGACCTTCTTGCCCATCCATGTTCCACAATTGTAAAGGCTGAGCCCGATTGTGAACGAAATCGACCGGACTGTCAACGATATGAATCAATTCAATGAATCTGTTTATTAAATATGTTCACAACCTGTGAATCGTGGTAGATTGGCGAAAGGGGGAATGAAGACCATGTTAAAACGCGACACCGCGGTCCGGAGGGAAGCCATGTGGTCGGGACAGTACGTGCTCCAGCTCGTCGTGAGTTTCCTCGTGAGCACGAGCCACTACATGCTGATGACCACGCTTCCCCTGTACGTCATGAAGACCAGCGGGAGCAACGCGATCGGGGGGGTGCTGGTCAGCCTTCGCCCCCGTTCCGCGCTCCTATTCCG
>CAZPZF010000334.1:0-3051 GCA_964590705.1 uncultured Spirochaetales bacterium | reverse complement strand
CGAAAGCGTCCGCGGATTCCCCTCCACGTCTATCGTCCTCTGCGGCACGGCGATGGAGGGAGTCGGTTTCACGGCAGCCCTGAAAACGATCTCCTGGCCGGTGCTGATCCCCCCCGCGATTCCTCCGGCGTGGTTGGAGAGATACCCGCTCTCGTCCATCTGATCGTTGTTCTCGCTCCCCCTCCTGTCCGCGCAGGCGAAACCGTCCCCGAACTCGACTCCCCGAATCCCGCCTATGGAAAGAACAGCCGCTCCGATCCTCGCCTCCAGCTTGTCGAAGACAGGATCGCCGAGGCCTGCCGGGAGGTTCCGCACCAGACATTCGACGATTCCGCCGGCGCTGTCCCCGGCCGCCGCAAGTTCCCCGATCCGGTCCGACATGCGCGCCGCGGCGGCGGGGTCGCAGGCACGCAGGGGATTGCCCTCGACCGAGGAGAGATCCCGCGCAACGCAGGGAATTCCGGCGGCTCGCACGGTATACGCGGTGACGACGATCCCCTCGCGGGAGAGCACGGCCTTTGCAACCGCGCCCGCGGCGACGCGGGCGGCGGTCTCCCGTCCCGATGATCTTCCGCCCCCACGGTGATCGCGGGTTCCGTATTTCCTGAGGTATGCGAGATCCGCGTGGCCGGGGCGGAAACGGTCCTTGAGGGCTTCGTACGCCGAACTGTCCGCGTCACGGTTCCGGATGAGCATGCCGATGGGCGTTCCCGTAGTGGCCCCTTCCATGACTCCGGAGAGGATCTCCACCTGGTCATTCTCTACCCGTGCCGTTGTCATAGGCGACTGGCCTGGGCGCCTCCGGTCAAGCTCCCGCTGGACAGATGTGGAGTCGAAAGGGATCCCGGGGGGAACTCCGTCCACCACGCCGCCGATGGCCGGTCCGTGAGATTCGCCGAAACTGGTTACGGTGAAAATGGTTCCGATGCTGTTTCCTCCCATCGGGCGATGCCTCCCTCTCGCGTCAGAATATCGAGCGCTTTCAGCGCGATCTCTCGCGCCTCCGCTCCACGCGGCTCGATCACGCGCCACGCGTACCTCGCGTATACGGGATCCCGGGTTTCATAGAGCGCCAGGAAGGTCGTCATGGGATCTTCCGTGCGGAGAAAGGGTGGAAGCCCTCCCGCGAGGATACGGGGATAGATGATGCCGGGTTCTTCTTTTATATACATGAATTTGCCCATACGCGAAAGGAGTGTCATGGCCTCCTCGTTCTCGGGCGTTCCTCCGCCTAGGGCGATCACGCGCGGTCCTTCACTTTCTGCCGGGGCAATCAGCGCGGCGGCACGCGCTTCGCAGCGCTGGAAATATCGATTTCCGTAGATCTCGTATATCTCACGGCACGAGCATGCGCCGGAAGGATCGTGGATACGTGCGGTGAGTTCGTCGAAATCGATGAAGGGGATGTCCATGAGTTCGGCGAGGAGCCTGCCGACAGCGGTCTTGCCGCAGTGCTTCATCCCGATGAGGTACAGATGTTGCCTGGTTGTCGGCCGAGTTTCTGGCGCGTCCATGGATGAACCCTACTGTCGGAACGGGTAAAAGTCAATCGAGAGCGGAGCGACGCATCGCCGCGCGGTTCTTCAGGGCAACGGGGTACCAGGTCTCGGGCTCACGGCCTCCGGTACCCGGAAAAGGTGATACGTGTACGGTAGGCCTGGTGTACGATGATCGTTCCCGCGGCCTCCATCTCCATCTCGAGAGGGTACCAGGCGAGCGGGTCAGCCGAGTATGTGGTCCGCATGGAAAACAGCGTGACGAAGGGGGGAAGCTTCTCCAGTTCCAGGTCGACGCGAATGGGAGTCCCGGCAGCCGCGTCGAGCCACGCTGTTCCCCGGTATGAAAATCGTTTTTCCCCCCGGATGCTGAAGGCATACCCCAGGCACATCCGGTTTCCGACCAGCCTCGTTTCCCCGGTTCGCCGATAGCTGACCCTGTCCTGAAGGGTTGGGTCGAAGGGATTGAGATCCTCGGAGTCGTCCGGAGGGCCCGACCCCCTGTTCCCCTTCTTTTGCTCCTCGCGCCTCCGCTCTTCGGTCACGTCTTTCCCGTTCTTGATCGCCGACTCGACCTCGAACTCGCCCTCCGACCCGCCGCGGTTCACAAGGCTGAGGATCTCCTCGTTTTTCAGGATTCCATCGGAATTGTATTCCAGACTGGATATCGTGACTCTCCCGGGAGTCCACCCGAGGTTCGCTTCGAACACCTTCACGGCCGCGTCCCAGAGCTGGTCCGCGGCCAGACAAGGTTCCGGCAGAAGGGCTGCGAGGAAGAAAAGAAGAATGCCCCCGTGGTTTCCCGTCATGAGATCAGTATAGCTGATACAAGACCCATTGTCCTCTAAACCGCGCGGCGGAGAGACAGGAGCAAAGGAATTCCCAAAATGAGGCCGCTCCGGGGCCTGGTAACCGAAGCGGCCGTATCTTTACATAGCTTCTTTATTTTATAGTTCAATCCTATCACGGATGACGCGCGTAGAAGGCGGCCAATAATCCCCTAGGGTGTTATTTTCGTCTGCTGGATGACCCGTATATCATCGAAGAAGCGCAGTTTCCAGCCCTCCTCGACGATCCGCATCTTGTTTTCCGGGTAGATCACGGTTCCGATCTCGAGGGACTCGAACAGTTTCTTGATTTCGAGGATCCGGTTGTACAGGGTCTTGTAGCGGGGGCAGCGTGAGGCCTTTGCCGATCCATGAACGCAGAGGAAGCAGGGCGAGGATTCCCCGGGCGGCAGGATGTCGGCGACAAGGTCTGCGCAGCGGATGTTCCTGCCCGGGTGTCGGGCGAGGCGGATGACGATCCGAAGGTTCGTATCCCGCAGGTAGGAGGTGAAATCGAACTGGTCGATCATGATGCGGTCCGCGCCGATCACGACGCGCCGGAACAGATGAGCCCGGAGTTGGGTGATCTGAAGGTAGAGCCCGGAAAGGAGAAGGGCCGTGTAGATATTGTAGAGGATCGACTCGGCCCAGCGGGGCTCCTGTCTGGTGGCAATGGCGTATCCCATGAGCATGATCCAGCAGAAACTCATCATGAAGACGACCATGGA
>CAZPZF010000333.1:0-3056 GCA_964590705.1 uncultured Spirochaetales bacterium | reverse complement strand
TGCCTCTATTTGTTGTTGAGCAAATAGACACATTAAAGATTGTTTGCCTTTTATCTTGCCTGAGTTCATTTGGCTTTGATTTCATTACGCGCCAAAAAATTGGAGGCACGCACCTAACTTATGGATATCTGAAACAACTCCCCGTCGTTCCCCCCGCGGCCTACGATCCCCTTTGCCCCTGGGAGCCGGAGGCGGGGAGCATTGCCGACTGGATCCGCCCCCGGGTCCTCGAACTCTCGTACACCTCCCGATCCCTCGAACCCTTCGCCCGGGACCTCGGGTACGCCGGACCCCCGTTCCCCTGGGACCCGAAACGCCGTTTTGACCTCCGCTGCGAGCTGGACGCCGCCTTTTTCATCCTGTACGGCATCTCCCGTAACGACGCTGACTACATCATGGACACCTTCCCCATCGTGAAAAAGCGGGACGAGAAGGAGTACGGAGAGTACCGGACAAAGAGGGAGATCCTGGAGAGGTATGACGCGTACATGGAGAAGATAAAATGAACAATAGAATCTCGCTGCGCGCGATTTACGACCTCCTGGACAACGATTTCCTCGTACCGGCGTACCATCGGGGATACCGATGGACCCGCCGGCAGGTGGAGGATCTGCTGAACGATATTCACTCCTTCGCGGTGAAAAATGACAAGGAGGACGGCGAGTTCTACTGCCTTCAGCCCATCGTGGTGAAGGAAAAAACATGGAAAGAGCGCGGCGCCGGCAAAGACGCTTCCGTCACAGGCTGGGAATTGATCGACGGGCAGCAGCGACTCACGACGATCCGGCTCCTTGTCCGGTACCTGGAAAAAGAGCACCTGAACGGAAGATCGCTGAAAAGCGAGTACGGAAAACAGGTATACAGACTTCACACGGAAACCAAGGGGGACATCGAGCCGTTCATCGAGAACATCGACGAGAAGAACGAGGAGACGATCGATTTTTACCACATGGCCCAGGCGTATCGTTTCATCAGGGAATGGTTCCAGGATGAGGGGCGGACGCGGCCCGACAAAGAGGCGATCCTGAACACCCTTGTCCACCGATACGGGTAACGGAAGAATCGAAGCAGGGGTGTGGTGCAAGTCATCTGGTTCGAGATCCGTGACAATACGGACGCCATCGCGACCTTCATCAGGATCAACATGGGCAAGATCCAGCTCACCAATTCTGAGCTCGTCAAAGCCCTCTTCCTCCAGGAGAGGAATTTCGGGGACAACGACGAGGTCGCCAGGATCCGCCAGCTCGAGATAGCCGGCGAGTGGAATTCCATGGAAAACTCCCTGCAGGACGAGAACCTCTGGTGGTTCCTGAACAGGGAAGAGAACCCGCTCCCCGCGCGCATCGAATTCGTGCTCGATCTGATCCGAGAGATAGATGTCATGCATGACCCGCGCCTTCCGCAGAAGATAGGCGACGACCGGTTTTCCACGTTCCGGTATTTTTTTCAGCGAATCGGGGAGAGCGATGACTATGAAGTGATCAGGAATGAATGGAAAAGGATAAAGGACTACCACAACCGGATACTCGAATTCTACGAGAATCCCGAATGGTACCATTACATCGGTTTCCTGATCCACTGCGGAAAGGAAGTGCCGGAACTGCTGGACGCGATACTCTCATGTAAAACCAAGGATGAGATAACCGAAAAACTCGAAACGATGATAAAGGAAAAGTTCGCCGGCTTGGATGTGAACAGGAACGGGGGCGGCAGCCTCATCATCGATCTTTCATATCCCGATGACAGGCGGAAGATCAGGGAGATACTCCTCCTCTTCAACCTCGAATACATCGTCAAACAATGCAAAGAGAAAAGGGCCATCCAGAAATTCCCGTTCCAAGCCTTCGCCGAGCAGAAATGGGACATCGAGCATATAGATTCCGCCACAGCCAACCCGCTGAAGGACCGGGCCGCTCAGGAGGAATGGATGAAAGCCGCGAAAGAAGATGTCCCTGAAATAGCGGGTGATAAGAAACTCTCCAAGAGGATAGAAGCGTTTCTTGGAAACAAGAAATCGACCGAAGCCTGTGATTTTGAACAGATTCAGGCCGATATCATCAAGCTGAGCGGGGAGGATGAAACAAGCCAGGACAAGAAAAACAGCTTGGGCAATCTCGTCCTCCTCGATTCCGGCATGAACAGATCCTATCGGAACGCGCTCTTCCCCACCAAGCGGAGGATGATCATAGAGAAGGACATGCGGGGCGCGTTCATCCCGATATGCACCAAAAACACCTTTCTGAAATACTTCGATACAGACGGAACAAGATCCAGAACCAAATGGAACCACGATGATATCGAACAGTCCAGCGCCTTCATAACGAAAACGCTCGAGCGTTTCCTTCCTGTGAAAGGGAAAAAGAAATGAACAAGTACAACCTGATAGACCTCCTCTCCGGTGAACTCGGAATAGAGACAGCCGATGGTTCGGTCAATACATACCGCTTCGAAGGCGTGCGTATTCCGATGATACAGCGCGATTACGCCCATGGGAGGAAAGGTGAGGAGGAGATCCGGAAACGCTTCCTTGACGCGATATTTTCCGCTCTGGAAAATGACGAGAATCTGGAACTCGATTTCGTCTACGGAGCGGTACGCACCGTAGACGAAAAGGACTATTTCATCCCCATCGACGGCCAGCAACGCCTGACCACGCTGTTCCTGCTCGAGTGGTATATCGGAAACAGGGAACTCGACTCCGGCGGATGGAAACCCCTTACAGAAGCGCTCTCCCGTTTCTCCTATGAAACCAGGGCGACCGCCACCGAATTCTGCGAGAATCTTTCCGGGACACGGCTGTGTGACGGAGCTCTTCCTTCGGAAGAGATCACGCGGAACATATGGTTTTTCGATCTATACCGGAAAGATCCTACCATTTCCGGAATGCTCCTGATGCTTGACGAGATCCATAAGCGATACGGAACCGGGAAACGAGCGCTGTACCCTTCGCTGAAAAAGATCTGTTTCTACATCATTCCATTGGACAATTTCCATCTTTCCGTGTTCTATTGGGGACATCGGTTACAGTTATCTAAGCACATCGGTAACACTTTGTT
>CAZPZF010000332.1:0-3069 GCA_964590705.1 uncultured Spirochaetales bacterium | reverse complement strand
ATATCCGCCCCATTCAACGAAATGCGCCCACTTTCGGTTCCGCTTGAGAAGCGGACCCACAAACACGGAGCTATCGATCTCGCTGGTGACGACTGGAATTCCGTCAAGGTCCTCTATCGAGCCCCGGAGAACGGCCGACTCTTCTGCATGATCTCCATTCGTCCCGACAGGGAAAAGTCCTGGCCGGACAACCGGGTGATCTTCGCCCGAACCAGAGACGGGAAACAGCAGGTACCGTCTCAATTTCTCGAATACTGGCATGACACCTACGGCGTCGTGATGATGCTTAACGGCCAGTCCGGGCTTCTCCATGTCTTTGCCCATACCTATGGTTCCCAGGCGTTCAGTCAACACGCATTCGATCCCGCCGGATTGTCATGGGATGAACAACCCGGAGACGCCAGATGGCCGGTATTCTGCTTGAACAATTTCGATGGGCCGACCGCTGTCGAACGGGGAGACACTATCGGTGTGGTCGGGAACGCTGGGTTTTCCACGGGGAAACACCTGCATTATGAAATCCACAGGGGATTCGCCTGGGACCGATGGGAAAACCGGGTGAATCCGGAAACCATCTCATGGGAGTACACATGATGGAAGAACCGAAGGAAGAACTTCTGGCGACGATCGAAAGCACGAAGCATACGGCATCAGCCAAGGAGATTTCAAAGTGGTCGATGGTGATCGCCGCGTTATGGATTGGCGGATTCTCTCTCTGCAAAGCCCTGTGGGGTATCATCGCTCCCGGAACAGTTTTTGGCCTTGAGATGTCAGACATCATCTTTTCCGGACTGGCGCTTGCCGGTGTTTTCACCCCTGTCTACTTCAGCATCATCATGGATAAGGTGAAGGAAATCAAGCTCGGGAACGCTTCCGGATCATCTGACGGAGTATATCACCGTTCCCGTGTTTGAGGAGTCGGCAGCCTGACAGCGTATCATCTGAACGAGGAGGACGAATGAAACGATGTATATTTTTCTTGCTGGTGTTCTCGTTGGTGTTCTTGCTTCCGTGCTGGTCGCAGTCGCCGTCTCCCGATCCCGCTGCAATGACGGACGAGGAGATTCTGGCGGAACTCGATCTGCACCAGGCATGGACGGAGGGAGCGCTGGCGACGATCGAAGCGGACAAGGAGGACCGGGAAGCCCTCCGGAGCGACGTCCGGTATCTGATCGACTTGAATCTGAAGCAAGCGTCAGATGTAAACGAAGTGCTGACCTGGCTGACGAACTCAGGAAGCGAAAATCTGGAAACGCTGCTGAGACAAGCCCTTAGGTGGCACTGGCCGGAGTTCTGGACCGGAGTGGGAGCGGGCGCGGCTGTCATTGTGATCGGGGGGCTTCTTGTCCCCCGTTTATTCGGGGGTGACTGATGGAGTCTATTTTATCGAACCTGCTCGGCCAGTTCGGTATGATACCAGTTCTTCTTCTCCTGGTCGCTATCGTCTGGTTTCTGCTCCGTGAAATCAAAAAGGAGGTTTCCGGGCTTACGGCTTCTATAAAAACGATGAAGGAAGACATCGCGAAGA
Organism: uncultured Spirochaetales bacterium; assembly: GCA_964590705.1. Taxonomy (GTDB): domain Bacteria; phylum Spirochaetota; class Spirochaetia; order CAZPZF01; family CAZPZF01; genus CAZPZF01. The sequence continues at coordinate 1,541 of CAZPZF010000332.1, read as the reverse complement.
AGCTCGACGCGTACCAGGCTCGTTCCGATGAGATGGACGAGAAATTGGAAGGTTTGATTTCCGGGGTCACTGAACGAGTGGCGTGCGTAGAGCGCGAATATGTAACGAAAGAGGATATGTACAAAGACCTCGGCGGATGGCGTGAGGAGAGCCGTGAAACGAACCAGCGGATCGACGCGATGAGCGTGAACCTCGCCAGTTCGATCCAGAATATCATGGGGATGATGGCGCATGGAAGATAAAAAAATAATCCGCGGGAAGCTGTTGGCTTTCTTGCGGTATGTTCACCCGGAAACGGCGGATGAGCAGGCGATCATCAGCACCTACTACCAGTATCACGAACCGGATTCCCTCAAGAGGGAATTGGAGTACCTGGTGGACAAGGGCTATGTGGCAAGATCAGAGAAACCGCATCCGTTCCGGGAACGGGAAAAGATCCGTTTGTACAAGATCTCGCCCAAGGGAATCGATCTCCAGGATGGGATAATCGACGATGCCGCTATCACGGTCGTGGAGTGATTATGGGACGCAGAAGCAAGGCTGATCTCTACGACCTGACGGAACGAATCGTCACTATGCACGATTCGAAGAAGATGACGTTCAATGAAATCGCGGATGCCCTCCAGGAAGAAGGTTTTGGCGTTTCCCGTGAGGCGGTACGGCGAAGCTATAAAAGCTCAGCTGAGGTAGCATCGCAGTACAAGCGCGCAGTGGAAGAATCGAAGGTCATCATCGAGGCGGTGAGGAACAATCCGAACACCGATGTTGTCGAAACGATCACGTCGATGCTGGCAGGCCAGATCTTCGAATACATCAAGACGGTTGACGAGCTTGATTTCGAGAGTTCCGCAGAGATGATAGGAGCGGTGAAAGACCTAGCCAATAGCCAGCTGAAGATATCGAAGTTCCGGCTCGATTTCCAAAAGGGCTATGAGGCGGCGCGTAACGATTTCCTGAAGGCTCTCCAGGGCGAGCTCGCCGGACATCCCGATCTTCTCTCTCAGATTACCGCCGTTGTTGCCGGTATGGAATCACCCACATGAGCGGTTCTCCCCGATCCGCTCTTTCAGAGATCATCGGTTCCCCGGATTCCGCGAAGCAGTCCCTGCAGGAACAGAAGGAAACGGAGAGGAAGGAGCGGGAAAAACAGGAGCGTATAGATCGGGCCGCCACGGACTTCTCTTACTTCTGTTCAACCTATCTTCCCCATTATTTCTACGATGAACCTGCCGGATACCAGAAGGTGCTCATCGATATCCTCAACACCCGTAAAATCATCGGAGAACAGGTTGAATACCTCCAAGGACTCATCAAGGATAAATACCACAAATACTTCGAGCCGAAAGAGCATCTTAAAGCGATCGTCGACGCCGAGCCACGGGAACACGGAAAGACGGTACGAGCCGGGTTTGCTTATCCTCTGTACTGTGTAATTTTCAAGAAATATCACTTCACGCTTCTGATCGGGGCATCCGCTACAGCGGCAGAAGAGAACCTCGAGAACATCATAACGGAGATCGAGGAGAATGAACTGATCCTCT
>CAZPZF010000331.1:0-3115 GCA_964590705.1 uncultured Spirochaetales bacterium | reverse complement strand
TCCATCGAGGGCATTACCCACTCCCTCTGCTCTCTCGAATACGAGAATCACCGCCCCCTGTACGACTGGTTCATCCGGGAGCTCGGTATTTACGCGCCGCGGCAGATCGAGTTCGCGCGGTTGAACCTCTCCTACACCGTCATGAGCAAGCGCAAACTGCTCCGGCTCGTCAAGGAGGGGTATGTCAGGGGATGGGACGACCCCCGGATGCCGACCCTCTCCGGACTCAGGCGCCGGGGCTATACACCGGAGGCGATCAGGGCTTTTTGCGCCCGGATCGGAGTCGCAAAGAAGAACAGTGTGATCGACTACGCCCTCCTCGAGTACTTCATCAGGGAGGATCTCAATAAACGGGCGCCTCGGGTCATGGGGATCCTCGATCCCCTCAAGGTCGTCATCGAGAACTATCCTGAAGACAGGGTCGAGGAGATCGAATGCGAGAATAATCCGGAAGATCCCTCCGCGGGTAAACGCACGGTCCCGTTCTGCCGCGAGCTCTGGATCGACCGCGCTGACTTCATGGAAAACCCTCCAAAAAAATTCTTCCGCCTCTCGCCGGGAAGCGAGGTCAGGCTCAAGCACGCCTATTACATCACCTGTACGGAAGCGCGGAAGGACGCGTCCGGAAAGGTCGTCGAACTGCGCTGTACCTATGACCCGGAAAGCCGCGGCGGGGACACCCCTGACCATCGCAGGGTCAAGGGAACCCTCCAGTGGGTGAGCGCCCGTTACGGCATCCCGGCGGAGATCAGACTCTACAGCCAACTCTTCACCGTGCCGGCTCCCGATGAGATCGACGAGGGAAAGGACTTCACCTCGAGCATCGATCCCGACTCCCTCCAAATCCTCACGGGAATCGTAGAGCCGTGCCTGAGGTCGGTACGGCCCGGTGACCGGTTCCAGTTCCTGCGCGTGGGCTATTTCTGCGCCGATCCCGATTCTACGCCGGAACGTCCTGTCTTCAACCGGACCGTGACCCTCCAGGACAGTTGGGCCAAGATCATGGCAAAGGGAAAGGAAAACGAATGATCCCGTATCCGCGGCGCCGCCTGAGGGCAATCCATGGGAGCGCCGCCGGAATCGCGATACTCCGGGAAATACCGAGGACAGCACAGTTTCTCCCCAAAATGGATTCCGACTGTTTCTTGACAGCGTAACGATTGCCTATACAATGAAATCATCTTTCTACCGCCTGCCGGCGGCGGAACTACGTGGAGGTGCACAATGAAGATCGAACCTCTCCTCGCATCACGGACCAAGCACATCAGCCCCAGCGCCATTCGGGAGATCCTGAAAGTCGTGAACAAGCCCGGCATGGTGTCCCTCGCGGGCGGGATTCCCGCTCCGGAGAGCTTCCCCCTCGACATCATGGGGGAACTGACGAGGCGTGTCTTCGAGAAGTATTCCACGCACGCGCTCCAGTACGATGTGAGCGAGGGTTTCGTGCCGCTCCGGGAGGAACTAGCGCGCTACCTCAGGAAGATCGGGCTCACCTTCGGCGCCCAGGACATCCAGATCACCAGCGGCTCGCAGGGGCTCCTCGACGCGATCGGAAAGGTGTTCATCGAACCCGGTTGCCTCGTGGCTGTCGAGGCCCCGACCTACCTGGGCGCGCTCCAGGCCTTTGCCCCGTACGAGCCGAACTACGTGAGCATCCAGACCGACGAGAACGGGATCCTCCCCGAATCCCTCGAATCGGTACTGACAAAAAACACCATCCGGTTCATCTACCTCATCCCGACCTTCCAGAACCCCTCCGGCCGGACCCTCTCGCTGGAGCGGAGGAAGATGGTGGCGGAAATCATCAAGAGGCACGACGCCCTTCTGGTGGAGGACGACCCCTACTCCCGCCTCAGATACCGCGGGGAGGCTCTGCCGCCGATCAAGCAATTCGCGCCGGACAACGTCATCTACATGAGTACCTTCTCCAAGATCTTCGCGCCCGGCCTCAGGATCGGGTTCTCGATCGCTCCCCCCGAGGTATCCCCCTGGCTCGTCATGGTGAAGCAAGGGATCGACCTCCACACCAGCACCTTCAACCAGGCCCTTGCCGCGGAGTACCTCGCGGGGGGATACCTCGACGTCCAGCTTCCCAAGATCGTCTCGATCTACCGGCCCAAGCAGGAGGCCATGCTCAACGCCCTCTCCGACTATATGCCGGCCGGATACCGCTGGTCAAAGCCGGACGGCGGCATGTTCATCTGGCTCGAGGGCCCCGAGGGGCTCGACGCGGTGAAGCTCTACCAGAAGGCGGTTGAGCGGAACGTAGCGTATGTTCCTGGGAAGTTCTTCTTTGCGGATCCTGAGGAGGGCTTTAACACCATGAGGCTGAACTTCACCATGTCGCCCGAGAAGATCCTCTCCGGCGCGGTTAAGACCCTGGCAGAGGTGTTGAAAGCGGCGGGGTGAGGGCTTACACCGAGGTGGAATTCCGCGGGCGCGCGCGGCCGCGATGGCGCCGCGTCCCTGACCGGGGACCGGCGCTTTCTTTCATGTCGATGGCGCGCGCTGCACCGGGCGGGGCGGGAGGCGCCAGTCATCCGGCCGGCGCTCCATCCGCGTGACCGGCGCTTTCCGGGCCTGCGCCCTATTTCCTCCCCAGAGTGCGTCCCATTTCGAAGGTATCGGGAGCCATATTATGGCCGCCGAGCAGCTCGCTTGCCGCGACGCCATCGACGCGGATGTCGTACGTGAGGCTGCCGCTCAGAGAATCAGCGCCAAAGATTATCCCCACGGCGCCGCAGTCGGGATTCGGGTTGTCCGCTCCCGGAAGGACGTAGGCGATGTCGTCTATTCCATCCCCGTTCAGGTCCCCGGCTACGGAAACGCACTGCCCCGCGTAGGTCTGTCCCGTGAGACCGGTCGTACAGATCAGCTTGGCGGTGTCAAATTGAACCGACGCCCCAGCGCCGGAACTCGTATAGACGTAGATCGCGCCCCAGTAATAGGTTGTATTGTTGTAATAAGGAACGCCCACGAGGACGTCGGCAAGACCGTCTCCGGTGATGTCCCCGCAGTCGACCGAGTACCCGACGCGCAGGTTTTCTCCGCTTGCGTCAGGGGCGTATGAGAAAACCTGGGTCGACCCTAAGCTTCCGGTTTCCGCGCCCGGGAA
>CAZPZF010000330.1:0-3132 GCA_964590705.1 uncultured Spirochaetales bacterium | reverse complement strand
GTTTTTTAGAAAGACTGGAGATCGCCTTCGGGAGGGTGTAGCGAGCCTCCTCCTGCTGGGGAGACAAAAATTCACAGTGATGTGCATCCCCCATTCGGAAAAGAAGATATTCAACTTCCGAATTTCCGTCTTTTCTCTCTTTTTTCTTGCCATCCTCGTCACTGGGCTGCTCGTTTCCTTCTTTTTCCTCAGTACCCATTACAGCGGAATGTCCCGCCTTCTGATCCAGAAAACATCCTCCCTAACCGAAACCGAGGCGAACCTCGAGTTGATCCGTGACGAGATCGCCGAAGTCTCCAAGATGTCACGGGCTTTCCAGACCGCGTTGGACAACACTCTCGACGTTCTCGGGCTTACCGGCTCGGCTTCCGCGATTGGCACGACAGGAGACGGCGATCTCTCTTCGTTTTTCGGCGTCCAGGAGCAGAAGGAAGGAGTACTCCAGGAATTGAGCGAGCTGCAGAGTCTCAATTCACTCATGGATCGGTCTGTGAGCGACCTCGGGCAAATCACGCAGATCCTCGTTTCCCACAAGGAATTGCTCGTCGAACTTCCTACTCTGTGGCCTCTGGAAGGGGTGAAGGGCAGACTGACGAACGATTTCGGGCTTGCCATTCATCCATTCACCGGAAAATTGTATCTCCATAAAGGGATCGACCTCGCGTATGCGCGAGGAACACCCATCATCGCGGCCGCCAACGGTAAGGTTGTCGAGCGTGGGTATGAGGCGTTTGGTTTCGGCAACTACGTACGAATCAGGCATAATTACGGGTTCTATACGAAATATGCGCATCTCGACACTGTCTATGTGGAAGAAGGGGACATGGTGACTCAGGGGCAGCGAATCGGGACGATGGGCAGCTCGGGTCTGTCAACCGGCCCTCACCTCCATTTCGAGGTTCACCTTGGCTCTCAGGTAGTCGACCCTAAGCGCTATCTCAATATCCAGAATGACTTGACAGACTAGCCGGAACGCCTGTATACATCGGTAGGAAACGTAATGAGTGACCAATTACTAAATGACCGCGCTTTCATCAATTCCATCGTCGGAGAAGGAACATCCTTCAAGGGCGAACTCAAGCTGACCGGTTTGCTTCGGATCGATGGAGACTTTGTTGGAAGCATCAACACCGAAGGTAAGGTACTCATCGGAAAAAAGGGAAGGGCACACTGTTCGATCGTCGCGGGCACCGTGATCGTTGGGGGGATCCTCAAAGGCAATGTCACTTCCTCCGAAAAGGTAATCGTCCTGTCTACCGGAATGATCATCGGAAACGTGACGACCCCCCGAATGGTCGTCGAGGATGGAGTGCTTCTTCATGGGAATTGCCTTATCACCCCTTCGCCTTCGCAGGGAAGCCTGTCAAAGCCACCGCAGGAGCCTGTCCGGGAACCCGAGCCTTCCGTCTTCCAACGTTCCTATGAACAGCCGGACAACGGATACTCCAGGCCTGAGAACCGGAGAGAGATCTATTCATGGAAAGGATAGATCCTTTCGACAGAACGGTTTACAAGGATTATAAGAAAGAAAAGAAAAGGATCGAGAAAAAAAGCGGCCTTTCGCGGTTGTTTCCCGATTTGTTACGTTCCGTTGAAGAAACGGATGGAGAAAACGAATTCTTCGCCCTTGATGAGGAACCGGAAAAGCAATTAGAAGCTCTTCTCGACGAGGTCCACGAGACTGGTGAGCGCTTGAAAAATGATCCGACAGTGGGTACGATAAAGGCGTACAAAGAGGCTGTGCGCGGTTTCCTGGCCCTTGTCATCAGAAAGAGCTATGCGATCGAGGAAACTATTTCTGGAATCAATATCATGAAGCGAAAGAGACTGACCATTGTGAAGCTGGTAGACCAGAAACTTGACAGACTGGCGAGCGGCATTCTTCTGAATCAGCGGGATCAGATGGAAATACTGCGAAAAATCGAGGAGATAAACGGCCTCCTTGTCGATTTGATGCGGTGAGGAGACTTTAGATGAACCAGACGCAGGAATCTATTCCCACGATAGGTGCATTCCCAGAAACGGAAAAACAGGAAGATCTCCAGGCGCGGCAGGTTTTGCCGCGCGGCCCTTCACAGGGACCGTACTATCGTGTCAAGATCGTCCATTCATGCGAGGTCGAGCTGTGCTGGCACCCCACGGAGCCTCCCTTCAAAGCGGGGGAACATGTGATCGTGCCCAGCAGATACGGGAAGGATCTCGGGCGCATCCTCGGTGTCGTCACCGACGCGAACGAGATCCAGAACAGGGATATCGTGCAGGTCAGCCGGAGAGCCTCCGAGCACGATATGGCCACCTTTAGAGCTAATATCGCGAAGGAACAAGACGCCCTCGACGTCTGCAAGGAGAAGGCGGCCTTGCACAACCTCGACATGAAGCTGGTATCCGCTCATTATCTTCTCGATGAACCGAAGATCCTGTTCTTCTTCACTGCGGACGCGCGTGTCGATTTCCGTGAATTGGTGAAGGATCTTGTCGGCATTTTCAAGATGAGAATCGAATTGCGGCAAATCGGGGTTCGGGACGAATCCAGGGTCATCGGCGGCGCTGCGGTCTGCAGCCGGACATACTGCTGCCACGGCCTCACCGATAAACTTCGACCCGTGTCCATCAAGATGGCCAAGGAACAGAACCTCTCCCTCAATTCGATGAAGATCTCCGGCCCCTGCGGTCGCCTCCTCTGCTGCCTCTCCTACGAGTATGATTTCTATCACGAAGAGAAGAAGAAGCTTCCCCCGGAAGGCAGCAAGATACCCTTCGAAGACACTCTCTACCGTGTATCCGATGTGAACATCCTCTCGAAGCGGATCCATCTTTCCTCAAGCGATGGGCGCGCCCTCGATCTTCCCGCTGACCGCTTCCGGTATATGGAAGCTGAAGGCGGGTGGCGGATCATCCCCTCGTCTTGACATTTTTTCCTTTTCTATGCTATCTTTTCCCCTGGTGTGCGAAGCTGACTCGGTGAGCTTGCGCAGGTGAAAGTACACTAATCCTAGAACAGCGTTCATGAATGAGCGAGTACTCATAAGGAGCTTACGATGGCACAGATCAGTAAAAACGCCCGGACTACGACAGCAACCCAAAAATTTATGTGTTCCTGCGGCGGCGAAATAAAGATGAAATCCGTTTTTT
>CAZPZF010000329.1:0-3154 GCA_964590705.1 uncultured Spirochaetales bacterium | reverse complement strand
AACCCCGCTCACACCTGCAAGTACATCCGGAACGCTGCCGGTCAGAACAACCGGAGAGACCACTGCTCCTGTAAACGCTCCGTTCCTGATCTCCCTTCCCACCAGCGCAACCACCTGGATCCCCCAGTTCTTGGGATCCTCCATTCCCGAAAGGGCCCGATCGATGAGGTAGCCGTGTTCGACCGATGCGATCATCTCTTCCAGGCTGTCGGTGCCCGCCGTGAAAAAGGTGTTCGTCATGCGGGCGTAGGCCTTGCGGTCGAAAGACTCCCTCCTGCCGTTTCCCGTTCTGGGCATCCGCAGGATATCCGCGGAAAGGGCGTCGGAGATTCCGGCTTTCAGGATCCCCCGTTCCATGATGGCCGTGTCCCCGGCAAGGGTCCCTTCGTCGTCGAACAGGAAGGACGCGACGTGCGAGGTCGAGGCTGCGCCGTCTCGCATCCCGACCTTCTCTGAACCGACCCGCTTCCCGATGCACTCGGCGGCAAGCGCGCGGCCGCGAACGAACATGTCCGTCTCCACGCCGTGCCCGAAGGCCTCGTGGGCGATGATACCTGCGACGTCTGGAGAGAAGATGACGTCGTATTCGCCCGGCACGAGTTTCCCGGCATCCAGGATGGCAAGCCCTTCCTCGACCGCCTGTCCGATTCCAGCGCGTACTTCCTCCAGAAGCGATGGGCCCTTGAGTCCCGCGTAGTTCCTGTAGGAGAATTTGTTCCGCTCCCCCCTACGCAGAACGAGGAAGATGTAGCCCTGGCTCCAGATCAGGGACTGCTCCAGGTCGCGGGCCGGGGAGAGGTAGAGCTTGCCGACCCGAACGCCCTCGTAGCGGACCCGGCAGCTCGCGATGAGCGGGGTCGCGGCGATGACTTCGTTTCCGATTCCCTTCATGACCGCGAATACGGCGCCGGGATCGGTGGTCACCGGGTCATCACCCGCGGGCGCGAAGCGCTCGAGCGTGAGGGCGTCCTCCACGAACGGCGCAAAGGCATGCGCCGATAAGGCGCCGCGGGGCCTTTCCGCGGCCGCGCCGCCGGATCTATCAGCCTCCGCCATCCGCTCCGCGTCAGCCACGAACGCCGCGACCCGTTCAACCGCCACGGCGCCTTCGTCCTCCGGGAGCGCGTTGAATGCGTACTCGAAACAGCGGCCTTCATGGAAAACCCTGACCACGAATCCTCGTTCGCTCCAGCGGCTCTCCTTGACGCTGTACCCCTTTCCCGTCACCTCGTAGGCGAGCCCCTCGGAATCGGTTCCTAAAATCGAGGCCCACCCGAATCGTTCCGTGAGCCGGGATACGATCCTCCTCAGGGCCGGCTTTCTCTCGGAAAGTACCGGGCTCCTCCATGTTTGTTCCTTCACGTTCTCCCCCCCGCGGCCGCGCCGCCCGACTTCACAGCCCCCATGGTCTCGATCTCCTCGTCCATCGGCTCGAGCTCCTCGGCATCTCCGGACACGGCTTTGCCTGCGGACATTTCTTCGCCTCCAGCCGGAGTTTCCCGCTGTTTCAAGCCGGTGAGGATGGACACGATCTCCCGCGATTTCTCCACGATCCGCGCATACGTTTTCTCGATTTCATCGGCGGGCCTGCCGTCCTTCTTCGATCCGAGCAGGGACGCGGCTATCCCGTGCAGAGCCTCATGAGCCTCCCCGAGTCTCCGGTACTCGGCCTCGCCGGCGAAGCGTTCCGCGCCCGCAGAAAGATACCATCCCCCAAAATCGCAGCGCGCGGGATCGGTCACGACGCTGTCCTCCATTTTAGACATGCCGTCCATGAACGTCCGCAGCCGCACCAGCCAGTTCTGATGCATGAGGATGGCCGATGAGATCGAAAGGCCGTTCTCGGAAAGGCCCTTCTCTTCCTTTGCCAGCCTGAAGGCTCCCATCCGCTTCCGCAGTTCCTCCAGGTTCCTGTTGTTCTCGATGCTCAGCCTCGATATCTCGTTCTGCGCCCAGGTGACCGACTGCGCACTAATCGCGACATCCTCCATATTCCGGATCGTCTCCTTTGAGAATTCCCCGAGAGATTGGAGCGCGGCGTCGATCTCGCCCGCCCTTCCCGTGATGCCCTGGGAGCCGGAGTCGATCTGCCGCGAAAGTCCGAGGAGCGATTCCATGCCCTTCACGATCTCAGACGTGCCCGCGGCCAATTCCGCCGTGCTGCCCGAGATCTCGCCGAAGGCGTCGACGAATATACGGACCTCCTCCTTGATCTTCGAGAAGCTCCTCCGCGCGGCTCCGCTCGCCTCGCTTGCGGTATTGATGGTCTGCACGTAGCGTTTGAGATCCGAGGAAATCTTCTTGGCGTTCGAAGCAGTCGATTCGGCCAGCCGCCTGATCTCGCCGGCTACGACGGCGAAGCCCCTTCCGTATTCCCCCGCGTGCGCCGCCTCTATGGCCGCGTTCATGGCGAGCATGTTGGTCTGGGCGGCGATGGCGTTGATCACGGAGATCATCCCCAGAATCTGGTCGATGCCCTCCGCGGTCTCGGCGATCACCTTGGCCGCGACATCCACCTTCTCCTCGCCCTGGTCCGTGATGCCGACCAGGCTGTCAGCCCCGCGCCGCTTCTCCTGGGCGATCCGGGCCACGCTCGCGATCGACGCGGACATCTCCTCGATGGCCGCTGACGTCTGGCTCACCGCGGCGGACTGCGCCGCGATATGGGTCCCCTGTTCTCGTATCCCGGCGAGGATACGCTCAACCGATTCGGAAGCGTCGGATATGTTCGCGTCCAGCTTGCCCAGCCTCTCCCGTATAGCCGCGATCCTCGTGTTGATCTGAGATACGCTGACAATGGTCTGCTCCACGTACATCGAAGAGGCCTGGCTCACCCCGCCGTTTCGCGCGATCAAGTCCTTCACCGAAACGAGGATCTCCCGAAAAGGCCCGATCAGGTCATTGTCGAAGATGTCGGAGAGGGCTGAGAGCTCTCTGGTGGCAGACTTCATGGACACCCGCTCCGTGATGTCCCCGGAGGCGATCCTGCGGATGACGCGCCCGAGATGGAGAAGAGGCTCGGCGAAACTCTTGGAAACCAGCAGCGAAACGAGGATCGCGAGCCCGACGAACCCAAGGGAAAAGAGGAAACCGAGAAGGATGCCCATCCTACGGGATATATCCGTTCCCTCCGAGAGCAGTCCGCCGCTCACCC
>CAZPZF010000328.1:0-3199 GCA_964590705.1 uncultured Spirochaetales bacterium | reverse complement strand
GATGATCCCCACGGCGATGAGGAGGGATGCCCAGTAGGGAAGTCCCGTGACGAGCGCCATCCCCTTTCCCCCGGCGATGAACTGCGCGAGAACGTAGAAGAAGAGGAACAGGATGCTGAGGGTCCCCGCGACGAGCCGAGTTGCTGGATGGGGATACCGGTTCTCCAGGTATCCGATCGATGTGAGCGATCCGAGGATCTGGGAGAGCTTGCGCATCCTCCGTCCGATGAGCGAAAGATTTACGATTCCCCCGCCGATGTCCCCGACGGCGTACCAGATCGACCAGTATCCCGCCCGGTATCCTTCGGAACCGGCGCCCAGGAACATATAGCCGCTCATCGACGTGGCCTGAAGGGTCATCGCGGTCACGATGGGGCTGACCTGCCGACCGCCGAGGAAATACCCTTCGAGATCTTTGGTACCTTTTTTGCGTACCGCGATGAATCCGATGGCCACGACCACGACATAGTAGAAAACGAGGAAGATGAGGACGATGGGGTTCATCCGCGGGTATCCTCTTCCCGGTCCTCGCTTGACCAGTTCCTCGTCTTGATGAGGAAGATCACGGTATAGAGGATCCAAAACGCGGGAAAACCGAAAAGCACGAGGCTGGTCGTGGCAGGCAGACCGAACATGATCGTTTCTCCCTGAGGCAATGGGTTCGTTACCGTGGCATTGTGTACCTGGATACTCGCAGAGTCAAGGCCGATTCGTCCGCATGAATACGCAGACGCATCCTTTCAGGCGGGAGAAACAAAAAGGGCGGGGTTGGTACCGCCGCCCTTCCTGTGAGGCGCAGGATTCAATATCGAATGAACGCGTGAAGCTCAGCGATGGGCCTTTCTGTACACGATCTCCCTCTTGTTCGGGGCGTCTTCCGTATACTTGGCAAGGCTGCCGCGGCCGAACTGATCCTTGGGCTTGAATACAATCTTGCCCGGCGTAATGCACTCGTAGACGGGGCAGACATGGAGACAGAGGTGGCAGCCGACGCAGGTCTCCTCGTCTATCTTGGGCCGCCGTTTTTCCGCGTCCCATTCGATCGCCTGGTGAGCGCCGTCGTGGCATGACAGGTAGCATCGACCGCAGCCGACGCATTTCTCAAGGTCGATCTTTGGGTAGATCTTGAAATCACGGTCGATGTTGTCCGCGGGAATGGTGTTCCGGAGAGCCGAACCGATGAAGTCGCCGACCCTCGCGTATCCTTTTTCCGCCAAGTAGATCGAGAGTCCGCTGATCAGGTCCTCCACGATCCGGTATCCGTACTGCATGACCGATGTGGTGAACTGGAGGTTGCTACAGCCGACCGCGAGGAATTCCGCCGCATCCTCCCAGTTCTCGATTCCGCCCATTCCGCTCAGGGGGATGCCCTTGAGTTCCGGATCCGTAGCCATATTCGCCATGAACCTGAGCGCGATCGGTTTCACCGCTTTTCCTGAATACCCCGAGATGGACGATTTCCCGTTGACGACGGGGAAGGGGCAGAGGTGGTCGAGGTCGATTCCTGTGATTGATTTGATCGTGTTGATCGCTGCGATCGCGTGGGCTCCCGCCCTGATCGCGGCCTTTGCCGGGACTTCCATCTTTTCGATGTTCGGGGTCATCTTGGGCATTACCGGAAGGTTGGTTCCTTTGAGGGTCGCCTTGGTGAACCTGGTGATCAGATCCACACTCGCTCCCACGTCTGAACCCATGCCCTCGTGTGTCATCTGCGGGCAGGAAAAGTTGCATTCGAGGATATCGGCTCCGGCGGCGGTCACGTCCCTCGACAGGCGGGTCCAGTCTTCCTCGTTCATCCCCATGATGGATACGATGATGCACTTGTTCGGGAAATCCTTCTTGAGGCGGGCGATCCACTCGAGATTCTCCTCGTAGGGATGGTCCGATATCTGTTCCATGTTCTTGAACCCGACAAAGGGGAGATTCTCCTTTCGCGTGTAGTCGAATCTGGGGGAAGGTTCGTCCGGGATGTAGGTTCCTACGGTCTTGTACACGATTCCACCGCCCCCGGTCTTGAGGTACCGGGCGCACATATCGTAGGTCGCCGATACGGGAGAGGAGGAGAGGAAGAAGGGGTTTTCGCATGGAAACCCGAGAAAATCGATTGAAAGATCCGCGTGCTTCGCCATATCACTTAGCCCTCTCTTTGGTAAGGTATTCATCAATGCTCTTGGCCGCCACCTTTCCCGCGGCGACCGCCTGGACAACGGTCTTTCCGCCGTTAACGATGTCGCCTGCGGCGAAGATGAACGGGATGTTTGTTTTACAGTCCTTTGCCTCATCGGAGACGATCGTGTTCCCGTTGAAGGTGAACGTGGCGAGCGAGGGAACGTCTTCGTCCGCCTTCTGGCCGATGGCGAGAACAACGCGGTCGGCCTGAAGCTCGACCGTTGAATTATCCCTGGTCCCTTTCCCCTTCACCGCGCAGACCTTGCCGTCCTTTCCGATGAAGGCCTCGGGAGCGAACGTATAGATGAAATTGACCCCGATGGACTCCACGTGGCGGACCTCCGGTTGATAGGCGGGCATTTCCTCGCGCGTTCGCCGGTAGAGGACCGTAACCTTCTTGGCGCCTAAATGCTTGGCGGTTGTCGCGCAATCCATGGCAACGTCTCCGCCTCCGATTACGACGACGTATTCGCCGACATCGCATCCCTTGCCGTTTGTCGGCTTGGCGGAGGCGAGGAAGTCAAGAGCAGACACGACCCCCTTTAGTTCCCTGCCGGGTACATCGAGGGGTTTGGATGTCTGCAGTCCCACGCCGATGAAAATCGCCTTGAAACCGTCCTCCTTGAGTTTGTCGATGGTGATATCCTTGCCGATCCGGGTGTTGAATACGAAACGGACACCGAGATCCTTTACGTATTGGATCTCTTCGTCGACCACATACTGGGGCAGGCGGGAGGGAACGATCCCATACGTCAGGACTCCTCCTGCAAGAGCGTTTTTCTCGAAAATGGTCACTGCGTAGCCGGCGAGGGCGAGATTGGCCGCCGCGGCAAGTGAAGCGGGCCCTGCGCCGATAAGTGCCACCTTTTCCTTGGTGGCGGGAACAGGGTCGAGCACTTTGAAACCGGTCGCTTTCTCGAGATCGGTGGCAAAACGCTGCAATCTTCCGATCTGGATCGGTTTGTCTATTCCGGTTCGTGAACACGCCCCTTCGCAGGTCTTCTCGAACGGGCATACCCGCGCGCAGACT
>CAZPZF010000327.1:0-3235 GCA_964590705.1 uncultured Spirochaetales bacterium | reverse complement strand
ACTAGCTGGAGTCCCAGTTTGAGCAGGGGGCTCACAGCCCCCTCGGTTTCCTGCTCCAAAGACAGAAGACCTTCCCTTCGGGCCTTTCGTGCATAAGCTACGAGTTGTGTAACAAGAGTATCGATTTCTGACAGGCTCACATCTTGGATTGTCCCGCTCTCTTCCGCGATCATCTTGTACACCCAGTCTGGATACGTCATAATATGATCTCTCCCGATCCGATCAATCTTCGTAACATTTCAATCAATTTGCCTGCCGCTTCACGATACACTTCGTCTGATATCCTGCCAAGAATATCGATTTCCTCCTGCAGCATCATACCCCCGCGCTTTGACATATTCGCTATAATCCTCGCTTTCAATTTATCACTGCTTTTCGAAAATACGCGGGCTAAGATCTCATAATCGATTTCTCGCAGAAGTTTCTGGATCGATTTATCATCGAGCCGGACGATATCCTCCATCAGGAAGAACCGCTTGCGAAAGCCTGCATAGAGAGTCGAATCCTCTTCCTTCAATCGTTCCAAGAGGATGCTCTGTGAGAGGATATCGAGGGCTGCCACCGTCCTTTCTGCGACCTCATCTGCGGGGTAGGGGTCCTCGAGATCTGTCAAGGTTTCTCTCGACGCCGCTCCTATCTCGTTCTCATCGCAGAGGTCGATTAGCTCCGATGATAGTATCCTGTCTATATGAACAAGGCTTTTAGCAGGATTGCAGACGATGAAGCGGGAAAGAATTCCAGGCTTGCTCGATAGCCGAAGAAGAAGATCCGCTGCCTTTACCGTCTCTCCCTGAAGTGAGGCGCAGCATTTCAAGATGTAGGCTGAAGAGTCAAGGGAGATGGTTTTTAGATACCCATGAAGTCGGTCTGAACAGAGGTAATGGAGGAGTTGCATCAGAGATGGTAAATGGCCGCGTGCTTGAGGCATGCAGCTATTCCCCTGAGCGAAACCGCGGCGGCTGCCTGTCATCACTCTGAAAAAAAGCCACCCTTTCTCCGTCGTGGTCTCCTGTGTGAAGGTTTGTTTGAAGGATGGCTGGAGATCTCGGTATTCATGAAGCGATCCATTGGCTAGAGGAACGCCTCCCGAGCTGAGAACGAGCGGCTGGAAGAGGGCCGTATCGAGCCGTACAATTGCCCCTTCCCCTATTGATACGATGTCAGCCACCGTGAGGGAGAGCTCGCCGAGGAATACTTCTGCCCGAATATATCCATCCGGGCCTACCATCGCCATGGGTTTGTCGTATACCATCATGATTCTTAGTCCCCAGAAGCCATCGACATCGACTACCTCACCCCGTGCGACAACGAGCCCAGAGTCAGGGTATACGAGGGACGCTGACCCGCGCGGACCAGCGTCGATATGGATGAGATCCCCCGGTCTGAACGGCCTCTGGCCAGGCGCGATCCATGCCAAACCAACGGAGACGGCGAGACGAAAAGAAGCGCCAGAAATCATGTCGCCAAAGGATGGGGTTC
Organism: uncultured Spirochaetales bacterium; assembly: GCA_964590705.1. GTDB lineage: Bacteria > Spirochaetota > Spirochaetia > CAZPZF01 > CAZPZF01 > CAZPZF01. The sequence continues at coordinate 1,756 of CAZPZF010000327.1, read as the reverse complement.
CAGTACCCAATGTGCCGGAGTCGATCGAAAAGCCGGTTCCCGCGCCGTTCACAACGATTCGACAGAGATAAGTATTGCCGCAGCAGAGAGATCCGTGTTTCGCCGCGGTTACGGAGAAACGGTATGTTCCGTTTTTCCTCTCCCTGTCAAGAGCCACCTCAGAGGCCTTGATTCTCGCTGTCGGGAAGGAGAGGGTGTACGGTAATGCCGGTAATCCTTGATGCCCGGTGGCGTTCATCTGTCATACCTCCCATTTTCGTATGACATGAATCCGATAATACATGAATCAACCGGAATCTCCGTGTCCGGAGATGAGAAGATCTCTTCGACTCGCTCTCCCGTGAGGATAAGGGGAAACTGGAGATCCGCTTTTACTAGAAAATCGGTCGATCCGTTTTGATGAGGGGTACGGCCGCGCAAATCCGCGCTTTCCTTGGGAGACGAAGCGTTCGTGACGTCCGGCGGCAAGGCCATTGGATGCTGTTCATCGAGAGCTTCGGCAAGGAGATAGTCCGGTAATATGATGGATGCCAATCCGGAGCACGTTCCTCCGGAAAGCGAAATCTCGACAGACAGGATTTCAGGAGAATTTCATGAAAAAGCCATGGTTCTTCTTGCTTTTCTCATTTCTTATCGTGATGGTTTCATGCACCAGCATTTCCGATTCTGTCGAGGGGAGGATCTATCCCTTTGAAAAAGGACTTCGCACCCTCACGAAGGAGATCGTTCGGGGACTTGAGGACGAGCGGTTGTATCGAATAGCGATCAACGAATTTCTTCGGGTGGATGGAACGAGATCTCTATTGGGAGCGGCAGTATCCGAGGAACTGACAACCGCGTTCTTTTCCACAGACGCTCCGTTCAGTATCGTGGAGAGAAGCCAGCTCGACGCGGCTATCCAGGAGCTTCAGCTTGGAATGACGGCGGTATTCGACGAGGATCAGGCAGCCCGGCTCGGCCGGCTCATTGGAGCGGAAGCGTTGGTCATCGGTTCGATCACGCCATTCGACGATTATATCAAGCTGAATGCCCGCGTGTTCTCGATCGAGGACGGCCGTGTCGTTTCGGCGGCTTCCGTAAAAATCGCGCGAACCCCGGAAGTTGACGCTATGCTGAACAACACGACCAGGCCCGGAGGAACGAGTGCTGCCACGGGTTCGCCACGTCCGGCAGATAGACCAGCGTTCGTCCAGAGGATAGACGGCTTTTCTGTGGAGCTGACCGCCCTCCGAAGGGAGGGGAGTAAACTGTGGGCCGATTTTATCGTAACGTATCAAGGCGATAAACAGGAGGAATGGATAGGGTTCTTCAAGGCGCGGCTCATCGATTCCGCGGGCAAGAGTTTCCCGCCAACGGACGGAGGCACGATGCGCCTCACGGATGACTGGGGTGGGCTTACATGTGTGAAGGATGTCCCTACCGCAGGAACGGTTCCATTCGATGTGGGCTCCGTGGATCTCCAAGGAGTGAACCTCCTGGAAATCGAATTCAGGGATAGGGGCAAGCTCCAATTCAAGAATATTCCTATACCGGTACAATGAGATTGCAGCGATATGGCACTCTTTGCGAATAAATCGGACAACGCACGTTGGGTGAGGGGAGCCCCCTTGCCTTTCCTGCGGGTCGGGAAAAAGGACATAAGCGCGGGATGTGTCTTCGTGCCCTGTGGCGGCGGATTGATTGCCTATCATCGACCCGACATCGGAATATGTCAACAGAGATGACGCGTGTTCTTTGAAAAGAATCATGCCGTTTT
>CAZPZF010000326.1:0-3240 GCA_964590705.1 uncultured Spirochaetales bacterium | reverse complement strand
GGCTCATGGATGTGCCGCCGTTCTCGCGGATCAACTTCTCCTTTTCCGCGAGGCCGGGGAAGCGCGGCGCGGCGGGGGCATTGTCACTGGGGCTCATCTACGGAGTCATTCTCGGACCCTGCTCTTTCGCGTTCCTCGCGCCCATGCTCGGCTTCATTTTCTCAGCGGGAAACCGTGAAGTGGCGTACGGGGCGGTTCTCATGTGCTTCTATGCCCTTGGACATACCGCAGCGATAATCGCGGCCGGGACATTCGGTGATTTTATAAGCGCTCTTCTAATAAAAAGCAAGAGAGCGGAAAAAGGAGCCGTATGGTTCAAACGAATCCTGGGGGCGCTTGTATTGGTTGTTGGGACGCGTCAGATCATCGGTTGATGCACCTCTCTCTTATCCCCCCGACGGGCGGTTTTCACATGGTCAGACGACAATCCGTTCTCAATGCAATCGATAAAATGGGTAACGCAGTCGCAGACCAGCTCATAGTAACCGAATGTCCCCCGCCTGGTGTCCCGGACCAGACCCGCGCCGCGAAGAACGGAAAGATGCTTTGAAACGGTGGTAATGTCCGCGCCTACCGCTTCTGTAAGTTCGCCCACACACTTGGGCCCGGTCTGCAGCATCTCCAATATCAGAAGCCTGGATGGGTGGGCGAGAGATTTCAGAATGACAGCCCGCCTTTTCAAGCGTATAAAATCGTTCTCATTCATTGGTATTCTCCCTGCCAGCGGTTCTGCGCGGAACGGCACCGTGTACAGCTTTTAGCGATTCTTCACTCCTTGGCTTTCCAGAACCTTCAGGATATCCGCCAGGGGAAAAAACCCCTCGTGGCGGAAAAACTCGTTTCCTTCACGATCCAGGAATACCTGAGTTGGGATCACCCTGATTCTATACTTGTCGGCGTACGGTTTTCCAAGGGGTGTCCATACATCATAAAAAACGACAGCTACATCGGTCGGGAACGTATTTTGAAGCTCGATCATCACCGGCTGCATCATCTGGCAAGGCACGCAATTTACCGATCCTAGTTCGATAAACGTAATCTTGCCCTTAACCGGCGTGGTTCCGAACTGTTCGGCAAACAAGGGAGACGCGGCTGCGGCGGTTATGCAGAAGATAACAGCTGCAAAGCGGACACGGTTCAGTCTTTTCATCGGTATTTCTCCTCGCTTATGTTGAAACCCTGCGCCCAGAGGTGCCCGCCGCAGATCGTATGGATGAGAATTCTCGGATTCCATCCATAATTTCTGTAATCTCCTGACGGGGCTTCTCGCAGGGCCCCGTTATTGTTCTTCTATTTGTTGGCAATGTAACCAATAATATTCATCAAAGTCAATACGTTGATCGCCATGCGCGATTCCAGGAAGCGGATGGGAAAAACGTCACTGCCGAAAGATGGCAATATACGCCAAGGACATGAGCATCCCTTGCCAGTTCTTCCATGATCGATGGGTAGGCTTACAACCAAAAGCGAATGAGAGGCGAATGATATCGTTCGCCCTTTTCGATAAAGGAAACAGGCCATCGTGAAAGCATAAAACATCCCAAAGCAGACGGAGATATGTTTCCCTCCATGCTCCGCTTGCGTATCCTCAGCACGATGAAAATGATGGACGATATCCCCGCGCGCCAAGCCAGCCGATGATATCCCTCAATCCGCAGACACGAACACGATCTCTGAAAATCCCGCTGCCTCGAAAAAGGCCCGCAAGAACTCCTTTCCCCGAGTCTCGGCTTCAGCCAGGATCTCGGGTGCTATGCCGGCCTCCTCGGTCCGGCGCATGAGGAAGGCCGAAAGAACGCGCCATTGCTCGGGGTTGATCCTGATGTCGGGGTATTCGTACGCTTCCGGCGAAGGATCCTCTATCACGATATCGAGGATGGATACTGCGGGAAGGCGGACCGTCGCCCGCCCTGTTTCGTGGTCGATCTCGACGGCGCTTCCGGGATCCATCCGCCAAGCCGAGAGGTTAAAACCGGCGCGGATCCGCAGGGTCGCCACGATGAAGCGGTAGTCGGGGACAGCCAGGTTTATTCCGACGGCGCGCGCCGTGTCAAAGGCCGATAGGTATGAAGCCTCCTCCGGCGTGAGGGACATCCCGTTTTTGGCCTTCGACTGGAGGACAGCCCAGGGATACCGATCCGGAACGAAGTCATAGGGAAAGACGGACTTCCGCACGATCTCGATGGTTTCGACGGAGAGAAGGTCTGCGGCGTGCAGGAGGAGGGTGTCCGACGAAACCCGGGTTTCCTCGCGCACAAGGGAGAGGGATGGGAGCCTGAGGGAAAAGCCGCCTCCCCGCACGATCAGGAGAACCGCGGAGGCGAGGACGACGAGGAGGACCAGGACGATGACGATCCTCCGGTACAGGTTCTTCTTCATCGAGGAGCCCCCAGATCCGCGGAGGAGGAGGAGGAGCCCGGATTCGACGCTTCAGGCGGTGTGAAGACGATCTCCGTGAAACCCAGGGCGGCCAGAAGATTGCGGACCATTGCCCTGGCGTTCTCATCAGCCTCCCGCAGGATCCCCCGCGCAACGGCGTCTTCCGTAACGATCCCCTTCTTCCGTTCGATCTCCCCGTAGTAGGTCTGCCAAGAAACCGAACCCCCGACCTCCCGGGAGAAGTACTGCCTGATCGACTCCTCATCCGCATCAGCCGAGAGGATCGTCGCCGCGGGAATGGTTACTAGAGCCTTGCCAGGGGACGGCAGGCTGATCGAAAAATCTCCATTCAGGTCGATTCCCGCGGTGATCGAGATATCTATGCCGAAGAGGAGGCGCCTGTCCACGGTCCTAATGGAGAGAACGGATCTGGATTCGTCGATGTAGATGAGGTCGCGGTACCGGTACTCCCGCGTGGGAATCGAGAGGATCCTCCTGACCTGGTCCTCGATCCGGCCCGGGTCACGGACCACGCTTCGGGAGCAGCCCTGCGGCAGGAGAAAGAGGAGAGCGGCCGATAGGGCGAGAAGGGGAAGAGCGCGGCGTTTTATGAAGCCGATCCGTTTTTTCATGATATCCCATTGTGCAACGAATCGGCCGGGCCTGTCAAATCAGGGGAACAGTCCCTCCATCAGCCTCGCCTCCAGCTCCTGATATGTTTCCGCCGTGGGAATGGCGGGGAACTGCCCCTTGATCGATTCCGGCGCCCTGAAGAGGGTCCCGGAGTCGGCCTCCTGAATCATGAGGATGTCATTGTAGGAGTCGCCCGCCGCGGCCACCCGCATGTTGATGCTCTTGAGG
>CAZPZF010000325.1:2386-3245 GCA_964590705.1 uncultured Spirochaetales bacterium | reverse complement strand
CCCCCCCATCAGCCTTGAACTCGTTGACCGCGCAGGTATCCTGGCAGAGGCGCCAGAAGCGGTCGTTGCCCAGTCCGAGCACGGCGAGAAGGATCATCCGGTTGATGACCGTGTGAGCGACCAGGACGACCTTCTGTCCCTCGTGCCTGGACGCAAGATCGGAGACAGTCAGGACGCAGCGCTTCCTGAGATCGTCCAGAGACTCCCCTCCCGGGATGCGCGCCATGTGGGGGGAATCGTACCACGCCGCGGCCTGCTCAGGCCATTCGGCCCGGACTTGCTCCGGGTTCAGCCCCTGCCACCGGCCGTAGTCGATATCGATCAAACCGGGGCAGGGATGTACTGAAAGGGAAAACCGCGCGGCGATCGTTTCCGCGGTCTTCATCGCGCGGGACAGCGGGCTCGAATAGACCGCGTCTACGCGATACCGAGCGGCAATCGCCTGAGCCGTAGCCTCCGCCTGAGAGAGGCCCCTGCTGTTGAGAGGGACATCCGCCCTTCCGCGGAATCTCTCGACGCGGTTCCACTCGGTCTCGCCGTGCCTGACGAGCAAAAAACCGGTCATGTCCCGCTCCGCGAATGGCGGTACTTCACCACTCGCACCTTTTCCATGGTGACCAGCCCCTCGGTGATGTGCTCGTCGAGGAAGGGGATGATCCGCTGGATCTTCTCCTCCGAGTCCACGATCTCGACGATCACGGGAAGATCGTCCGAAAGCGAGAGGATCTTGGCCGCGTGGATCCGGCTGTCCGCGCCGAATCCGAGGATCCCTTTGATCACCGTGGCCCCGGCAAGGTCGAGTTCCCGGGCTTTCATGACGATCCGTTCGTACAGAGGTTTTCCCCCGTCCCGGTCGCTC
>CAZPZF010000325.1:0-2376 GCA_964590705.1 uncultured Spirochaetales bacterium | reverse complement strand
GAAAACCCTCAGCAGTGTCGCCTCCTCCGGAATCTTCATGAAAACCTCCTTTCGCGGTCTCTCGCGTCAGCCGCGCCCTTCCTGCCCGGCGCCCGGTCTCCCGATTTCCGCGCGCTCGGTGCGGTAGCGTCCGTCAAGGGTCCCGGCAGCACGCGGACCGCCTGGCGTAAGCGCCTTCATCTTACCAGAGCCCGTCCCGCCGTCATTCCCGCCAGGCACGCGGCAAGGCCGAGAACCAAGCTGAGTCCGGCGTTCGTAAAGGCCAGCATGAACTCACCGTCTCTCATAAGGTTGAGGGTCTCAAGGGAAAAGGTGGAAAACGTGGTGAAGGCACCGATGAACCCGACGCCAAGGAAGCTTCTCAGACGCGGGTCCATCTCCGTCTTTTCCGAGAGGATAGACAGGAACCCGATGAGAAAGCAGCCGGTCATGTTGACGGCGAAAGTGCCCCACGGAAAGATGCCCGCCGTGGATCGATAAGCCGCACTGGAGACGGTACGTGAATCTATGTACCGGGAAACGGCGCCCAGGGCGCCGCCAGCGGCGATTGAAAGCATATTGTGCACATGATACTCCCACGCGTATTGTATACGGAATCCCTTCAGGTGGGAAGGTGTTCGGCGGCCTCCGCCGGAGATCAGCGGGAATCAGAACCCTCGGAACGACAGCCCGTCCAGCGCTTCCCTGATTTCCTGCTTTTCACCCGGAGAGAGCCAGTCGGCGCGGGTATAAGCGGGCTCCATCCCGATGTTCCTCTCCTTCGAGAGCCACAGGGGATTGTAGGGGATGAGGCCGATCCGAATCGCGCCGCGATCGAGCAGGAACCGCCGGATCGCCGTCAGGTTCTCCCGGTCCGTAGTGATGCCGGGGATGAGCGGTATCCTGGGCAGGACCTTGTCTCGCGCTGCGTCGAGGAGAAAACAGAGGTTTTCAAGGATTACGTCGTTCGGCAGCCCGCAGTATTTTTCATGCCATGCGCGGTCGAAGAGCTTGACGTCAAAGTAGACGAGATCGACATACGGCAGCAACTCCCGGCGGAATTCCTCGCCGTCGTACATCCCGCAGGTCTCCAGGCACACATGGATCCCCCGTTCCTTAAGGCCGCGGCAGAGCTGCGCCGCGAAGGCCATGTGCAGTGTCGGTTCCCCTCCGGATAGGGTAACCCCGCCGCCCGTGTTCCGGTAAAACACCTCGTCGACGAGGAGCTTCCGGAGGAGTTCGTCGGCCGAAAAAGAGACGGCGGCGAAGCGGAGGGCGCCCGCGGGGCAGGCGTCTACGCACGCCCCGCAGAGGAGGCAGCGCGTCTTGTCAACGGGATATTGGCGGTCCGGCTTCACCAGGATGGCGGAATCCCCACGCGCCGCTCCGCATGCCCGCGCGCACGCCCCGCAACCCACGCAGTCCGCGGGCTCGTAGACAATCTGTTGAACCGCCGATTTGGTCTCCGGATTCTGGCACCACACGCAGTCGAGGGGGCAGCCCTTGAAGAAGACCACGGTGCGGACGCCGGGGCCGTCGTCGAGGGAGTTTCGTTTCAAGTCGACGACCGGGGCTGTCACTGCCGCGCACTCGACAGGCGATGCGGCCCGAGCGATGGGCCCGCTCATCGGCAGGCGTACTCCGCGCGCTCGATCAGCTCCTCCTGCATGTTCGCGTTCAGCTTGACGAAGTACGCGTTATAGCCGGAAATCCTGACGATGAGCCACCGGTAGTCGTCCGGATGCCTCTGCGCCTCCCGCATGGTCTCGGACGAGATGACGTTGCACTGCCACTGCATGCCTCCCAGGTCGATGTAGCTCTGCACGTAGCCGGTGAACTGGTCCAAGACCTCGTCGGTGCCGTCTCCCGGGTGCGGTACGAGCTTGATGTTGAAGGCGATGTTGTTGGGCATCTTGAGGTTGGAGAGAGCCGCCACATCGTGGATGTTGTCGAGGACCTGGTCGGAGGCGCCGGGCGACGGGGTGAGCCCGGGGGTGAAGGCCTTTCCCTTCTTCCTTCCGGAAGGCAGGGCGCCGGAGAGCATACCGAACCCGACATGGTAGCTGTTGGACCAGTAGCCCGGCCAGTAGACGCCCCCGCGGTAATTGGGCTGATTGATGTAGTAGTCGTAGCAGTAGTCCATGAGTTCCTGGGCCATCCGGTTCGGCTCCCCGCTCTCGGCATGAGAGCCGAATTTCTTCACCCGTCCGATCATGGCGAGAATCTCGCGGTTCTCGGGCGACTCGAAGTTGTCCTTGAGGGCGGCGAGGAGGGCCGGGAAGGAGACCTTCCCCTTCTCGTACACCAGCTCCTTGGTGACGAGGAGGGTGTCGACGGCGTCCGATATCGCAACGCGCGCGCCCCCGGAGGCATTGTAGACCGCCCCGGCGGGTGGCC
>CAZPZF010000324.1:1024-3256 GCA_964590705.1 uncultured Spirochaetales bacterium | reverse complement strand
CCCACGTCTTCCCTACGGCCTTTGCCAGGGCATTTTTCTGCGCCTGGTCAAGCGTAAGCCGTTCGGCAACGTGAAAGAATTCGTGAACCGCTGTCGAGAAGTTCGCTTTCTCCGTGGCCGTAATAAATGCCTTTACATGGTCTGTTGTGGCTATCTGGTTGATCGGAATGATCATGTCTCCGCGGGTAAAGCCTGTGCCCCCCCTGGCCTTTCCCTGGTTAAGCTGGGCCGTGGTTGTCGTTCGTAAAAAGTCCTTGGTAAAATAGGTATCGAAGTAGGTAGCGAGGTCCATCCCCTTCCGCCGGGCGAATTCCGATACAATCCCGTGCAGGGCGGTGACCTGGCGCTCTTCGGTCAAATTGAATACCTTCCGCGCCTGGGAAATAAAATCCCGGCTGACCGTGACGTTCTGCTGAACAGCCGTCTTCAGGGATGCGTCTTCCCGGGACTCCGGCTCCCATACGATATCTGATCCCTCGTAATCACGATAGATGTTTTCAAGGATCGCTCTCCGGGCCTCGGGGTTCTGCGTATCAAGGTCTGTGATGGTTACCGCGCCGGTATCATGGTCAATGGATATCCGGGCATAGTCGTGATCTCCTGCGTACACGCTGGCCGTGGTCCGGTCGTCGTTCTGGGATATTGTCTTGGTCCGTACGGGGACCCGGGAGAATTGCAGCGGCTCGGGCGCCGGCTGTGCGGCCCGGGGCCCCTGGGTCCCCTGGGAGCCCGAAGGGGCCTCGATGGGCGCCGAGTGGCTCGAGGTAGTCTGCTGACCCGGCTGTGTAGCGGGCTGGGCCGCAGAACGTGCGGCGCTTCTCGCTTCTTTTCTCGACGTCTGCATCACCATGCCGGTTTCCAATAGGGATCCCGGGAAACCGATAACCGCGAACCCGCGAACCGAAGAGGCGAACGTCTCACCGATCCGGGAGATTGCGTCTTCAATATCCGCCCGATGCTCTATCCCTTTGCCTTTCGCGTCTAGGGCGAGGATCATTTCTTTTCCGATGATATCTACAACTTCCTGCGCGAGCTCTTCTCCGGTTTCCGATACGATAGAGCCTCCCCATTTCCGGACAAAGGTCCCTACGGCGCCGTGTATCAATCCTTTCATAATCGCGTTCCGTACCGCGGTTCCAGAAAGCTCCTGCATGATCTGGCGGATCCCGGGGATGTCTCCAAGCTGCATCATTTCGATGGCAGCTTCGACTCCCGCGATCCCTTCGACCGCGGCTCGGACAATATCCGGGTGAAGGTTCATGGGATTCCCGTTCACGTCTACCGCGTTGTTGAGCTCTTCATACAGAGCGCCGGCCATGACCTTTTTCGAGTACTGGGCGCTTCCATACATCGCTCCGCCCTGGAACGCCAACTTGAGGCCCGGGACTGTCGCGAACTGGGTTGCCATGACCGCCTTGGCTCCGAGCAATCCCGCGGCGCCCGCGGCGCCGAGCGCCGGTAGTGTCGCCTCCGGAGCGATGAGAAGCGCCACGCCCACGCCGAGGACCACGCCGAGGGCCGCGTATGGACCGAGCTCCGCGCCTTTCCCCATAGATCGCAGCATGAAGGGGAGCATTTGCGCCGCTTCTGATATCGCCTTCTTCGGCAAGGATTCGTAGATGTACTGGTAGTCGGGAAGCGCTGCCCTGATCTGTTCCATCCGGGCGGTGATCTCCGGGGAGCCGCGGCCGTTCATCGTTTCGTACATGAGCTCATTCAATTCCGTGGAAAGCTGACCGGCCTTGTATGCCGTCTCCCATATATCGACGATCCGTTGCGGGCTTTCCGCCCGTCCCCAATATTCGCGTGAGACAGTGTCCAGGTTCTGATATACGAACGCGGTATCCAGTCCGAGGGCCTTCGCCATATATTGCGATGCATTCAACCGGCTCATGGCCGCAAGGGGATCATCGGAAAGCTGAAGGATATCGCGTAGGCCGTATTCCCTCGGGAACGTCTCGACTCCACTCTGTTCAACGATGGCGTCCAACCGCTCCATCGTCTCATCAAGCGGGGTCTTTTCGAGAGGCTGGTATTCGTCCAGGTCCATGTCCTGGTCGATGGTCACGGTCTGGCCGGGATGGTTCTGGCCGGATACGATCCGGCCGAGCCGTTCCATGGTTTCGTCGAGGGGAGTGATCGGAGTTGTCGGGCTCTTCGGCACTTCCATTTATTCGCCTCGTCTTGCTTCCGGGGATGCCGCTGGCCTCGCGCGGAGCCGGTTGTATGCCG
>CAZPZF010000324.1:0-1014 GCA_964590705.1 uncultured Spirochaetales bacterium | reverse complement strand
GTATTTCATCGTCTGCTTTTGCATCGTATACATATTTCACGGTCAGACCCTCGCGTGTGGTGAACATCGGTGTACCATCTCGAGGATCAATCTGGACAAGGGTTACACTACCTTTCCCATATGTGCCTTCGTACATCTTCTTCAATGATCCGGCGAGGGATTCAAGCGATTCCCGATTTTCCATAACATCAACAACGCCGGCGTATTCTCCCGCCTGTATCGCCTGTAGCATCTCCTGGGCTTTCCGCGATTGTCGTGTTTCAGGTCTTCCGGTCGTGGTAGCGACCGGCGTTACTCTTCCGCCGAACGATGCCATCTCTACCCGCGAGCTCCCTTCGATCCGCTGTATTGCCTCGGTAATGATGTTCCGCCTCGCCGTCTCGGTCATGTTCTCCGCGATCTTGGCGATACGATCAAGAGGTGTGTCCGGGAAAGCGACAAGATATTCAGATAATCGGGCCTCCAATCTCGCTGTTTCTACCGGTCCCAGCTGTGCGGTCTTGAATACGGCGCTGGCAGCTTCAAGCCCTGGCGCCTCTTCCCAATATCTCCCGGCTCTATCCATAAATGACGGATCTTGGATATTTAACCTTGTCTTTGCAAGTAATACCGCGCCGGCATATCCCGACGGATCATTTCTGTATATTGTCCTTGCTTGGGTCTGAAGGTCTGCGAGTATGGATTTTATCAACGCTTCGGATGCAGCCTCGGTTCGCATTTCGCCTTCTTTCGCCCGTGCGCTCTCCCATGTATCCATGATATCTGTCCACCATCTCTTACTTCCGATACCCTCAAGCGGTTCGAGGATATCGGAATTAAGAATCTCGTTCCTCCGGGTCAGAATGAACCTCTCGGGATTCTCCGCCCATTCCTTGAAAAGCTGATCATTCAACTCCGTCTGTGCCTGGGCAAGGTCGGTCTGGTATTTCTTCCGTATCCCGGCCATGACCTGTTCTTGGTACTCGGGAGTGATATTAAATTCCGTCTGACTCGATGCCCATTCCTCCACTTCTT
>CAZPZF010000323.1:0-3257 GCA_964590705.1 uncultured Spirochaetales bacterium | reverse complement strand
GGATTTTTTCCCCGGTTGGGGTGTGTGTAATCTCGGGCATTGCCATCCCAAGGTTGTACAGGCCATCCGAGATCAGGCCGGCAAGCTGATCTTCGGCCAGATCAATATCGTCTATCACCAGCCGGTTCTCGAACTGACCGAGCAGCTTCTGACCATCGTCCCGAAGGGTCTGGATACCTTCTTCTTCGGAAACAGCGGGGCTGAGGCTGTTGAGGCCGCGGTCAAGCTCGCCAAGCAGGCCACGGGCAGGCAGAACATCATCGTCTTCCAAGGAAGCTTCCATGGACGGACACACCTCACCATGGCTATGACGACGAGCAAGACCGTCTACCGGGCAAAGTATCAGCCTCTTGTTTCCGGCATCTTCGTCAGTCCCTTCCCCTACGCCTACTACTACGGAATGTCCGACGAAGACGCGAAGAAGTTCGCGCTCAAGGAGCTGAAGCGGATCCTCAAGTCTCAGTCCGCGCCTGAGGAAACGGCGTGCATCATCATCGAACCGATCCAGGGAGAGGGCGGATTCGTCGTGCCCCCCGCAGGTTTCTTGAAAGCCCTCCGCGAGATCTGCGACGAATACGGGATCATGCTCATCGCAGACGAGATCCAGTCCGGAATGGCGCGGACGGGCAAGTTCTTCGCGGTCCAGCACGAGGACGTCCTGCCGGACATCATGACCATGGCCAAGGGAATCGCCTCAGGTATGGTTCTCTCCGGAATCGCTTATAAAAGCTCCCTTTCCTCCAAGTGGATCACCGGAAGCCACGGCGGCACCTACGGGGCCAATCCCGTTTCCTGTGCCGCAGCGGTGGCGACGATCAAGGTTCTCAAGGAGGAGAATCTCTGCCAGAACGCGGCGGACCGGGGCGCCGAACTGGTTAAGGGGCTCAAGGAGATTCAGAAGGAATTCCCTGTGATCGGGGACATCAGGGGCAGGGGCCTCATGATCGCGACCGAATTCACCAAAGACGGGAATCCCGACCCCGACACCGTGAAGAAGGTGATCGCCAACGCGCAGGCAGACGGCCTGCTTCTCCTCAACTGCGGCACCTTCGTGAATGTGATCCGCTGGATTCCGCCGCTGGTGGTCAATGCGGCCCAGATCCAGGACGCTCTGGGGATCTTCAGAAACGCGCTGAAGAAGGCCCTTGGCTGAACGGTACGGTCTCCCGCCGCCCATCGGGGACGGGAGCCTTTTCCGCGGATACGGGCGCTGCGAAGCGAGCCCGATCCGCGGCCGCGGTCCCGCCGGCACCGCGGTAATACGAGAATGGAGGATCAGCTATGGACGACAAGCAGTTTATCAAGGAATTGGTCGATAAGTCCCGGAAAGCGCAGAAGATCTACGAGACCTTCAATCAGCAGCAGGTGGACCGCGTGGTGCGGGCATTGGCGAAGGTCGTGTGGGACAACGCGGAGCCTCTCGCAAAGATGGCCGCAGAAGAAACCGGCATGGGCGTGTACGAGGACAAGATCGCCAAGAACCGGGGGAAGTCTCGGATTATCTGGAACAGCCTGAAGGGAAAGAAATCGGTGGGCATCATAGACGAGGACAAGGAGAAGGGACTCTTCTATGTCGCCAAGCCGATGGGCGTGATCGGTATGGTCACCCCGTGCACGAATCCCATCGTCACCCCCATGTGCAACCTGATGTTCGCCCTCAAGGGGAGGAACTCGGCGATCATCGCCCCGCATCCGCGGGCAAAGAAATGCGGCAGGGTCACCGTCGATCTCATGAACAAGGAGATCGCGAAACTCGGGGCACCGGAAAACCTCATCCAATACATCGACGAGCCGACGATCGAACTCTCCGGGGAACTCATGCGGCAGGTAGACGTGGTGGTGGCGACCGGGGGCATGGGCATGGTCAAGGCCGCTTACTCCTCCGGAAAGCCCTCCTTCGGCGTGGGCGCCGGCAACGTCCAGGTCATCATCGACCGCGATGCGGATTTCAACGACGCCGCGGACAAGGTCATCAAGGGGCGGATGTTCGACAACGGCATCATCTGTTCCGGCGAGCAGACCGTCATCGCTCCCGACGACAAGTACGATGAGGTGATCGCCGCGTTCAAGAAGAATGGCGCGTTCTACGTGGACGACCAGGCGGTCGTTGACAAGTTCCGCAAGGTGATGTTCGACGAGCAAGGAATCATCAGCCGAGACGTGGTGGGTCAGTCCGTCCAGAAGATCGCGTCCCTGGCCGGCGTTTCCGTTCCCGCCGGCACAAAGGTCATCCTCCTCAAGGCCAAGGGAATAGGACGGGAGGACATCCTCTGCAAGGAGAAGATGTGCCCCGTGATGGCCGCTTTTTCCTACAAGACCTTCGAGGACGCGGTAAGGATAGCCCAGACCAACCTCGAATGGGAGGGAAAGGGACATACCGCCGCGATCCATTCCAACAACATGGATCATATCAAGTACGCGGGAGTCGCTTTGCCGGTCAGCAGGCTCATCGTGAACCAGACCTCGTCAACCGGGGCGGGCGGGAGCTTCTTCAACGGCTTCGCCCCCACCACGACGCTGGGCTGCGGTTCCTGGGGGAACAACAGCATATCCGAAAACCTCGACTACAAGCACCTCATCAACATTTCGAGGATCGGGCTTTTAAACAAGGACGCGGTCGTGCCTTCCGATGAATCGATCTGGAAGGAATGAGGAGGGAGATGTGGCAGACATCAGCAAGATAAACGATAAGTACCGGGAGTGGGACGAGAAGGTCGTCGCCCCCTCTCTGAAGAAGTGCCCGGAAGCCCGGCCCGAGTTCGTGACCGGCTCGGACGTTCCCGTTGACCGCCTCTACCTGCCCAGAGAGACATCGGCGGATGATTACCTGGAGAACGTCGGCTTTCCCGGTTCCTACCCCTTCACCCGGGGCGTCCAGCCGACCATGTACCGCGGCCGGCTGTGGACCATGCGCCAGTACGCCGGGTTCGGAACGGCCGAGGAATCGAACAAACGCTACAAGTTCCTCCTCGACCAGGGGCAGACCGGCCTCTCGATCGCCTTCGACCTGCCGACCCAGATCGGGTACGACTCCGACGACTCCATCAGCGCCGGGGAGGTCGGGAAGGTCGGGGTGGCAATCGACACCCTGAAGGACATGGAGATCCTCTTTGACGGAATTCCGTTGGATAAGGTTTCCACCTCCATGACGATCAATGCGCCGGCCGCTGTTCTTCTAGCGATGTACATCGCGGTGGCGGAGAAGCAGGGGGTGACCAAGGACAAGCTGAACGGAACCATCCAGAACGACATCCTCA
>CAZPZF010000322.1:0-3277 GCA_964590705.1 uncultured Spirochaetales bacterium | reverse complement strand
TTCCAAAATTCAAATCCTTTTTTAATAAAACAATCAATTAATTTTAATACTATGTTTCCAAAGGCAGCAACTCCAATCAACGAAGGCTTTCCACGTGATTCATTATCTGCTTTGAGGCCTTGTCAGCGTTGAAGTTATCCAGAAAGTATCTCCTTCCGTTCATGCCCATCTCACGGCGCATCCGAGCGTCCGCTGAAAGCAGCCGAATGTTTTCCATAAAGGAATCGGTATCACCGCTTTCTGACCAGAGACCGCAGCGATGTTCAATCAGGAGATCCCTCAGGTCCGTGGTCCTATCGGTTGCGGCTATTATCGGCATGCAGAAATCCATGTAGTCAAGGATACGCGATGGATAGTTGGGGATGGTGAACCTTTTATCAAGGAAAACAAGACCGATATCCATGTTCATCAGGAGCTCACGATACCCGTTCTTCTCCAGCGAGCGCATCAGGGTCACGTTTCCGATCCTGGTGCGGCGCAGGAAACTTTCTATCACGCCATACTCGGTGCCATTACCGACGATGACGATATGAATGCCGCTCTCGTTCCTAACGGCCGCAAGGCAGTCGATGATGAAATCTACACCCTGCGGTTTGCCGATATTTCCGCCATATATCGCCTTGATCTTATCGTTCGGGATGGAAAATCGGCGTAACACGTCAGGATTCTTGAAAGCGAATTCACTCTCGTTTGTCGGATACTTGGAGTTCGGGCATACTTCAATCTTCGTTTCAGATAATCCCTGTTTCTCGATAATGTACTTCCTGTTTCCTTCAGACATGCACCCGATGAAATCGGACAACCCGTACAGCCGCCTTTCCTTCGCGTGAAAATACCTGTATATCAGGCTGTTCTTTCTGATCAGGCCAATATCCACGGCATTCTGGGGGAAAATATCCTTGAGAAGCAGGTACGCATATGCTGCTTTACGTCTCTTGAGATATGAAACAGTCCTATTAAACGTCACTGGAGGCGTCACATAGAGAACGAGGTCAACCTGGCTGCTGCCAAAGTACCTCATTACATGGTGGACGTAACGGCGCTCGAGAAGGATCGTGTTTATAGCCTTCCTGAGACTTCTCGTTTTGGTGATCCTGCCCGTAGGGATCTTAACTATCTCGACTCCCTTTCTCCCAATAATCTCCGGTTTTCCCCACCACGCTTGTTCGTTCGGCTTAAAAACGACAAGGTCATGACCCATCGCCCCTATTGCGCCGAGTAGATCGGAGTAGATATGGTTCTCATCCTCGCGTTCGGGGTATGAGAGCGTCAGAAAACAGATCCTCATACGCGGTCTTTCTTCCAGATGAATTCATCGATGATCGGAGTATAACCCTGGATGATCTTCACGACCTTTTCAGAGACATTCGTGTCGAGGTAATCCGATGGTTTGTCGTTCTTCCTCCCCGTCATATTTACTGAAAGTTCAATGGAAGAGAGGATCGATTCGGAAGAGCAGCCGCCAATGACGACAGAGCCCGCGTCCACCGCTTCGGGCCGTTCGGTACTGTTTCGTATGAGAACCGCGGGAAACGAGAGCATGTTGGATTCCTCGCTCAGCGTCCCGCTGTCTGAAAGGACGCAAAACGCGTCCTTCTGGAGACGGCAATAATCGGAGAACCCGAAGGGCTTGAGATTCCTGATGAGGGGATTGAACCGTATGTTCCTCGCCTCGATTTTTTTGAAGGTGCGCGGATGGGTGGAAAAAATCATCTCCCTGCCGTATTCATCCGCAACGGCGTTCAACGCTTCGATCAGGCCATCGAATTTTCGGTCAATATCGATATTTTCCTCTCTGTGCAGGCTTACCAGAAAATAGTCCTTTTCTTTCAACCCAAGGGTTTCCCTTATCAGGGAACTTTCGATCTTCCGCTTCTGTCTTTCTATGACTTCCCGCATGGGTGACCCGGTAACGAAGATATGCTCCTTCCTGAAGCCTTCTGAAAGAAGATATCGCCGGGAATGCTCCGTATAAGGCAGGTTTATATCGCTGATATGGTCAACGATCTTCCGATTGATCTCCTCAGGCACATTCTGATCGAAACACCGGTTCCCGGCCTCCATGTGGAAGATCGGTATCTTCAGCCTTTTCGCAGGTATCGCGCATAGTGACGAATTGGTGTCTCCGAGCACGAGGAGCGCGTCCGGTTTCTCCCTGCAGAGAAGCTCATATGACTTCGCGATGATGTTCCCCATCGTCTGCCCCAGATTATCTCCAACAACATCGAGAAACACATCCGGTTTCCTGATATCCAGATCGAGGAAAAAGATATCGTTAAGATTGTAATCCCAGTTCTGGCCGGTATGCACCAGGATATGGTTGAAGCATTCGTCGCATCTCTTTATCACTTCCGACAGCCTGATTATTTCAGGCCTCGTACCGAGAATTGTCGCCACTTTCAATTTAGGTATCATACTTCCTCGTAATAAGTGTCCGTTTTATCCCGATTGAAAATCTCGTTGGCCCAGAATACCGTGATGAGATCTTCGCTCCCGGTATTCGTGATGTTGTGAGTGTAGCCCGGAGGAATGTCGATTATCTCAATCCCCTCCCCGTTCACCGCGTACTCATGTACGACATCCGAGTCGATCCTTCTCATCCGGATCATGGCTCTCCCGGAAAGGACGCAGAATTTTTCAGTTTTCGTGTGATGATAGTGATTCCCTCGTGTCACTCCGGGTTTCGTCTTCGATATGAATATCTGTCCAGCATGATACGATTTGATCAGCTCGAAGAGAATCCCCCTTTCATCGGCCTTGATATCTGCCGAGACCTTCCTTTTCTCGGATGGAAGATATGACAGGTAGGTCGCATACAGTTTTCTTCCAAACTGATCGGAAAGATCCGGAATCAGGCAGCTCTCTCCAATGACACTGAATTCTCGTATCCTATCAGCCAAGCCTTTGAGCGTTATCGAGTATCGCTCCTTAAGGTTCAGCGGGTTGGAAAATACCCGGATCTCATTTCGCGGTTCGCTGATATATCCCATGAATTCATCGATAACATCATCGATGTAGTTCAACGTGACAACCCGGTGATCGTCATGAATTTCAATAGGAAGACCATTCGCGATATTATTGCAGAAAGTGGCGACAACCGAATTGTAATTCGGCCGGCACCATTTGCCGAACACATTGTCCAACCGATAAATATACGCGGTTCCCCCGCGCTGAATGTACTTGACCAGCGCGTTTTCCGCCATCCTCTTGCTGATACCGTAATCGTTATCCTGCCCTGCCAGAATGCTGGAAGAAAAGACTACAGGCGGATTCTTGT
>CAZPZF010000321.1:0-3282 GCA_964590705.1 uncultured Spirochaetales bacterium | reverse complement strand
CCCTTGCGGGGCCAGAACGCAAATAAAACCAAAATCACCTATACGATGCCGCGCTTGGTCTAGTCGGTATGGAGCAGGTGATGGGACTTCTCGCCGAGCGGTTTCTCCAGCCATTCCTTGTAAAGGGCCTGGATGTCCGGGTTCTCGTGTGATTTCCTGATCCCGAGGTTGATGTCCTCCTTGTAGATCGACTCGGCCCGTTTCTTCCTGATCTCCCACGTCGTGGGGATGGGCTGGCCGCCGCCGCCGATGCATCCGCCGGGGCAGGTCATGATCTCGATGAAGTGGTAGGGCGACTTCCCCTCCTAGATCTGGTCCAAGAGCTTGCGGGCGTTGGACAGGGTGTGGGCCACGGCGACTTTGACCTTGGTGCCGGCCAGGTCGACCTCTGCCTCCTTGATCCCTTCCATGCCGCGGACCATCTTGAGATCTATCGAGGGAATGGGTTTCCCGACAACGACCTCATAGGCGGTCCTGAGCGCTGCTTCCATGACCCCGCCGGTGGCGCCGAAGATGACGGCCGCTCCAGTCGATTTGCCCAGGGGATGGTCGAAATCCTCCGAGGCCAGGCTGCTGAAGTCGACCCCCGCCTGCTTGAACATCCGGGCGAGTTCACGGGTCGTCAGGGCGTAGTCGACGTCGAAGAAGACCTCGTCCTTCTTCAGCTTCATCTTCTTTTCCCAGTAGTGGAAGGCGTCGACCATTTCGGGTCTTCCCGCCTCGTATTTCTTTGCGGTACAGGGCATGATCGAGACGACCTTGACCTTGCGGGGATCGAGGCCCACCTTTTCGACCCAATAGCTCTTTGCCAGCGCCCCGAACATCTGCTGGGGAGACTTGCAGGTCGAGATGTGGCCGAGCTGCCCCGGATAGAAGTGCTCGATGAACTTGATCCAGCCCGGCGAGCAGGAGGTCATCATGGGCAGGGTTCCCTTGGTGGTGAGCCGCTTGATGAGCTCGTGTCCCTCCTCCATGATGGTGAGATCGGCGGTGAACTGGGTGTCAAAGACCTTGTCGAAACCGAGCCTCCGTAGACCCGCCACCATCTGGCCCGTTACCAGGGCTCCGGGACCCATGCCCATGGCCTCGCCGATACCCACCCGGATCGCCGGCGCGGTCTGCACGATGACGGTCAGATCCGGATTATGAATGTCCTTCCACACCGCGTTCACGTCGGATTTCTCCACGATGGCGCCGGTGGGACACACGATGGCGCATTGGCCGCAGGTGGTGCAGGCCACGTTACCGAGGCCCCGGTCCATGAAGGTGGTCACCTTGCTTCTGGAGCCTCTTCCGGTCACATCGATGGCAAACACCGTCTGTACCTGGGCGCATACATTGACGCAGCGCTTGCAGAGGATGCACTTGTTCGGATCCCGGATCAGGGAGGGAGAAGAGACGTCCAGTGGAATTTCCTTCTTCCTGGTCTTCGCGTATATCCTCTCCCGAACTCCCATATCGAAGGCCATGGTCTGGAGCTCACAGTTCCCGTTCCGATCACAGTTGAGGCAGTCCTGGGGATGATTCGCCAACAGGAGTTCCAGGTTGGTCTTTCGGGCCTTGAGGACCCGCGCCGAGTTGGTGGTGATCTCCATATTGGGGGTGACCTTCTGGACGCAGGATCTGATCAGAGTCTTGGCCCCCTTGACCTCGACGACGCAGATACCGCAGGAAGCGTTGTCCGAAACCCCCTCAAGATAGCAGAGGGTCGGAACTTTCACGCCCGCCTTCTGGCAGGCGTGAAGAATGGTTGTCCCCTTTTCGATCTGAAGGGGTTTGCCGTCTATGGTTACAGTTATCTTTTCGGTACTCATCCTATCCCCCTTACGCCTTTTCCCGGATATCGCAGCGCAGGCAGCGGAGGGCTTCCTGACGCGCCTGTTCGCCCATGAATCCGAGGTTCACTTCCTGGAAATTGCCCCGCCGGTCCTCGACGCTCAGGTGCCTTCCCTCGCCGCTCTTCTCCGACTTGATCTCCTCGGGTGGAGACTGGTCGTATTCGAAACTCTTGTATAATTTGTGGAACCGCCGTTCCCCGGTCAGATCGAGATCGATAGCGACCGCGGCGCTCCGGGCTGATCCCATCGCCTCGGCAGCGGTTGACGGTCCGGTGACCATGTCGCCGGCTGCGTAGACCCGCGGATTGCTCGTCTTGAAGGTGTAGGGGTTAATCGCTGCGGTTCCGTTCTTGCCGGTGACGATCCCCTCCCTTTCGAGGAGTCCTCCGTCAGCCCTCTCCCCTACCGCGATCACGACAGTGTCGCAGGGGATAAGATAGGTCTTGCCTGTTTCGATAGGTTTCCGGCGGCCGGAGATGTCGTAATCGCCTCCGCTCATCTCGGTCACCTCGAAGGCCACCACCTTGTTCTGCGGGTTGCCGATGATCTTGCTCGGGGCGGCCCAGAACACGAATTTGATCCCTTCGGCCTCGGCCTCCGAAATCTCCAGCTTGTTGGCCGGCATACTCTCTTTGTCCCTTCGGTAGGCGATAGTGACGTCGGCTCCGACGCGCCACAGCGTCCGGGCGGCGTCGATGGCCACGTTTCCGCCTCCGACCACCACGACGCGCTTTCCCGCGGATACCTTCTTGGTTTTCTCGAGCTCTTCGAGTAGATCGGTTCCCTGGATCACTCCTTCCAGTTCCCGGCCGGGGATGGGAAGATCCATATGGGCGTACGAACCGAGGGAAAGGAAGACCGCGTCATTCTCCTTCAAGAGCTTGGCCGTCGTGATATCCTTTCCGAAGGCGGTGTTGAATACGAACTTGATCCCCAGTTTCTTGAAGAAGGAGAGCTCCTTGTCCAGGATATCCTTGGGAAGCCTGTACGCGGGAATGCCGTACCGGAGAACCCCGCCCGCCTTGGGTTGTGATTCGTATATGGTGACCTCATGGCCGAGCCGCACCAGGTAGTAGGCCGCGCAGAGACCCGCGGGTCCGGAACCGACAACGGCCACCTTCTTCCCGGTGGATGGGAGTTTTTCTGCGATCAGTTTGTTATACACCTCCGCTTCCCGCCCCATCTTGTACATTGTGTCCGCCAGATAGCGGTGGATCTCTCCCTGATGGACCGGTTCATCGATCGTGTCCCTTCTGCAACGCATCTGGCAGTGGAAGTGGCAGATCCTTCCAATGGTACCGGGCAGTGGATTGTCCCTGACTGTCGACTCGAAGGCCTCCTCCAGCCTGTTCTCCTTCAGAAGGGCAAGATAGGCGGGTATGTTCATATGGAGAGGACAGGAGTTCGAACAGAGGGCCACGAAGAGGTTCTCGCAGGTGCCGCC
>CAZPZF010000320.1:3018-3294 GCA_964590705.1 uncultured Spirochaetales bacterium | reverse complement strand
CTCACGGGCTGCCAATATCGGAGCCATGATTCCTCGAACCCCATGGCGTCCGCCATCTTCGGATTCTGCCAGAGCTGCGATGCCGCGGTGTACGGTCCCATCTCCCGCATTTTCTTCTCGAGTATTTCCCGGGTCCACAATACCGGATTCCCTGTCGGCGTGCCGTCATCGGTCGGCGTGTATACCCGCGGGATCGCGGCGCCGCGGCTGATGATTTCCGAGTAGGTATCCGCGTAATGGCAGCGAGTACCCGCATACCTGAATGCATTCGCGGTA
>CAZPZF010000320.1:0-3008 GCA_964590705.1 uncultured Spirochaetales bacterium | reverse complement strand
CTGCTCTGCACGTTCGGTCTGTCCGATGTTGAGGGCCTGTTCCCATGCGTCGGTCGTCTTCTTGATCATCTCCGGTGTTGGTGTTTCGTTCGGGTCCTCGGCATCATCGAAGGTTATGGTCCCGGTGAAGTGCCTGGAGGTTGGAAGGTTGTCTACCAGTCCGTACGCTTCGAGGGTACACTCCTTCGGGTTCCCTTTTCGTTTTACGACGATCCCTTCCCGCTCGCTCCACTTCGGGGATTCGTTCCGCGGATCCCAGTACAGAACATCCTCGTGGGCTCTCCGGAGCGCGATATTCGTTTCGAGCTCCCGCATGATATGGCGCATGAATGTGCGGGCTATCGGGTTGTTGAATGAAATAATGCAGTTCGTCCGTTCCGGGAAATTGAGTATGTCCTGGATCGTCAACGCGAAGGTAATGATCGTCGATTTATAATGCTCCCGGGCCCATAAGTCGAGGTACCCATCCGGGTTCCGCTGGACCTCCCGGCATCTGGTGAATACCCATTCATTGTTGGCGTCCGGCCGATTGAGCGTATACACAAGTAGAAAAAACAGGTCGGTCAGGTCCAGCTCTCGCCGAACCAGGTCAATCGTCC
The DNA here is from genome assembly GCA_964590705.1 of uncultured Spirochaetales bacterium. Lineage (GTDB taxonomy): Bacteria > Spirochaetota > Spirochaetia > CAZPZF01 > CAZPZF01 > CAZPZF01. The sequence continues at coordinate 2,409 of CAZPZF010000320.1, read as the reverse complement.
CGTCCTTCGCTGCCTGGTGAAACAGCTGGTTGTAACACTGTATCGTTTCGATTCGCGTCATTCTCGATTCTCTCCAAAAGGGCCCTGTTCTCCGGGCTGATTTCCGCCTGTCCACCTTCCTGCTCGCGCCTCCGCGCGATGAGCGATAACTTCCCAAGGTCTGTCATCATTCTGCCGACCGTCTCTATGGCTGACAGCATAGTCCGTATGTCTTTCTTGTTCTCCGCTTCGGTAATGACTCCCTTCGCTTTCTCGATGAGATAGACCATCTCTTCGAGATATGTTATGGCCGCGGCTTCCGAGGCTACCGGCGGGGGCAAGGCCTTCCGCTTCTCGAGCGTGTCCGCGAACATCTGCGGCTGACATTGCGTTCGGTGCTTGTGGACCGTGGATTTCCCGATATTGAACCGCGCGGCTACGTCGTTGAGCGTGGCTCCTTCTTGGATCGCTTTTTCGATTTCCTCACGCTGGGGATGAGTACATATCAGACATGGGCGCTTCGCCATTAAACATCCTCGGTCTCGCTGAGATATTTCAACGTGTATCCCTGTGCGCTCTCCCTTCCCGTGCTGATGAGGTAATACACGGTCGCCTTTGGTATCATCATTTCCTCCGCTGCCTTCGCTGCATTGTCATATACCTCGATGATCCCTCCGTCAATCCACGCCGCGATTTTTCGGTTCCGCGTTCCCAGTCTTTCCCGGGACTCTCCGTAATCAGGTATATCTCTGAAATCATTCGGCTCCATGTCGGTTATCCGCAATCCAACCGGACACCGATCTGAATACAAGCTCTTTATCATCGCTCCCTCCCGCTTCCGCGTTTCCGTGGAATCACGATGAGTTCCCGCTCTGTTTCCGGTTCTTGAGATTGTATTTCCAGAACGCGATGTTCTCTGGGGAATTGAGATTGTCCCCCTGCTTGTACCCGCATCTGAAACAATCTCCGTTCACGAGTTGATTTCCGCAGCCGGGGACCGGACATATCTTCGGCTCTTTCTTCCCGGGTTCCTGTTTCCCTTTTGCGGATAGCGATACCAGCTCTGAATAGTGCTGCACGAAACTCCGGAGAGAATACATCGGGCTCTTCCGCTCGGCGTCCGATCGGTCGTAGAGAAACCAGGCTTTGCAGGTAAAATACTTCGGGATCATCTCCAGGGCCTCGGAGACTGGAACTCCTCGGTCGATCAGTTTTTGCGCTTCTTGAATGTCCTCTGGTCCAGTTTTTAGGGAGCGCTTTGTGAGTTCTGAAAGTGCGTGATTGAATCCATTTGCGAGGGTTTCTGTTTTACTCTCCTCTCCTTTACTTTCCTTTACTTTACTTTGTGGATTATTGTGTGAGTTATCGGGGTTTCCGTCTACATTTACTTGGTTATTTTCTTCGCTTTTCGACAATAACTTTTGAGATAGGCCATATAGAAAGTAAATGTTATCTTTTTCAATTATTTTGTTTGACCGGCGCTTGTAAGCGTCGGTTATTGATTGCCGGAAATCCTCACTGAATATAACCTGCTTTTTCTCCCATAATTCCCGGTCCAGCTTACCTGTGAGGACCATCATGTTGATCATGTCGAGTGCCGATTCTTCATCACACTTCGCTTCCGCGAAAAACATCCGGCGGCTCACCTCGTCCCGTAGGCATATATGATGATCAGGGGTATTGCTTAAAATGCGGAGAACGTTGGTAAAGAACCCCGTTCCCTTACATCCGTATTTATCTTCAAGTAGAAATAGTGTTTTCCCGTTTTTTACAGTAAACGGAAAATATGGAACCGTGTGTGACTCGGGCCTTGCCATCTATTCCCGTCCTTTCGCTTGGATTTTGCTGATGAGTGCTTCCGCGTCTCCCGCGGGACCTCGGAAATTACGCGGCATAATTGCGGAAATTTCCGCGTTTCTTTCCGCGATTTCCGCGATTTTCCATATCCTGACTACCGCTCCCGGATTCTCGCCTACAGCGTGGTAATACTTCCGGCACGACGATTCCATGACTACCTTGTCCTCGGAGATGACGCGGGAATCTACCAGTGCGTCGAGTACCGCCTTCAGAAGATTGTCGAGGTCAGGCCGGCCGCAATGGGGGAACTCTCTGTCTCCGTACAGCCATCGATCGTACACTTTCGCTTGGATCCGTTTGGGCCGCGGGAAGAGGAATATACAGTCTACGCGGAGGGGCTCGTTCAGGGGATCTCTGTGACCGTGGACGTGTGCCCCGGTGAACCCGATGAGTTTTTTCCACTCGTTCGCGCTGTTCGGATTGTACATCCGGGCCTTACCGTTGAGGGAATATGCCCGCGGGCGCGGCTGCGCTTTCGGCTCTCCGGATACGGAAAAGGTGATGTACGGAACCCAGTGGGGGCCGGCATTGAACAGGGGGGAACGGAGCGGTTCAATTTTCTGCTTTGTCGGA
>CAZPZF010000319.1:0-3301 GCA_964590705.1 uncultured Spirochaetales bacterium | reverse complement strand
CCCTGATCCTCTCGGGGAAGATGATGTTCGAATATATAGGCTGGACAGAGGCGGCCAGCTTGATCGAGAAGGGGATGGCGAGCGCCTTCCTGCGTGGAAGGGTCACCTACGATCTTGCCAGACTCATGCCTGGAACCGCTCCTCTTTCAACCAGCGGTTTCGCTGAAGAGATCGTCTCATCGATGTGAGACACCGGATGGGGGTCTGGTGAAGAGAAAGGAAGGGGGGACAAGGACCGAGCCGAGAAGAGGGATCCTAATCGCCCTTTCCCTCTGCCTCCTGGCCTCCTGCGCGACCAAGCCGGAGCCGGCGAAGCTGACGGAAACGGAGGAACCGGAACCCGCGGCCGCCGCGCCAGCGGAGCCCACCCCCCAGGAACGGGAGACCCTTCTCTGGGAAGAGGTCCGGAAATCCATCGCAAAGGGCTACCCCTCCTCCCTCAGATCCGCGTACCGCGAGATTTCGGAATCGCCGTTCATCCGGACGCCCGAGGGAGTGGAACTCGCCTATGTCAGTTTCCGGCTCTACGAGACCCTCTATCCTCTCAGCCTCGACTTCACCAACCCCTATGAACCTCCTCAGGGAAACATCCTCTCCCTCCTCTTCGCGGAGGCGCTCGCGGGCGAATATCCCTCAGTGGCAGGCAAGGATGTTTCGTTCATCACTCTCATCGTTTCGACCCTTGCGTGTCTGCGGAGCTCCGACCAGGAGATCTTCGATCTCTGCGAGGAGGGGCTCTCCAATCTCGAAATCCTGGTGCCGGACTCTGTCTTCCCCCCGCTACTCCGGGGAACGATGGCGGAAAAACAGGGGAGATCCAAGGAGGCTTTCGACTTCTATGCAAAAGCGCTCTCCCTCGCGCCGGACTGTTACCCGGCCACGATCGGGATCGGGAGGCTCCTCCTCTCTTCGGGTAGATACGGCGCGGTTCTGGAAACGCTCGATCCCGTCGTGAAGGAGTACGGAGGCAACGGTGAACTCTATACCCTCCAGTGCGAGGCGTATCTCGGGATCGGAAACCTTCGCGAGGCCTCCCTCTACGCGGAGAGAGCCCTTGCTCTTACCCCCGATTCCCTGCATCTCCTCGTTCTCAGGGCGAGGATCCTAGAGGCCCAGGGAAACAACGAACAGGCAAAAAAGCTCGTCACCGCGGCCGAACGTCAGAGCTGGCGGGAACCCGGCCTCTTTCTCGTCAAGGCGAAGCTCCTTGTCAAGGACGGCTATATAGACGAAGCTCTCGAGATCTTGTCGAGGGGGTCAGCCGCCTTTCCGGAGGATATCACTCTCAAGGAGGCGCGGGGACTGCTCCTCCTTCAGTCTGGAAGAGCCATGGAGGGTACGGCGCTTTTGGAAGACTCCATCTCCCGCAACCCCTCCCGGATTCAGGCACTGATCATCCTCATCGACGCCGCGATCGCAGAATCCCGCTGGACCGACGCCGCCTCTCTCCTATCCCGGGCCTTGGCGGTGGAGGAAAACGCGGAGCTATGGAGAAGGGCCGCTCTCGTGGCTTCGCAGGCGGGGAACCACGAGCTGGCTCTGGCCTATGGGGAAAAGCTGCGGAAGGCCAAGCCCGAATCGGCCGAGGCATGGATTCCCTCCATCCGGGCGCTCATCGCGCTCAAGCGCCTTCCGGAAGCGGGAGCTCTCATCGCGGAAGGATTCTCCCGGGTGAAGACGGCTGGAATGCGCAGCCAATTCTACTATCTCGAGAGCCTTGCGGCGCAGGATGACGAGAGGAAAATCGAAAGTCTCCGGAAGGCCTTGTTGGAGGATCTCCAAAACCTTGAAGCGCTTATGGAGATCGCACGGATCTATCGATCCAGAGGAGACTATCGCCAAGCCTACCGCTATCTGAAGCAGGCGGCGGCGATCGCTCCGCTCAATCCGCAGATCGCGGCTGGTCTCGCGGAGCTCGAGGCTCTGCTCAAATAAGGCGCGCCGGTCAACCTTGTTCAAACGAATCCTCTTCGATAGAATCAACCGGTATGAAACAGACAATCGGCATCCTCTGCGCCTTCTCTTTTCTCATGCTTGCGGCGGTGCTACCTCTGTGGGCAGAGAGCGGTGTCGATTCCGCGCCTGGTCCGGGTTTCTCGGCCGATCATGCTGCCGCAGACCCGGCCTTGGCCGCAGACCCGGCCTTGGCCATGACGATCGATCCCTATACGGTGATCGGGATGAAACCCTCGGAACTATGCGATGCCCTCGGGGCGCCTCTCGAGGTTTTTTCCTTCCGGGGGGCGCTCGCGGAAGAGGACAATGTCGTTTTCTACTATCCTGACCACTCCTATTTCTTCTTCTACGCGAACCGTGTCTGGCAGATACGGGCAGACCATCGGTTTTCCGGATCCCTGTCCGGAATCTTTCCGGGGATGTCGCGGGCGGAGGCGGAGACAAAGCTTGGACCGCCTCAGCACGATCTCGGGGGCTCGGTGATCTACCGGCTTCCGTATCGATCTTTTCCGCTCAAGGTACGGATTGTGTACAGGGAAGGAAGCGTGCATGACATCTACGTGTATCGCGGCGACTACTGAGGGGAGCCGGGGATGATCGCGCTCACCCTGACCGGACCGACTCTTGAGGCGAACCTGCGGACCATCGAAACAAACCGATCCCGTATCGGCGCCGCGGAGCTCAGGATCGACGCCCTCGAACCAGGAGAACGCGGTTTTGCCCATCGCTTTCCCGCGATGACCGATCTCCCCCTGATCCTCACCGCCCGCCGCGCTCAGGATGGGGGAAGGACGGCATGGAGCGAGAATGAGCGCATTTCCGTGCTCCGCGCCGCGCTGCGGGGAGGTTTCTCTTGGATCGACCTCGAGGAGGATCTGGAAACCGGCGCAGTCGATCCCGCGGGAGCCTCGGTCATCAGATCCCTTCACATCTTCGACGGAGTACCGGACGACATCCCCTCGATCCTGGACCGGCTTTCCAGCCGGCCAGGGGAGATCCCAAAGCTCGCAGTGTATCCCCGCGGTACCGCGGATCTGCTCAGGTTGATCCGAGACGCGCTCGAATGGAAGAGTGGCAGCGGGCGTCGCCGTGACGCAGGCTCCGGTATCGTCCTCGGAATGGGCGGATACGGGATTGTAACCCGGATCCTCTACCGCAGGCTCGGATCCCTCTTTTCCTACGCATCGGACATGGAAGCCGGTACGTCATCCAGCGCCGTACCCGGCGCGCCAGGTCAGATCCCGCCGCGACTCCTCTCCGGGCTATATCGGGCCGATACGATCGCCGATACGACCGCGGTCTTCGGCATCGCCGGAAATCCCGTGGCGCATTCCCTCTCCCCCCT
>CAZPZF010000318.1:0-3318 GCA_964590705.1 uncultured Spirochaetales bacterium | reverse complement strand
TGGAAGCCTTTATGGACCACCTCTGGCCGACCCTATCATTGGCGCTGGGGGGGCAGATCATCGCGATCATCATCGCGATCCCGCTCGGCATCGTGGCCGCGAACAGGCGCGGCTCGCGCATCGACCGGGCGGTATCGGTTTTTTCGACCCTGGGAGTCTCGATTCCCAATTTCCTGCTCGCGCTGATCATGGTCCTGGTTTTTTCGGTGGGGCTGTCCCTCCTCCCCGTCGCCGGTTTCCGCCCCCTCCGCATGGGGCTGTGGACGCATGTCCGGTATCTCATCCTGCCGACCCTGACCCTGGGGATCATCCAGGCGGCGCTGCTGACGAGGGTCACCAGGTCATCGATGCTCGAGGTTCTGAATTCGAACTACGTCAAGACCGCGTACGCGAAGGGGCTCCGCGAGCGGACCGTGATCGTCAAGCACGCCTTCCGGAACGCCTTCATCCCGATCCTTACCGTGATCGGGCAGAGCTTCACCCAGCTCATCGTCGGGGCCATCGTCGTGGAGGTCGTCTTCAATATTCCGGGGATAGGACAGCTCCTGATCAACGCCATCAGCAGACGGGATTTCCAGGTCATCCAGGGTTCGATCCTGCTCATCGCCCTGACCTTCATCCTGATCAACCTGGTCATCGATCTGCTGTACGGGTTGCTCGATCCCCGGATACGGCTCAACCGCAAATGAGGAGCAGAGGATAGGACAATGGAGAGAGAGAAGAGCCTGAGCCGCGAATCGGGCGAGGTGAAGAAAAGGCTGAAAAAGGAGCACAGGCAGCTTCTGCGCCTGCGCGTCCTCTCGAACAAGTCGCTGGTGATCGGAGGCGCGGTCCTGATCGTGATCTGTCTGGTGACCATCTTCGGCCCCCTGTTCCTCGACAAGACGCCCTATGCCATCCATCCCGGCGAGAGGCTCACCGCTCCGTGCGCCGAATTCCCGTTCGGCACCGATAACATGGGCAGGGATCTCCTGAGCAGGGTCGTCTACGGCGCCAGGGTTTCGCTGTTCGTCGGGTTCCTCGCAGCGGGCATCGCGGCCGTTGTCGGCCTCGTCATCGGCCTCTACGCCTCGTACTATCGGGCGCTCGACCACATCCTCATGCGGATCTGCGACGGCCTCATGGCCTTCCCTGCGATGCTCCTCGCCCTGGCCATCATGGCTGTCCTCGGCGCCAACGCCATGAACGTCATCACGGCCGTGAGCGTCGTGATGATACCGGCGGTTGCCCGCGTCATCCGGTCCGCGGCCCTCGTGATCAAGGAACAGACCTTCATCGAGGCCATCAGGTCCCAGGGCGCCTCCCCGTCTCGGATCATCTGGAGGCACATAGCGCCGAATGTCGTTTCCCACCTCATCGTCCAGGCCACCTACATCTTCGCCGTATCGATCATCATCGAGGCGAGCCTGAGTTTCATGGGCGTCGGCATCCCCGCGCCGGACCCGAGCTGGGGAAACATCATCTACGAGGGCAAGATCTTCATCGCCAAGGCATGGTGGATGACGATCTTTCCCGGGTTCTTCCTCGTGTGCACCGTGATCGCGCTGAACATGTTCGGGGACGGGCTGCGCGACCTGCTGGATCCGTACACGATCAACTGAGCGCGGCCGGATCTGGGATGACCGTGAAGGCGAAGGGGGTACGGGGTGAATTCCGATCACCTGCTTGAAGTGAACAATCTGTATACGACCTTCAGGACCGAGAGGGGAAAGGTCACGGCCGTCGAGAACGTCAGCTTCCACGTGGACAGGGGGGAGATGATCGGACTCGTCGGCGAATCCGGGTGCGGCAAGAGCGTGACCAGCGAGTCCATCATGCAGCTCCTGAACAGGAGGACCGCTGAGATCAGTGGGGAGGTTGTTTTCGAGGGCAGGAACCTCCTCTCCCTCGGCCAGCAGGAGATGAGGAAGATCCGGGGATGCAAGATATCCATGGTCTTTCAGGATCCTATGAGCTCCCTGAACCCCGTATACACGATCGGGGACCAGATCGCGGAGGCGATCCTCACCCATGGCGGCGCCGGAAAGGCCGAAGCGCTGGAGAAGGCGGTGGAACTGGTCAGGATGACCGAGATTCCTTTCCCCGAACAGGCGGTGGGCAAGTATCCCCACGAGCTGTCCGGCGGCATGCGGCAGAGGGTTCTGATCGCCATGGCCCTCGCGTGCCGGCCGCGCCTCCTCATCGCGGACGAGCCGACGCCGGCCCTCGATGTCACCATCCAGGCCCAGATCCTGGACCTGCTCTTCCATTTCAGGGAGTCCTTCAACATGGGGATCATCCTGATCACCCATGACCTGGGCGTGGTCGCGGAGCTGTGCTCCCGCGTCATCGTCATGTATTCGGGCGAGATCGTGGAGGAGGGACCCGTCGGATCGATCTTCTCAAAACCGCTCCATCCCTATACCCGGGGACTGCTCCTCGCCATGCCGCAGATCCAGGGAGACAGGAAGGGGAGGCTTAAGGTCATCAAGGGGGTCGTGCCGTCGCTCTATCGGAGACCCGCGGGGTGCAGGTTCGCCCCCCGGTGCGACTACGCGATCGATGCCTGTCTCGACGGGCATCCCGATCTTGCGAGCATGGACGGCGGGAAAAAGGTGAGATGCCTGCGGCATGAAAAACTTCTGGAGGAGGCCTTCATCAATGAACCCACAGGCAACGCCCCTGCTTGAGGTCAGAAACCTCAGGAAATACTTCCCGGTCACCTCGTACATGGGCAGGGTCAAGAGCTATGTCCACGCCGTTGACGATGTCAGTTTTACCCTGAACAGGAAGGAGACCTTCGGCCTCGTGGGGGAAACGGGCTGCGGTAAGACCACGACGGGCAGAACCTTGATGAGGCTGATCGAACCGACCTCCGGAAGCGCCCTGTTCAAGGGCAGGGACATCTTCACGATGAGTCAGAGGGAATTCCTGAAGGTGCGCAGGAGCATCGCGATGATATTCCAGGATCCCTACAGCTCCCTCAACCCGAAGCAGCGGGTCGGCTCGATCATCGAGGAGCCGATGATGATCCACGGTCTGTACGACAGGGGGGAGAGATCGGAGCGGGCCCTGGAGCTGCTCTCCAAGGTGGGGCTCGACGAGGAGCAGTTCTTCCGATACCCCCACGAGTTCTCCGGGGGACAGCGCCAGCGTATCGGCATCGCCCGGGCCCTTGCCGCGAATCCGGAGATCGTCATCTGCGACGAACCTGTCTCGGCCCTCGACGTTTCCATCCAGTCGCAGGTCATCAACCTGCTCGAGGATCTCCAGGACCAGTTCGATCTGGGGTACGTCTTCATCGCGCACGACCTGAGCGTGGTCAGGCATATCTCGGAC
>CAZPZF010000317.1:0-3371 GCA_964590705.1 uncultured Spirochaetales bacterium | reverse complement strand
GAGCCATGGAGCGGGGATACGTTCAGATCTACACGGGAAACGGGAAGGGCAAGACAACCGCCGCCCTCGGACTCGCCCTGCGGGGGGCCGGAAGGGGTCTGTCCGTTTTCATCGGCCAGTTCGCCAAGGGTATGCCGTACGGGGAGCACGCGGCGCTCGCGCGTTTTTCCGACCTGGTGACGATCGAGGAGTTCGGAAGGGACTGTTTCATCCGGAACCAGCCGACCAATGAGGATCGCGAGGCGGCCCGCGCGGGGTGGGACCGGCTTCTATCCGTCGTTATGGCCGGCGGGTACGATATCGTCATTCTCGACGAGATCGGCATCGCCATCCATTACCACCTCGTCGGGGCCGATGAGGTGATCACCCTCATCGATCGGAAACCGTACCATGTGGAACTGGTGCTCACCGGCAGGAAGATCCCGGAAGCCCTGTTCGAAAAAGCGGACCTCGTCACCGAGATGCGGGAAATTCGGCACTACTACAACAGGGGAGTGGCCGCCCGGGAAGGAATCGAGTACTGATTTCGGTCCGTCAGGGGAGGGGAATACCGGCATGGGTTTCAACGAGATCGTAACCGACCAGTGCGTCCTGCTTTTCGTCGCAATTCTCACGGGGCTCTTCATCGGCAAGATACGGATAGGCAGGTTCGCGTTCGGGACATCGGGAATCCTGATATCGGGTATCGTCATCGGCTGGCTGGTGCAGAAGTATGTCGTGATCCCCGGGGCGGACGCGGCCGCCGGGTACGCACTGCGCTTCATCGAGAGAGGGGCGGTTTCATCGGAAATCTTCACTTTATCCCTCATCGTGTTCATCGCCGCGGTGGGCCTGCTCGCGGCCAAGGAGATGGGAGCCGTTTTTAGGAGGTTCGGGATTCCTCTGGTCGTTCTCGGGATCCTCGTCACGCTCGTGGGAGCCGCGGCTTCCTGGCTCTTTGGAGCGCTGGCCGGCATCGGCGATCCCTGGACCGTTTCCGGCGTTTTCACGGGGGCTCTCACGAGCTCTCCAGGCTTGGCGAGCGCCATGGAAGGCGCTTCTCCGGCGGGGCCCGAGGCCCAGGCTGCGGTCGGCGCCGGCTATGCCCTCGGTTATTCGCCCGGCGTCATCGCGGTCATCCTCGCCGTCCAGTTCATCCCCGCCCTCCTGGGGATGGATATCGCCAAGGAGCGCGCGGAGATCGAAACCCTGCTCGGAAGCTCCGGTCCTTCAATGGATCCGAGAAAGCCCGATTCCTCCGGGTTAGGATGGGGCCTCATCCCCTTCGCCGTCGTGTGCGTCGCCGGGACGGCGCTCGGTTCGCTCTCCGTTCCGCTCGGTTCGATGGGCCGGATCGGGCTCGGAGTAACAGGCGGCGTGTTGGTTTCGGCTCTCGTTCTCGGGGCCGTCGGCAGGATCGGTCCGCTTTCCTTCAGGGAAACGCATGAGGTTCTGGCAGCGCGCAGGGATCTCGGCCTTTCCCTGTTCCTCGGCGTCATCGGGCTCAAGTACGGCTATATCACCATCGACACTCTCGGCGGCGAGGGCATCCTGGTCATGGCTGTCTCGTTCGCCGTGGCGCTCGTCGCCATTCTTGTTGGGTTTGTCGTCGGGAGATACGTATTCAAGCTCAACTGGATCATCTTGTCGGGGGGGCTCTGCGGGGCCATGACGAGCACTCCGGGGCTCGGGGCCGCGATAGACGCAGCCGGGAGCGACCTTGCCGCCGTGGGATACGGGGCCGCCTACCCCTTTGCCCTTTTCGGCATGGTGATCTTCACCGTGCTGATCCAGAAGCTGCCGCTTCTCTGATGATGGAGCGAATGATCGTATGAAACTGACCGATAGGGTGAAGGGCTTCCTCTTCATCATCGTCGCGACCTGCGCTTTCGGAACCATACCCATCATGAGCAAGGTCGCCATACTCCACGGGGCCGCATCAGCAGACATCAACTTCACGAGGTTCGCCATCGTCACGGCCTTCTATGTCGTCTACATGAGGGCTAAGAGGATCTCGTGGAAGGTCGGAAGGAGGAACGTCCTCACCCTCCTCGCACTCGGGTTCCTCTGCTACGGGAACGTGGCGCTTTTCTTCTATCTCGCCATGCAGACGATCAGCCCCGCCGTGGGTGAGATCCTGCTGTACACCTATCCTGCTATGGTGGCGGTCGGCTCCCACTTCTTCCTGCGCGAGCGCCTGACAGGGGCGAAGCTCGTTTCGTTGGCCGCGGCCCTTGCCGGATGTCTCCTGGTCCTGTACGCGCCGATGACCGCGGTGAACACCAAGGGAGTCATCTTCGCCATCCTGACCGCGGTCTGCTATTCGGCGTACATCATCGGGAATAAAAAAGCGCTCAAACAGGTGGACCCGGTTGTCTCCGCCGCGTACATGGCAGCCTGCTGCATGGTGTACTTCCTGGTCTTCGGCCTGACCACGCATACCCTTAGCTTCTCGTATGACCCCGTCAGCTTCATCGCCATGCTCGTGCTTGCTTTCTGGTGCACGATCATCGGAATCCTCTCCTTCATGCGGGGCCTCATCCTGCTGGAGGCGACCACCGCTTCCATCGTCAGCACATTCGAGCCCGTTTTCACTCTGGTGATCTCCGCGCTCTTCCTCCACGATCCCATCACCTGGGTCCAGGTCGCGGGGGGCGGTATCATCCTCGGCGGCGTGCTCCTGCTGGAGCTGGCCAGGAGAAAAAAATCCGACGGTGGCGGGATTTCGGGGAACTAGTGTCGGAACAGCGTCCGCGCTCCTGATAGTCGGCGAGACGAGTCACGTCAGCTTCATGAGCTCGATGACTTTGTTGTTCTCAGGTTCAAGGTCCGCGGCCATCTTCGCCATGAATTCCGTGAACATCGCTATCTGTTCATCTGATAATGTATCGAGGGTGGCAAAGACATCCTTCCATCCGGCGTTGAGGATGATGGCGCTGTTTTTTTTGTATAACGCGCGTCCTTTCGCTGTTGGTTTGAGGATGATGTTCTTGTTATTGTCCGACTGCTGATATTTGTCAACGAGACCGTTTTCCGACAGATACTTCACGTATTTCGAAAAGGTGCTCTTGGGGATGCCCAGCTGTTTGGCGAAATACGCCATGTTGAAATTGGTATCCTCGTATTCGATCACGCACTCGAGGGTCTGCCATTGCTGGGCGGTAAGGGATATGCCGGAATTGTCAATCAGTTTGTCCGAGTTCATCCGGGTGAAGAGGTTGTTGTATTTGATGATCATGCGAATAAGCTCGCGATAGCGCCCCATCCATTCCAGTTTCAAAACACCGCCTCCATGGAGTCCCGGTAAAAATATCATGAAATCGCTTCAATTTCCACACATGTTCCGGACCAGTGCTGCCACCCGATCCTCGTACTGTCCATCCCCGGCAATT
>CAZPZF010000316.1:0-3375 GCA_964590705.1 uncultured Spirochaetales bacterium | reverse complement strand
GCAGAAACACCTCAAGAACCTGAAAGAGATGAAAGACGCCGCCCTCTCTGCCTCGAGTATCCGGGTGAGCTCGGAGAAGCTCGATCAGCTTGTGGACCTGGTCGGTGAACTCGTTACGATCCAGGCGCGGCTGACACAAACCGCCTCCCTCATCGATAACGCGGAACTGACCTCTCTTACCGAGCAGGTCGAGCATCTGAGCTCTGAGCTCCGGGACACGGCCATGGGGCTGAGGATGCTGCCGATCGGAACGACCTTCAGCAAGTTCGCGAGACTGGTGCGCGATCTTTCCGCTGAGCTCGGCAAGGAAATCGTGATGGAAACCGAAGGAGCGGAGACCGAGCTCGACAAAAACGTCATCGAGAAGCTCAACGATCCGCTCGTCCACATCATCAGAAATTCGATAGACCATGGCATCGAGCCTCCAAGCGAACGGGAGGCGAAGGGAAAACCGAGGCAAGGCACGATACGGCTCTCCGCCATGCACGCGGGAGGGTCGGTCATCATCACGATCGATGACGATGGAGCCGGACTTAATGTGGACAAGATTCGAGAGAAAGCGATCGAGAAGGGGATCATCTCCACGGAAGCGGAACTCACCCAGGAGCAGCTCTACCAGCTGGTCTTCGCGCCGGGTTTTTCGACCGCGAAGACGGTGACCAACGTATCGGGCCGGGGAGTCGGGATGGATGTCGTTAAGAAGGAAATCGAATCTCTGCGCGGCTCCGTGAGCATCTGGAGCAGACCGGGAGTCGGCACAAAGATCACGCTGAGCCTTCCCCTCACGCTCGCGATCATCGAGGGACTCCTGACGCGTGTCGGAAACGAGTATTTCGTCATTCCCCTGTCCTCGGTTGAGGAGTGCGTCGAACTGGCGGATTCCGAGGAGAGGAGAGGACTGGACAGGAATATCACCTATATTCGCGGCGAGGTCCTTCCGTACGTACGGCTGAAAAACCTCTTCCGAATCGATTGTGCGACGCCTGAGATCGAACAGATCGTCGTCGTCAATTCCCTTGAAACCAGGGTCGGTATCGTCGTGGACCAGGTCATCGGCGACTATCAGACCGTGATTAAGACACTGGGGCCTCTGTACCGCGGAGTCGAAGGAATATCAGGCGCGACGATCCTCGGCGACGGCTCCATCGCGCTCATTGCTGACATCAACAGGCTCGTGGAGGTAGCGAGGAGAGATACGGCAAAGCAACATGGATAACGAAGGGATACTTCAGAAACAGTCGCTGTCTGAGAAGGATTTCAGGAGACTTTCGCACTTCATCGAGAGCGAACTGGGTATCAAAATGCCCATTTCCAAGAAGATCATGCTGGAATCACGCCTTCAGAAGCGGCTGAAAGCTCTCAAGATGGAAACTTTCGACGCCTATTGCGAATACGTGTTCAGCAGCGAGGGTCAGGTTAATGAACTTTTCCAGATGATCAACATCGTGACGACAAATAAGACCGACTTTTTCCGCGAATCCTCCCACTTCGATTATCTCGTAAGCCATATCATGCCGTGCTTCAGCTCAGGACAGATCTCCATCTGGTCTGCCGGCTGTTCTACGGGTGAGGAGCCATACACCATCGCCATGGTACTCGAAAAATATCGAGAGAAAAACAAGCAGGTGGATTTCCGTATTCTGGCCACGGACATCTCCACCAATGTCCTCGACACCGCGCGAAAGGCGATCTATTCGGCGGACAGGGTTGAGGGAGTCCCTCTCGAATACAAGAAAAAATTCATGCTGAAGAGCAAGGAACCGGCAGCTGCTCAGATTAGGATGAAACCGGAAATCCGCAGTACGGGCGGGTTTGTCCGCTTCAATCTTATGGCTCCCGAATATCCGATCCATCAGAATTTCGACATTATTTTCTGCAGAAACGTGCTTATCTACTTTGACAAGCAGAGGCAGAGATTCCTCCTCGAGCATTTCTACGAGCATATCGTTTCCGGAGGTTTCCTGTTCCTTGGCCATTCAGAGACTTTGACAGGGTTGAACATCGGATTCAACCAGCTGGTACCTACCGTGTACCAAAAACCCTGACACAATGGAAAGAGCGATGAGCAAGATTGGCGTTATGATCGTCGATGATTCGGCGATCGTCAGACAGACCCTGACGGAGATTTTCGAAAGCGACTCCGAACTTGAAGTGATCGCGACCGCTTCGGATCCCATCATCGCGGCGAAGAAGCTGCAGGACGAGGTCCCTGATGTCATTGTTCTTGATATTGAGATGCCTCGGATGGACGGTCTTACCTTTCTTAAGAAGATCATGGCCCAGCAGCCGATTCCCGTGGTGATCTGTTCCAGCAAGACGGAGGACGGATCCCAGAACGCCATACAGGCCCTCGAGTACGGGGCCGTAGACATCATACAAAAGCCGAAGATCGGAACCAAGCAATTTTTGGAGGAGTCCAAGGTCCGGCTCTGCGACACGGTCAAGGCCGCGCATCTCGCTAAAGCAAAGAAACGTCTCCCCCATATTCAGGAAGCAGTTCCCCCGAAATTGACCGCTGATGCGATCCTCTCCAAGCCGACCTCGTTCGTCAATATCGACACTACGGAGAAGATCGTCGTGGTGGGGGCATCGACGGGAGGAACGGAAGCGCTCAGGGTATTCCTCGAAGCCCTTCCTATCGACTCTCCCGGCATTGTCATTGTCCAGCACATGCCTGAGAACTTCACGGCGGCCTTCGCCAAAAGACTGGACAGCATATGCCAGGTCTCTGTGAAGGAAGCGGAGGACAACGATACGGTCCTCAAGGGAAGGGTTCTGATCGCGCCGGGGAACCGGCATACGCTGCTCAA
This sequence comes from uncultured Spirochaetales bacterium, assembly GCA_964590705.1. Taxonomy (GTDB): domain Bacteria; phylum Spirochaetota; class Spirochaetia; order CAZPZF01; family CAZPZF01; genus CAZPZF01. The sequence goes on along the minus strand of CAZPZF010000316.1, from coordinate 565 downwards.
ACGGAGCGGAGCGCGGTATTACGTCGAGGTGAGGGACGGTCCCCTTGTCTGCAGGCACCGGCCTTCCGTGGACGTGCTTTTCAGGTCGGCGGCGCGCTACGCGGGGAAGAACGCCATAGGCATCATCATGACCGGAATGGGAGACGATGGATCGCGGGGTATGGCTGAGATGAAGGAAGCCGGTTCCTTCAACATCGCCCAGGACGAAAAGAGCTGCGTTGTGTACGGGATGCCCCAGGAAGCGGTGAAGCGGAACGCGGTGGATCTCATCCTCCCCCTCGACCAGATAGCCAGGACCATGCTCATGAAGATCACCGGAAGATAGGGAACTCGCATGTCAGTGCCGTACTCGAACGCGTCTATTCTCATCGTCGAGGACGAAGTCATCGTTGCCCTAGATATCGCCCAGAACCTGGAAAACCACGGGTATCTCGTAAAGGGCTATTTCCCTTCCGGCGAGGAAGCCCTCGCTTTTCTCAAGAAAAACCGTGTTGATCTCGTGCTGATGGACATTCATCTCAGGGGCACACTCGATGGTATCGAGACGGTTTTTCTTGAGAAAAGC
>CAZPZF010000315.1:0-3384 GCA_964590705.1 uncultured Spirochaetales bacterium | reverse complement strand
GCCCCGGCGCGCCGGCCGGCTCCCCCCCCGCGGCTTCTACCGCGTCCCCCCGAATCTGCTTCCCAGGCCCCCGAAGTTGATGTCCATCTCCTCACAGCTCGTTCCGGAGAAGATCTCCACAGACGGGAGGCTGTTCCTCGTCACGTTGACCTCCACGATCTTCTCCTCGAGCAGCCCGTCGCGCAACATCCTGCGGAACTTCTCCCTGGTGTCGCTACCCTGGGCAGAAGGGGCGTCCGGAAGGAGGGGCAGTTCAGGTTCTCCCTTCTCCGCGGTCTTTGTTCCGGTTCCGGGCAGGAGAAGGTCGAGAATCGCCTCCTCGACACGGCGCCTGGCCTCCTCCTCCACGTCCTTCTGCATCTCCGATTTCACCATGGAGAAAGAGGTTCCCACCAGATCTCGAATCATAGACTCTACGTCCCTTCCCACGTATCCGACCTCGGTGTACTTGGTCGCCTCGACCTTGATGAAGGGAGCATTGGAGAGCTTGGCCAGCCTTCTGGCTATCTCCGTCTTTCCGACGCCGGTGGGTCCGATCATGATGATGTTCTTCGGGGCGACCTCTTCGCGAAGCTCGGGCGGAAGCATACGCCTGCGGACCCTGTTGCGCAGCGCGATCGCGACGGCGCGCTTGGCCTTGTCCTGCCCGATGATGTACTTGTCCAGCTCCTTCACGATCTCCTTGGGGGTCATGGTATCCAACGCGGGTTTCATCGTATCTCCTCGACCGTGATCGAATCGTTGGTGTAGATGCAGATCCCCGCGGCGATGCGGAGGGATCGCTCCGCGATCTCCCGCGCCGAGTACGGGGACGATTCCATGAACGCCATCGCGGCAGCGTAGGCGTAGCTGCCGCCCGAACCGATCGCGATGATCCCCTCGTCCGGCTCGACCACGTCGCCCGTTCCCGACACGAGGAGCAGCTTCTCCTTGTTCGCGGTGAGAAGCATGGCCTCCAGCCTGCGCAGGGCGCGGTCCGTCCTCCACTCCTTCGCCAGCTCCACCGCGGAGCGGGTGATGTCTCCCTTGTACTCCTTCAGCTTCCCCTCATACCGTTCGAACAGGGTGAAGGCGTCGGCCGTGGCCCCCGCGAAACCGACGAGGACCTTGCCATCGTAGATCTTCCTGACCTTCTTCGCGTTCCCCTTCATGATCGTGTTCCCAAGGGTGACCTGGCCGTCCCCGGCCATGGCGACCTCGGAGTTCTTCGAGACTGCGATGACCGTCGTTCCGTGCAATTCCATCTCAACGCCCCTTTCCATGATCCGTTCCTTTGCCAGCTCCGCAGCCGGCTCTCCCGCGCAGAGCGTGGGGATGCGCCTCGCGATAGACCTTCTTGAGCCTCGAGAGCCCCACATGGGTGTATATCTGGGTTGTCGATATGCTCTCGTGCCCGAGCATCTCCTGTACGGCCCGGATGTCCGCCCCGTGGTCGAGGATATGAGTGGCGAAGCTGTGGCGGAACACGTGCGGATGCACCGGCTTTGAAAGATGCGCCTTCTCCTCGTACCTCTTCAGGATGTAGGCGACGCCACGTTCCGAGAGCCTCGTCCCGGCCGCGTTGAGGAACAGCGCCTTTTCCGCCTCGGCTGAACTCTTGTTCGTCCTCGCCAGCCTGAGCGGGAGATACGCGGCGAGCGCCTCGAGGGCTCCGGACCCTAGAAAGACGAGCCGTTCCTTCCTCCCCTTTCCCCGCACCATAATCGTTCGATTCTTCGCGCTGATGTCGGAAAGGTTGATCTTCACCGCCTCACCGACGCGGCACCCGGTCGAGTAGAGGAGCTCCATGATGAGCCTGTCCCTCAGTCCGATGAAATCCGTTCCCGGAAGGGAAAGGAGGCGGCCGATCTCCTCCTCGAAGAGGACTTCCGGCAGACGTTTCGGCTTCTTCAACGACTTGACCTGCTCGAAAGGATTGGATCCGACGAGCCCCTGCCTCAGCAGGAAGCGATAGTAGCCCCGGACGCCCGAGACGATCCTGTTCACCGAAGGAGGGGACAAGCCCTCCCGGCTCAAGGAGGCGGCGAATCCCCGCGCGTCCTGGTCGGAGGCTTCCTCGGGGAGGAGCGACTCCGCCGAACAGAAGCGTCGGTAGCGTTCCAGATCCTTCCGGTAGGCATCTACCGTCTTTTCCGAGAGGTTCCTCACTCTGGCCAGATAGGCAAGGTATTCCTCAATCATTCTCTTCCTCTCCGGAGGTGTGGAGAAAATCACAGTCGGGATTGATGCAGGCCTTGAAGGAACCCATCTTCTTGTCATTCTTCTCCACCAGGAACTGCCCGCACTTGGGGCATCTCATGCTTGTCGGTTTGTAGTGGGTGATGAAATCGCAGGTCGGGTAGTTGGTACAGCCGTAGAATTCCTTGCCCCTGCCCCCCTGCTTCTTCCGTGCGACGATCTTGCCGCCGCACCCCGGTCTCGGACAGTCGCCGAGCGGGATCGATTTGGTGTTCATGCATTCCGGGAAACCCGAACAGGCCAGGAAGAACCCGAACCGGCCCAGCTTCTTGACCATGGGTCTCCCGCATTTCTCGCACACGAAGTCCGTTTTCTCGTCCAATGCGCCCTTCACGGATTCGAGCGTTTCCATCACATGATCGACCTTGTCCTTGAAGGGGCCGTAGAAGTCCGAGATCATCGAGACCCAGTCCTCCTGCTCGTCCTCGATGTTGTCCAGCCTCTTCTCCATCGCCGCGGTGAAATTCACGTCAAGGACATCGGGAAAGGACTCGATGAGGATGTCGTTGATGATCCTTCCCAGAGGCGTGGGCACCAGCTGCTTGTTCTTCCTCACCACGTAGTACCGGTCGAGAAGAACGGAGATGATCGGCGCGTACGTCGAGGGCCGCCCGATTCCCTTTTCCTCCAGAACCTTGACCACGCTCGCGTCCGTGTAGCGAGCCGGCCCGGAGGTGAAGTGCTGCTCGGGCAGGTAGTGTATAGCCTCCAGGACGTCGCCGACTGAGAGGTGGGGCAGCCGCTCTGACTTCTCCTTGGCAGAGAGGAGCTTCAGGACCTTTGTGAATCCCGGCTCCACGACCCTCGTGTCGGTCGCGCGGAACACTGCCTCGCCGACCTTGATATCGACGGACACGCTTTTGGACCTGGAGGGCTGCATCTGGGAGGAGACGAACCTCTCCCAGACGATCCCATACAGCTTCTGCTGGTCCTTGGTAAGATACTCCTTGATCGAATCCGGCGTGTAGGCCGTGTAGGTTGGCCGTATCGCCTCATGCGCGTCCTGGGCGCTCTTGCCGACGCTGTACTGGACAGGGGCTTCCGGAAGGGCATCGGGATAGTGGCTGGAGATGAACTCCCGCACCTCGCCCAGGGCCTGGTTGGAGATCCGGGTCGAGTCGGTGCGCATATAGGTGATGAGACCGC
>CAZPZF010000314.1:0-3397 GCA_964590705.1 uncultured Spirochaetales bacterium | reverse complement strand
GAGAACGTCGACGACATCACCATCTTCATCTGCGGTCCCCCTGCCATGCACCGCTTTCTGGAGGGGGAACTGGCGCGGTTTTCGCTCCCGCCGGGGAGGATTCGCCGGGAGGATTCCGGAGCCCTGGAGACACTGTGTATCGAAAGTAGTGCGGATGTCGTATACTCTATGAGGGTTGCCGATCCCTTTGGCAACGAACGGGTGATCGAGGCCCTGGCCAGCGAGACGGTGCTCACCGCTCTGGAAAGAGCCGGAATGAACCCTCCGTCCAGGTGCAGATCTGGTCACTGCGGTTTCTGCCGGGCCAAGCTCGTTTCGGGGAAGGTAGCTTCGGAGATGCGGGCCGAGGAATTCCTGCGCGCCGCCGACCGGAAGTTCGGATACTTCCATCCCTGCTCCGCGTACCCGAGATCCGATCTTTCAATCAGGATTCCGGAAAATCCGGTTTGAATCCGTGCAGCCATTAGAGCGAGGAGGAACGATGGTCATTGTCGCCGATTCCGCCATCCAGCTCAGTCTGGAGTACCTGGCATCCATAGGAGTCGAGGTCGTGGATTACCCCACGTTCATGAACGGCGTCCCATACCGCGAAGCTACCATGCGGATGACCGAGGAGGAGAAGGAGAAGATGCGCTCCCTCCTCAAGGACAAGAACAACAACTTCACCACGGCGGGACTCCGCGCCGAGGACCTGACTGCCGCGTACCGGAAATTCCCCGGCCAGAAGATCATCAGCCTCCACCAGTCGTCAAAGGCCACCACGGTTACCGCCGATACCATCCGCAAGGTGCTTTCCGAAAACAAGGACCTCGATGTCACCTATGTCGACTCCACCTTCCTCACATCAGCCTACAGCGCCATCGTCAAGGAAGCGGCCATCGCGGCGGGGAAGGGGATGTCATTCAACGAGGTAATGAAGGTGATCGATACGTGCAGGCGTAACGCGCGGCATCTGGGAGTCATCTACGACCTCTTCTACCTGCACCACACCGGCCGCATCGGCCTCGCCAAGGCGGTTCTCGGAACGGCCATGAAGATCATCAACATCCTCTCATCGGCGGAGGAGCCGGGAAACCTAAAATCGATCGGAAAGGTGAAGAACTTCCGCCAGGCGAACGAACGGTTCCTCTCCGTTGTCAAGGAGGATCTGGCTGCTAAGGGGGGAAAGAGCCTTACCGGAGTCATCAGCGGCGTTGGGACCCACAGACCTGAGGCCGAACATCTGGCGGAGCTTGTCCGGGGTCTCGGCATCGGGGCCGATGTCCGGATCTGCGGCACGAATCACAGCAACATGCCCCATGTGGGTCCGGACTTCTATGATTTCGGATACATCATCACGCACTAGCGCGGCGTACCGCGCGACAGAATCAATGATGCAACCGGGTCTCGCCACCATCAATCCCGAACAGCTCCGCGCCGCGCTCATCAGCGCCGAGGAACAGCTGCGGCAAAACTACCGGATACTCGACAACCTGAACGTCTTTCCCGTCCCAGACGGCGACACGGGGCTGAACATGCTCACGACCCTGTCCGCCGGAGTCGGCCCTCTCCGCGGGATCTCCGTCTCTACCATGGCGGAGATAGCGGATTCCATGATGACGGGTGTTCTACACGGCAGCCGGGGGAATTCGGGATTCATCATCGCCTGCTTCTTTGCCGGTTTTTTCGAAACAGCCAGGAACAGAGATGTCCTTTCAGCCGCGGATTTGACCGGTTGTTTCGTCAACGGCTTCTACCACGTCAACAAATCCCTCTTTTCCCCCGCCGAGGGTACGGTGATCACCATCATCCGCGTGATGGTAGAGACGATGCAGGAAAGCGCCGAGGATCCGGCATGGGGCGTAGACGATCAGCTGCGCGCTGCCCTGCGGGCGGGAAGGGAATCCCTCTTCCTGACTCCGCGGATTCTCAGGATCCTCGCAAAGGCGGGAGTGGTGGACTCCGGGGCGCTCGGTTTCATCTTCCTCGTCGACGGGATGCTGAGAGGCCTCCTGGGAGAACCAGCCGCCGCGGAGGACGAGGGGAATTACCGATTCGCGCCCGAACCCTCGGCCGAAGGGGATGAGGAAGCGAGGATCTACCGTTTCTGCACCGAGGTCCTGGTCGCGCCGTTCGAATCGTCCCCGGAAAACGGCCTGCGGGAGTTTCTCCGGGATTCGGGTGACAGCATCGCGCTCGCACGGGAGGCTGAAAGGCTCAAGGTCCACATCCACACCGATGACCCGGACAGGATCATCGAAAAGCTGAAGGGCATCGGCACCGTGGAGCATATCAAGGTCGAGGACATCCACGAACAGATCTCGCTCCTCTCCGGTGGATCCTCGAACGCGGATGTGCCCTCCGTGGTGGCCTGCGTGCCCGGGCCCGGGTTCGCGGATGCCATGGCATCACTCGGCGCCGACCAGGTCATCCTGTACGGGAAAGACCTTCCCACAACCGGCGAGATCCTCGGCGTCCTCGATTCCGTGGAACGGAAAAACATCATACTCCTCCCCAACAACAAGAACATCCTCCCGGCCGCCATGCTCGCCAGGGAGAAGAGCGGTAAAACCGTGTCGATCATCCCGACCAAGACTATCATTCAGGGGATAGCCGTCACCTACGGTTTCAGCGCGAACGAGGGGCTCGATCGGAATATCGCCTCCATGAAGGAATGTCTCGACATGGCGGAAGGATTCGCGGTGTATCGCAGTGCCTCGGATTCGTCCTTCGGCGACGTCAAGATCCGCCGGGGCGAGTTCTTCGCCGTGCGGGAAGAGACGGTTCTCGCCGCGGGTCCGCGCATCGAGCAGGTCCTTGTCGAAGCCCTCGCCGCGGCGGGGATGGAGGGGAAGTGCAATGTCACCTGCTACTGCCGGGAGATCCCCGGAGAGGAACTGGTGGAACGTCTCTCCGCCGCCGTCGCATCCGCGTTCCCAGGGGTGAACTCTGAATTTCTCTACGGCGGTCAGCATCGTGAAGAGCTGATCGCGATCTTCGAATAGCGGGAAACCCGCGAGGCAGAAAAAGGAGAACGAAATGATGATCCAGATCATCCTTCCCGCCATCCTCATGGCCGCGGCCGCGTACATCTCCGGATCGGTCAATTACGCCATCATCGTCACCCGTGCCGTGACGGGAAAGGACATCAGGACCATCGGGAACCTCAATCCCGGCACCTCCAACGTCTTCAGAACCGTGGGAAAGGGATGGGGTCTCCTCGTGATGATCCTCGACGCCCTCAAAGGGGTCATCGTTCTCCTCGCCGCCAAACTGTTCTTTTTTCCGGAAACCGCGAGTACCGACCTCTTCATCCTCTACATTATAGGGATCTCCGCGGTACTCGGCCATCGGTATCCGGTCTTCTACGGATTCAAGGGGGGCGGCGGCATCGGCACCATGCTTGGAGTATCCCTCT
>CAZPZF010000313.1:0-3406 GCA_964590705.1 uncultured Spirochaetales bacterium | reverse complement strand
GCCAGCGCGAGGCCGGGCAGGGAGAGCTTCATCCGCGCCGCTTCCTTCAGTGCGATTCCCATATCCTTCACGAAGTGCTTCACGAAAAACCCGGGGTCGAAGTTCCCTTTCGCGATCCGCGGACCATAGTTGTTCAGGGACCACGTGCCCGCCGCTCCCTTTCCGATCGCCTCGATCACCTCGAGCATGTCGAGGCCGGCGCGATGTGCGTAGAGGAGACATTCGACAAGGCCGATCATGGTGGTGGCGATGTGGATCTGATTGGCCATCTTGGTATGCTGCCCCGCGCCAGCCGGTCCCATATAGGAGATGTTGGTGCCCATCAATTTGAACACGGGCAGCATCTTGTCGAATGCGCTCCTCTCCCCGCCGACCATGATGGCAAGGCGTGCCTCCCTGGCCCCCACGTCTCCGCCCGAAACCGGCGCGTCCAGGGACGCGATCCCAAGCGCCGTCGCCTCATTGAAGATCCGCTTGGCGAGCGAGGGTTCGGATGTGGACATGTCCACGATCGTCATGCCCTTTACCGCCCCCTTCAGGATCCCGGCGCTGCCGAGAAACACCTCCTCGACATCCGCGGGGTATCCGACGATGGCGAATACGGCGTCCGCGCCCTCGGCCGCCTCTTTCGGGCTTCCCTTCCAGACCGCTCCCTTCGAACAGAGTGCCGCCGTTTTTTCCTTTGTCCGGTTGTAGACCTGCACGGAATGTCCCCCGTTCAGGATGTGTCCGCACATGGAATTTCCCATGACACCGGTTCCTATCCACCCTATTTTCACGATTCCGGATCCTCCTTCGCCTATTTCTGGCCGAGCTGCTTGATCATGTAGAGTTCGAGGTATTTAGTGAGCATCTCCTTCTTCTTTATCTGGGCAAGGGCTTTATTATCTGAAAGAGTTTTGGCGAGGTTCGTTATCCGGGCCGCGTCCGGAGGGTTCCCGATGAATCCCCGCTTCAACGGCCGGAGGTAATCGCGGACCAATGAGTTGACGTCCTCCACAAGATCCGCCTTTGCCGCGGGGTCGTAGAGCGGATTCCACTTTTCCGCCAGATCGGTAAGGAGACCGTCGAGCGAGGCGTCCTTGCCCGCGAACTGGAGTTTGAGCGCGTAGACCGCCTTGCGGAACTCCACCATGGGATCCTTCTTCGGCGCCGCCGGCGAGGGCTCTCCTCCTGTTCCTTCGGCGCCGCCGCTCCGCATGCCCGCGGCTGCCGCGGGAACGCCCCTCCGGGTTCGGACCTCGACCGCGGGGGCCGTACCGGCCGCGTTCCTGCCGGTCGCGGCGGCCGGAAACGTCTTGCCGGCGGCTCCCTTCCTGCCGCCTCTTCCGCCCGCGCTCCCTCTTCCGCCGAAGAGCCGTCCGAAGAAGAGGACGATCGCGGCCAAGGGCTTCACAGTCTTCCATATCGGAACCAGTTTCTTGGCCTTGGCGATGAGAGTCCTCCTGTCCATCCGGAAGATCCGGTCGAAGCTGATAAGGGTCTGCCTGTTCCGATCGAACAGCCGCTCGGTCTCCTGCCTGATCTCCTCTCCGGGCTTCGTATCCTCCAGGATGAGGTACAGGAGCTCATACCTGAGAAGGGCGCTGAGAAGAGGGTCCTCTTCCGCCAGGTACCCTTCAATCGCCTTGGCGAAACCGGCGTCCGTCGCCATGGACTCGGTCTTCCTGAACTCTTCCAGGTTCTTCTTGAACTCATCGATGAAGTGCTTCCGATATTCCTGCGAGGCGGAGATGATCTTGCGCAGGCAGAGGGTGAGGAGCTTGTCTTTGCAGATGTAGTAGTCCGATCCCGCGCCGCCGCGCACGTGGATTATCTCGGGCATCTTTCCTTCGGAAGACTCTGTCGTCACCTGTTTCAAGAACTCCGCAAGTTCGCCCGAGGAGAGATTCCGAGAGAGGAGGAGCCCCTTGGGATCCTTGAAGCCGGCGATGTCCTTGGGGGTGAAGAAGAACGGGGGCTTCCGGAGGTTCTGCTCCACGGTGCGCAGGGCAGTCTCCTTCTCCTTCTTCTTCTGAGTCACCCCCTTGTGATGCAGGGCGTACAGGCCGACGAGGTACGCGGCCTGGCAGAAACCGTGCTCGGCTACGAGCTTTTCGGTCTTCTGCCGATACTCCGAGAGAATCGCGTTGGCCGTATGGGTCCAGAAGAGGTACGTGAACTCGCTCGGGTTGGTGATCGAGTCGATGGCAAGCCTGTTCTGGGTCTGGACTGTGGTGAACAGCTCCCGGAGAAGTTGCTCGCGTTGCCTGAATATGCCCGCGAGCTTGTTCTTGATGTAGTCAGCGTTCTTTGCCGTGTTGAGGTAGAGCCTGATCTTCTGGACCGAGAGCTCCAGGAGCTTGGAAGAGACGAGATCAGCGGAAACCACCATGCTATCTATGTCGTCGGGAAAGGAGAAGCGGTATATCTCGCCGCTGTTTTTCCCGCTGCGCTCCAGGATGCGGGAGAAATCGTCCTTCACGTTTGCCGGGATGATCAGATTGGGAGGGATGAACACGCCGAGCTTCTGTTCTGTCGGGAAGGGAAGTTCGGGGTTATCCTCGATCCTCCGATAGGTGCCGGTAATCCGGCTCACGTAGAACTGGGGAAACGATATGGAGACAGGGGTCATGCCCTGGTACCCGAGGGAGCAGAGGTTTTGCCTTTCCAATTCCTTAAGCCCCGCTTCGACCGCGGAATTGATGTTTCCGGATAAGTAAGCGGCCACGCCAGGGAATTCCGGGTTTTTCTGCGCGGTTTTCTGAATGAAAACGGCGAATTGGTTGAAGTCAAACGGGTCGGATGCCGCTTTCAACGAGAATCTCTTCAGCATCTGGTGAAAGAACTGACTCTCAGTCACGATTCGCCATTGCCCCCGTCATCCTGTGCTTCCTTCCTGCCGCGCTTCTTGCGGGCCACGAACTCCCCGGCCTCGATCTCCCGGGCGGCGAGCCGAACGCCCGCTGCCTTGAGTCCCTTCACGGCATAGTCCTTCAGGGAGAAGCGCTCCTCCGTGATCTTTGCCCTGGATTTCGGCGCGTACCTGACGAGGAGATCGACGTCCTCCTCCGTCGTAAGCGCGAGGACCGCGGCCTGTTCCGGAACCAGGGTGTAGCCCTTGTCCAGGATGAACTGCTCGATCCTGCACCTCTTGATATAAGGATAGCCCGTATCCGGGGATTTGTACACGACGCTGAAGATGAGCGCCCCCAATTCATCCTTGTCCGCGATTCCGCAGTAGAGCATGCCCCTGTCCACGAAGATCTTGTCCGGCACCTTCATGACCGAATAGGCCCCGCTCTTGCGGATCACGAGGATTTTATCGAACTCCGACACCTCGAACAGGACGTGGCCCCCCGAGACGAGATAGCCGAGGTATCCCGCCTCCGAATCGTAGCGGAGCGAGAGGTTCCTCTGGGCGGCC
>CAZPZF010000312.1:2510-3419 GCA_964590705.1 uncultured Spirochaetales bacterium | reverse complement strand
ATCGAGACGCAAACTCCCTACAAGGTGGTGTCCGACCGGGACCGCGCCGACAGCGTGATGGGCGGCCAGCTCGTTACAGTCAGTGAATCGATCCTGACACTGGAGCGGGACCTGGGCCGGGCGCTCGAGAAAGAGGTGGTGCTGACCGCCGTGGTGAACTGGAAGAGCCTCAAGAGCGGCCGGCTCATGATCAACAACCAGACGGTCACCGCCGCAGCCAGCTATTCCGAGTTCCAGGGCCAGGACTTCACCTATGCGTCCGCCGTGGCGGCAAACAAGCTGGCCCAGAAAGTCGTACAGCTTATGGAGAATCCGTGGTGAACCAGTGTGCGTGTCTGCGGGTTGATCGCAGGAACGTGCATGCCACAACTTTTGACCGGAACCATGATTGATTATGAGAAACGATTCAGATAATGCGCAAAACGATTCGCCCCGGGACTCCGGCAAGCGTCCAAACAAGAAGCCGCAATTGCCCGGCTATCGGCGAGGCCCGTTCAGTTGGCTGATCGTGGCCATCGTCGTCTTCACGGCCATGTTGATGCTCCAGCAGGGACTCGTGACCAATGAGCTGCGATGGGATGAGTTCGCCCAGTACCTGGACGCAGGCCAGATCGAGGAGATCAAGATCGGAGACACCGAGATTTCGGGCAAGTTCCGCGAGGGCTCGGAACCCTCGGGACAGAAAGGCATGTCCTTCAAGGTGAACTATAAGCCGGAGTCCGGCGCCAAGGAACAATTCAACCAGATCCTTACGCGTCTGGATGAACGCGTCAAGGAGGACCCGAAGTATAAAGTGAAGATCGAGTACGCCAAGCCGCAGGTCTGGATGTTCATGCTGCTCAACTGGGTGCTGCCGGTCCTGCTGCTTGTCGGCGTCTTCTACTTCCTCTTCTCGCGCAACCTGCGAGG
>CAZPZF010000312.1:0-2500 GCA_964590705.1 uncultured Spirochaetales bacterium | reverse complement strand
ATCCGTACCGGCGGCGGGATGCTGATGAATTTCGGCCGCAGCAAGCACCGGGTCATGGGAAAGGACCGGGTCAGAGTCACGTTCAAGGACGTGGCGGGAATCGACGAGGCCAAAGAAGAGGTCGCCGAGATCATCGAGTTCCTGAAGAATCCGCGGAAGTTCCAGCGGCTCGGCGGCCGCATCCCGCGTGGCGTGCTGCTGATCGGCCCGCCGGGCTGCGGCAAGACCCTGCTGGCCAAGGCCATCGCCGGCGAGGCCGACGTCCCCTTCTTCAGCATCTCCGGCAGCGACTTCGTCGAAATGTTCGTCGGCGTCGGCGCTTCCCGAGTCCGCGACCTCTTCAAACAAGCCAAGGACAACGCTCCCTGCATCATCTTCCTCGATGAAATCGACGCCATCGGCCGCAAACGGGGCACCAGCATCGTGGGCGGAGGGCACGATGAACGCGAACAAACCCTCAACGCCATCCTCGTCGAAATGGACGGCTTCAGCACCAACGATCAGGTCATCGTCATCGCCGCCACCAACCGCGCCGACGTCCTTGACCACGCCCTCACCCGCCCCGGCCGCTTCGCCCGCCAGATCTACCTCCCCCTCCCCGACATCAAGGGACGCTACGAAAACCGCAAAGTCCACGCCCGGAAAGTCAAGCTCGGAGCCGATTGCGCCCTCTACCGTCTCGCACGAGGCACCCCCATGTTCAGCGGCGCGGACCTCGAAGCCATCATCAACGAAGCCGCTCTCGCCGCTACCATGCTCAACAAAGAAGCTGTCGAAATGTCCGACCTCGAGGAAGCACGCGACAAAGTCCGCTGGGGACGCGCCCGCCGAAGCCGAGTCATCGATGAGCAGGAACGAGTCGCCACCGCCTATCACGAAGCCGGACACGCCATCGTACAAACCCTCACCGAAAACACCGACCCCGTCCACAAAGTCAGCATCATCCCTCGCTCCAACATGGGCGGCGCCACCTTCAGCCTTCCCGAAAAAGACCGCACCATGTACACCCAGAAATACTGCATGGCCTTCATCCGCATCTGCTTCGGAGGCCGCGTCGCCGAAGAGCTCTTCTGCGGCGACATCTCCAGCGGCGCCCAGGGAGACATCTTCCAGGCCACCGAAATCGCCCGGAAAATGATTACCGAATGGGGCATGAATCCCAAACTCGGATTCGTCCGCTACGGCGGTGACGAAGGCCAGAACCCCTTCGGTGAACTCTCCTTCGGACGCGATTACTCCGACCGGACCGCAGAAACCATCGACGCCGAAATCAAATCCATCATGGATCAGGCCTATCAGGAGGTCAAACAGCTCCTCCTCGACAATAAAGACCAGGTCGAAGCCCTCAAAAACGCCCTCCTCAAATACGAAACCCTCGATGGCGAGGAAATCCGACAGATCATCAACGGGCAGACTCTCGACAAACCCACCGTCGCCGACCTGCTCGAGCTGGAAAAACAGCGTTCCCTCGCCGCTCAGACGCAAACCAAACATACCTCCAAAACGTCCGATAAACCCTCCTCCTCCCCGTTCTCGCCCCCTCTGCCCAAACCCGATCCCGGTTAATCCCCTCTCCGACGCCGCGAGTCCGCCAATTTCGCCCCCGATCAGTTCGGATGGCACGCTTTCCGCTAATTCCGCTGCGCCGTTCGGCCGATACTCTCACTGGTACGGAACGTCCTGAACAGAACGGATGAATCACTCGCCGGAGAGGAGGGGGGAATACAAGGAATTCACGATCATGCCTGTATTATTACCGGTGGACAAACTTGAACCCGGCATGCGGTTGGCGAGAAATGTCGAAAATGCCTACAACGTGCTCATCCAGCGGGGAAAACGGCTCTCCGACGGCGACATCCAGTCCCTCCAGCGGCGATTCCCCGACCTTTCCGTCCTGGTTTCCGATCCCATTCTCGACGACATGGCCGAATTTCAGGACGATGCCCAGAACTACGAAATCTCCCGCGAGGTCCGGAAAAACGTCTCCACCCTCTCCAATAAAATCAGCGAATCCATCCGAAGCGGCGTCTCCCTCAAAGCCGAAAATATCACCGGCATCAAGCAGGTCATCCAGGACATGGTGGATTACCTTCTCAACAATCCCGTCACCACCGCCATCATCGAGCAGAGCCGGAACTGGAACGAATACCTCCAAAGCCATTCTGCCAATGTCTTCTACCTCAGCATGGTCATGGGAAACACCCTCCGGAATTTCATCAAGCAGGAACGAGACCGCTTCAGCAATCTCAAATATGTTCCCCGCGCCATGAACCTCACTCCCCTGGCCACCGCCGCCCTCTTCCACGACATCGGCATGATTCCCATCGAAAAGGTGTACGCCAAAACCGATCCCCTGACCCACGACGAAATCCAGGCCATTCGGAATCACCCCATCCTCGGCGCCGACATGCTCCCCGAAGGCATCCACCCCATGGCCAAACTCCCCGTCCTGACCCAGCACCAAAATCGCAACGGCCCCGGCTATGCCCAGCACTTGTCC
>CAZPZF010000311.1:2589-3437 GCA_964590705.1 uncultured Spirochaetales bacterium | reverse complement strand
CCGCCGAGTTCCCGTCGATCGTAACTAAATTTTTCTTGGCCATTTCCTTTCCTTATATAGATGGTTTTCAGTGCGCCAACTGTATTGTTTCTGATGCGGGTAACCGATATATGAGGTTAAACCGATAGGATGCCCCTTTTCAAAGGCGCATCCGCGGCGCTTTGGCTCACTACAATCAGTATACAGAGAAACGCGGAATCGCGCAAGGAAAGAGAGTACCGCATGCGTTTCACGATTTCATTTTGCCTTGATTCGGTCCCACTTGAGCGTGAGATACCTGATCCCGTATGCGAGGAAGAACAGGAACATGAGCCCATACATGCACGCCCATGTCCAGATGACCCCTTTCCCAATGATATAGACGATGAACAGCGTTGCGGGAATGAAGACCACCCATGAGCCGAGGAGGTTCACGAGGAACAGATACGTGGTATCCCCCGCGCCTCGGAGGCAGAAGGAGAAGACGATCTGGCCGCCGTCGAAAATTTGAAAGAATGCGCCGAACCGTATCATGGGAATCAGGTACGAAAGCACTTCGGGATCCTTCGTGTAGAGCCGACCGATGATTTGGGGAGACAGGAAGAAGAAGATCCCCATGCACAGCATGAACACCGCGCAGTACAATTCCACCTCGAAACCGACCTTCCGGGCCAGTTCCTTGTTTCCCGCTCCTATCCTCTGGCCGATGAGGATCATGGCCGCCTGACCGAGCCCCACCGCGGGGAGAAACGCCGTGGAGACGATGTTGATCCCGATCTCGTTGGCCGCCAGAGCCGCAGCTCCCAGGCGCGCGACGATTCCGGTATAGACGAGGAAGGATAGGCTCCCCGCAAGCTCGTTCCCCGCTA
>CAZPZF010000311.1:0-2579 GCA_964590705.1 uncultured Spirochaetales bacterium | reverse complement strand
CCCTGCGCCGGCCGCTTCCATGCGCGGAAACCCGAGCTTTCCGAAGATGAGGATGTAGTTCAGGAGCAGATTGGCGAGGTGGCTGATGAAACGGATGATCATGGGGCGTTTGGTATTCCCCGTCGCCTTGATCATGGATTCCATCCCCATGTTCGCAAGCTCGAAGGGGAAACCGATCAGCCTGAAACGGAAATACTCGGTTCCTATCCGAACGACTTCCGGCTCCGCGCCCAGGATGCGGTAGAGAAGGATCGATCCCCGCGTGTTGAAGATCCCCATGAAGATTGCCGGGATGATGGAGAGGATGAAGGCGGCTGAGACCCTTCTGAAGAACTGTTCGTGGTCTCCTGCGCCGTAGGATTGGGCGCAGAGGTATCCCATTGCCATGAGCGGTCCGGCGAAGAGGACGGCGAGGTTCCAGAACAGAATGCCGCCCACACCGACGCCGGCTATTGCCTCCGGGGAGAGGCTTCCAACCATCATGAGGTCGAACATGCTTGTGAGCGTATACGAGGCCTGCGTGAGCAGGGCCGGAAGGGCGAGATTCAGGATAGTCTTTGTCTCGAATTGAAAGCGTTTCATGGGCCACTCATTGAACAACGAAACGGGGCAGGCTGTCCATATAACGCCTGCCGTTCCATGGGGTTTAAAATATGAATATGCTATATATTGAATTCCGCATTGAATGCTATTATGTTGGGTATGAACGAGAAATCACTGATGGAGGTGACCAATGTTCAGGAAAGCGCTTGTGATGGCCGCGGTTCTGCTTGTCATGACGGTGTCGGTTTCGGCCCAGTCGACTATGAAGGATGCGGATTTCGTCAAGAAGGCCATCGAGGTTTTCAAGCTTGATTCGGTCCAGCCAGCGTTCCTCGAGGGGGACAGGATGGGCGAGTACTACCGCTTCTATCCCGCGGTGAAGGGCGGAAAGGTGGTCGGCTATCTCTGGTGGGCAAGGGATTTCAGGATCGCCAACCATTGGGAGGATGTCATCCTGCTCATCAAGGTCGAGGGGGGAAAGGCCAAGCTGGCGGATTACTGGTTCAGCTCGAACGAGCGGCACCAGAACCTCTTCGAATCCGCGGTCAAGAACCGCTTCGTGGGGATGTCCTATGACAGGAACTGGAACGAAACCGCGGATGTGGTCAGCGGTTCGACGATTTCCTCGTACCAATTTTTTTCCCAATTCAAGACGACCCTCTTCGTGTTCCAAAAGTACGTCGTCGATATGAACCTCATCAAGTAGCCTTTCCGAATTTCGTCATCGCGGACCGCTCCCGGAAACGGGAAGCGGCCCCGCCTAGAGAAGCAGCCGCTCGGCGTCCTCAGGAAGAGATACCCGAAAACGGATGACCGCCGCCTCCGGCCCGTCATGCGCCCCCTGAAAGCTCCATGTCTTCCCGATCCGCTCCTTCCAGACTCCGGTGATCCGCGTGGACTCGTGGATGTGGCCGTGGAGGGTCACGGCGGGTTGGCGCTCCTCGATGAACCGCGCGATCGCCACGCTTCCCACGTGCGTGTCCGCCGGGGCATGGTCGATCATCACCCCATCGAGAGCGGCCCTGTCGAGCATGGTCGCGTAGGGCGGCGCATGGAACAGCATGACGGATCGCTCCAGATCCCTCTCTCCCGCAAGCTCCCGCAGGTCTTCCTGAATCGTTGCGAACTCGACATCGTCCGGACGGACGGGGAAGGTCCTCCAGCCCTCGTTTGGATGCGTGCATCCGGGATCCACGAAACGGGAGACATCGTACTTCTCCCAGTCCTTGAGCCCGAACGGCGTGGGAGGAACGAAGGGGTAGCCGGCCAGAAGGAATCCCCCGATTTCAAGCATCCGCTGGGAGAGGTATGTGAACGCACCGGTGTCCGCTCCGGCCAGGAAGGACGGCTCCATGATCCGGGGATCGTCGTTTCCGGGTATGAGGAAGACCGAGGGATAGGAGGGACCCATCCTCTCCCGCAGCGAGAGGAATAGGGGGACGAGGAAGCCGCCGATGAAGTCCGTGTGGAGGGGATGGAGCGGGCCTCCGAAGAGGATCCCGCCCGGCAGGATGTCGCCGCCGAGGAAGACGAACGTCGGCGAAGTCGCCTCGATGAACGCGATGAGCTTTTCGAATCGATCCCTTGCTCCGTGATAGTCGGTGGCAAAGAGACAGCTGTCGTTCATCTCAACCTGAGAGCGGCATCGGTAACTGCTCCGATCTTGACGGCGAAGCTCGATTTCTGTGCGATATCCGTGTCCGTAATGAAGTGGATGTCCAGAAGGCGGTCGCTGCGGTAGCCAGTGCGCAGGTAGTTCATCTCGGCGAGGCAGAGGCTCCAGCCGTCCAACCACGCCGCGAGTTCCCTCGTCCGTTCCGTGTCGCCGTTGACGTGAATGAGAAAGTCGATGTCGCTCTGGGGGCCTGCGGTCGCGTTTTTCACGCTGCCGATGAGGTACACTCCCTTCACGCCGAAACGATCCATGTCCATCTGCTCCGCGATTCTCCTGGCCATCTCCAGCCGCCATTTCCACCAAATGCCGGTCTGCTCCTGCGGGGGGATGTCCCGATGAGTCGGGTAGTCCTTAACCGAAG
>CAZPZF010000310.1:0-3462 GCA_964590705.1 uncultured Spirochaetales bacterium | reverse complement strand
TACCCTACTAGACAAGGGGGTTTTAGGGACGCTTCATATTATAGACAAGATTTTTCCCGGTCAAGCACAATCGCGGAAGACGTCTATCGATCGACTGAGTCGATGATGATGGTGACTGGACCCTCGTTGCAGTACCGAACCTTCATGGATGCACCGAAAACACCTCTCTCAGGGGGGATTCCAAGGTCGGCGAGCGTCGAAAGAAAAGCCTCGTAGAGCGGTATGGCCGTTTCCGGGGGAGCCGCGTGGCTGTACGAGGGCCTTCGGCCTCTGGCAGTATCAGCGTACAGCGTGAATTGCGATATGACGAGGATCCCTCCACCAATGTCGATAAGCGACCGGTTCATCTTCCCCTCGGTATCGGGAAAGATACGGAGGTTCACGATCTTGTTGGCAAGAAATCGAACCTCGGTCATCGTAGCCTGCCGGTGGACGCCTAAATACACGAGAAGGCCTGTGGAGATCGAACCCGTTATCGTGCCATCAACCGAAACGGAGCAATCCGAAACACGCTGCACAACAGCACGCATCGCTACACCCTTTCCATCTTCTACGGCGACAGGCGATGGATGGAGATACCCTCAAGGCGGAGGCCTGCATGTACGATAGTAACGCGAGCGAGTAGTTCGATGGGGAAGAAAGGATCGAGGTCGACGGGAAAAGCGATCCTGACCGGAACTATCCCTTCAAGAATCCGGTTGTCCTGGTATCCGACGAGGAAGTCGAAGAGAATCTCCGTGCCCTTCTCCATGACATTGCTGATTTTTCCTTTCCAAACGACATAGCAGCCCTCATACAGGGACGGTGCAGCGATTACTTCCTTGTAGGTGAAGGGATCCTTGATGGTGAGAAAACTCGGCTCAGCGATATGGTTCACCAGAAGCGACGCCTGGTCCTTGAGCGTCTGGGCGGCGTTTGAAAGGAGGATTCTGTTCAATTCTCTTCTGCACAGGTTGTCGCGGTACTCCTGGAAATAGGTCAACGCGTCTCGATACGCCTTGCGTATCTCCGGTTCGGTGAGGATGATGGAGGGGCTGCCCCCCGCTTCGACAAGAGAGGAATAGGATTCAATGCCCGGTATGCTCAAATTGTCGCGAAGGTTCTTCGGTTCGTTGATGCCGGCAACGATGACAGGATAGAGGAGTATACCTGCGCCTGCCAAGAGGAGAAGCGCGGCTCCTGAAATAAGGATGGAAGGGTGGATTCTTCGTGTTCCTGGAACGAGACGATGGATGCGGAATAGCTCATCCGCGGAGATATTGGGATGCGAGGCGGCCTTCCGCGCAAGTTCGATCCCCTTGAGCGCGAAGCGATTACGAGGCTCCGTATCGAGGATCTCGAACCAGACACGAAGCGCCTCGTTTGTTTCATGTCTGCGGATGTGTACGAGCGCGAGCGCCAGCTTGGAAAGGGTGTCGCTCTCTTTCAAATCGATGGCACGCTTGAGATAGGAATACGCCCCACCGTAGTCACCTGTATGAAGACACGATAGTCCCAGAAGCTGGTAAAAACGGAAATCCTCACGGAATCGGAAGATCTGTGGTTCGAGAAGGCGGATGACATCTGCGTACCGTTTCGACCGGAATAGAGTTTCAGCCTTTCTCCTGGTGGAAGCCATAATGGAAGTTACTTGCCTTCATATGCGGCGGCTTTCCGTTTCTGGAGTTCGTCCAGAATCTGCCGGTAGACGATGATTTCTTCCTCTGTAATGGGGGAAGCCATGGAGAGCTTCTTGTCCAGTTCTCTGATCAGGTCGGAAATCGTGATTAGATCGGTCCGAACGGCTATCTCAAGGGAATCTGCGGGACCGGAAGAGGCTACAACGGCCTGGTTGTAGAGTGTCGATATGGATGAAGAACTCACTTCCCCATTTCCGGTGGAAAAACCGTCAGGGGTAAAACTTCCCACCGCGAGCTTGATCGAGCGCGCGGAGGATGAGAGGACGGAAACCGGGTTATAGTAGAGGAAAACCGCGGAATCGTTAACCGAATAGGGAAGAAGGTTGAAATTCCGGGATTGGCTCGATTCGAAAGTCCAGGAACTGTCGTTCATCCTCTTCCAATTCGCAAAAACGACGCGGTCAGGCTGGGTAACCCCCTCTGAGGAAAGCATACATTGAAAACCGACAAGCGCATCGACTCTGGAAATAAAGTAGAGTGGAAGCGGCCTGGCCAATTCAAGCTCGGATTTGATTTCCCGGCCGTCGGATAGGATGAAATGGGCGTTTGCTTTTTCACCTAGATACGTATCGAAGAGGTAGCGTATTCCGAGAGAAAGATCCTGTTCGGAGATGTTTCGGAGGGTGATAGAGATGGAAACGCCGTCAGACAACGCGGATTGCTTGGATTTGATGAAGGTGAATTCCTCAGTTACCTCTAGCTGAGGGGATCTCCAGACGATCCGAGCTCCCTGAACGGTCTGCTCGACGGTTTGAACAAATTCCGCGGCCTCACCCATTCGATACACCTTATTGTTGACAAGAACGGTGAGAACAGTTGTACGGGGATCTTGGGCGAGGAACAGGGGTGTATAGAGGTTTTTCCTTACATCCTCGAGAAGATAGAGAGAGAACCGTCCGGTCGTCTCATGGATGACGAGCTTCATCTTGCCATTGGTGATTTCCAAACCAGAGAGAGCAGCGGTCTGAATCATGAGAAAGACGATCAGGAAACCAAGAAGGCGTTTTACGTGTCTCATCTCGATGTCTCCATGTGGGACAAAAGCCAATCCAGATAGAATTCCTTCAAGCTGAGGGATTCCGCCTTGATTCTGAGAAGCTCCCGAACTCGCTCATCCGGAGCATTGGGTATCTGTACCTGCTGAGGCACCTCAACCACGACGCGTTGCTCCGCGGCTGACAACGCCTGGCTGAGTTGATTCTGGAGGGATGCGATTTCACGTTTCAGCGATGCGATTTCACCATCCTTCTGTCCCGCTTCCTGGGTGAGGCGTGCGATCTGCGCCCCAAGATCTTGTGCGGTCAGGGCGGAAAGCTTTCGCTGATATTCGGTAATGGCCTGTTCGTAGGTCTTTTCCTTCCGTTGGAATTCCTCGAGAAGCTTTAGGTATTCCTCATGGCTTATCTTGAGCAGGTTCAGCAGCTCTTCCTCGCGTTGCTTCAACTCTATCAAGGAGATACGGTACTGCGCGGCCTCGACCTTGAAGCTGAGAGGATATTTCTGGACGACGATGCCATAAACCTGGTAGGCCTCGTTGTAGTGGCCCAGAAGAAAGAGCGATTCAGCTATCCAGAAGAACGAGTTGGACGCGTAGGGGGAGGACGGATAAGACTCGAGGAATTCCTTCAGGACGAGGATAGCGTTCTCGTAATCCTTCTGAAGAAAGAGCACCCTTCCCTTCTGGTAGACCATTTCCGGGAAGGCCTGATGGCTCGGGTAAGTCTGGAGGAAGAATTCAATGTTCTTCGCCGCCGTATCGAATTGGTCCTGCGCGATATAGGCT
>CAZPZF010000309.1:0-3467 GCA_964590705.1 uncultured Spirochaetales bacterium | reverse complement strand
CTTTTTTATGAAATATCTTTCCGACTCCCATGACAACATTTTCCGCTTTATCTCGTTCAGGGCAGCCTATGCCGCTGTTACCGCCCTGTTCATCTCGTTCCTCTTCGGACCCAAGCTCATCAAGTATCTGCGGAAAGTCAAGATCGGACAGGAAGTCAGGAGCGACGGTCCCCAGACCCATCTGGCCAAATCCGGAACCCCGACCATGGGCGGGATCCTGATCAACCTGTCGATCCTCGTTTCGGTGCTCCTCTGGCAGGATCTCCATAACGTCTATACCTGGGTGGTGGTCGGCGGGTTGATCGGATTCGGTCTCATCGGTTTCGCCGACGACTATCTGAAGGTTTTCAGGAAGAATCCGGAGGGACTGCGCCCCCGGTATAAATTCATCGCGCAATTCGCCTTGTCCCTGGTCCTCGTGGCCGTCATCTACGTCAACAGAAACCCGGAGACCACGTATCTCTACCTGCCGTTCTTCAAGCGTCCGGTCCTGGATCTCGGCGTCCTCTACATTCCGTTCGCGGTGATCTATCTCGTGTGGATGTCCAACGCGGTGAACCTAACGGACGGGCTCGACGGCCTGGCTATCGGGCTTACCATCCTGGTTGGAGTAGCCGCAGCCATCCTCTCCTATCTCACGGGAAGGGCTGACTATGCCCAGTACCTCGCGATTCCCTACGTCGTAGGGAGCGGTGAACTGACCATCGTCTCCTTTGCCCTGGTGGGCGCGGCCATCGGTTTCCTGTGGTACAACGCGCACCCGGCCGAGATCATCATGGGAGACACGGGGAGTCTCGCCCTGGGCGGGGTGATCGGGGTCATCGCCCTTCTCATCAAGAAGGAGATCCTCCTCGTCATCGTGGGAGGGGTTTTCCTCCTCGAGGGTCTTTCCGTGGTCATCCAGGTTCTCTCGTATAAGATGCGGAAGAAGCGGGTTTTCAGGATGGCTCCGCTTCACCATCATTTCGAATTGTCCGGATGGAACGAGACAAAGGTCGTCATTCGCTTCTGGATTCTCGGGGGATTGTTCGCGATCCTCAGCCTTTCGACATTGAAGCTCCAATAGGAAGGAGCGGGGAAAAGGGGGACTATGTTCAGTCTGGAACGGAGCGGAACGCGAAGGGGTGACTGGATGCTTCTGGGCATCGTCACGCTTCTCGTCGGCCTCGGCATGGCCGCCATGCTCTCCGCTTCGTACTATCGCTCCGAGGTAACCTTCGGTTCTCCCTGGCACTTGTTCAAGTCCCAGGCCGTGATCCTGGGGATTTCGCTGATTCCCGGCGTTCTCCTCTCTTTCATCTCGTGGGAGAGGCTGCGCACGTTGGTGCCGTTCTTCCTCGTTTCCGCGGCCCTGCTTATGGGCTTCACCTTCCTCCCCGTAATCGGCAAACAGCTTCAGGGGGGCAGGCGATGGATCTCCGTGCTCGGGCATACATTCCAGCCGTCCGAGTATGTCAAGTTCGTTCTCGTCGTGTACCTCGCTCACCTCTTCTCCAAAAAGCGGGAACGGATCGGCGACTTCGTCAATACGGTACTTCCGCCGCTCATCGTCGTGGTCGGTTTCACGATCCTCGTCTACCTTCAGAACGATTTTTCGACCTCGTTCTTCCTCCTCCTGCTCTCCTTCTGCATCTTCTTCATCGCGGGAGTGCCCATCCTCCACTTCATCCTTCTCGGCGCGGTCTCCATCCCGATGCTGCTCGTGATGGTCCTGTCGGAAGAGCACAGGGTCATAAGGATCATCACGTTCCTCAATCCGGAGAACGACCCGATCGGGAGCGGGTACCAGATGAGGATCGCGAGGGAGGCTTTAATGGATGGAGGCCTTTGGGGAACGGGACTGGGAAGGAGCATTCACAAGCTCGGCGGCCTGCCCGAACCCCATTCCGATTTCGTCTTCGCCGTTCTCGGCGAGGAGGTCGGTTTCCTTGGGGTCCTGGTCGTACTCTGTGTCTTCGTCGCGTTCGCCGTACGCGGCTATCAGATAAGCCTCGGCGCCCGGGATCCGTTCACCAAGTATCTCGCATTCGGGGCGACGACAGCCATCTTCTTCCAGGCGCTCTTCAATATCGCAGTCGTTGCCGGACTCCTTCCCGCAACGGGAATCCCCCTTCCCTTCTTCTCGCATGGGGGGTCCTCTCTCCTTGTGACCATCTCTCTGTGCGGGCTGCTGCTCAACTGCTCACGTAGGGAGCTGGAGGCGAAACCATGAGCAGTATCGCGATCACGGCACTCGAGGGAAGGGGAAGACAGGCGGGTTCGGGGAAACAGCGTGGCGGAGAGCGGAGAAGGCCGCTCCTCTCGCGAATCTTCCTCTTCGCCGTCGTGTTCCTCCTCCTCATCGTCGCGCTGGATCTCGCGTATCAGCTCCTCCTCGTGCCGAAGCTGATCGTCAACCGGGTCACCATCATGGCGGACAAGGGGATCGGCCTCTCGAACGAGGAACTCATGCAGATCGCGGGGCTTCAGGGGGACGAATCCTATTTCTCCCTCGATGTAGACAGAATAACGGCGAATCTGGAAGCGTATCCCGTCATTAGAGAGGCCGACGTAACCAAGAGCTTCCCGGACCAGCTGTCGATCGTTCTCAGGAAGAGGATCCCGCTCGCGATCGCCGTCGTGGAAATGGGAGCGAAATCCATCCCGGTCGTGCTTGACGAGAACGGAGTGGTCTTCGAGGTTGGGCGCTCGGTCTCCTCCTACAATCTACCGGTGGTCTCCGGTGTCCGCTTTCCCGAGATCGCCCTGGGGATGCGCTTGCCGGACGAACTGCGAGGGTATCTTCGGAAACTCGCGAAATTGCGGGATTCGAGCCCGGTCCTCTTCGGGTTGATCTCGGAGGTGGAATTCGTTAAAAAGAGGCAGGCCGATTACGAGGTCTTGCTGTACACGACCCAGCATTCCCTAAAGGTCAGGCTGGGTCAGGATATCGACGAGAACCTCCTGAAGTACGTGCTCATGGCCCTGGATGTCGTTGCCGGGGAAATGGGCATGGAGAACCTCGAGGAGCTCGATTTCCGGAGCGGGGATATCGTCTATCGGGTAAGGGAGGAATGACTGTGCCGTCTGATGGTGTTATCGTTGGTCTCGATATCGGTACGACAAAGGTCTGTGCCGTCATCGGGGAGGTGAATGACCGCGGGATCCTAGAGATCACCGGAGTGGGAACGAGCCCCTCGTTCGGGATCCGCAGGGGGGTCGTGATCAACATCGAATCGACCCTCAAGTCGGTGGCTCAAGCCATCGAGGCGGCCGAGATGATGTCCGGCAGGGAGGCTCAGTCGGTCTACACCGGCATAGCCGGATCCCACGTGGAGGGGATCAATTCGCGCGGCGTCGTGGCGGTGACGGGGAAGGGAAGGGAGATCACACGCGATGACGTGACGCGGGTTATCGACGCAGCCAAGGCCATCGTCATTCCCATGGACCGCGAGGTGATTCACGTCATCCCGCAGGAGTACATCGTA
>CAZPZF010000308.1:0-3477 GCA_964590705.1 uncultured Spirochaetales bacterium | reverse complement strand
CTGATGAGTTCTCCCCAATGCTACCTGATCTCGTTGATTTCAGGTAGCAGGGGGGACCATGTCTCTTCGCTGTACAAGGAGCGGAACCAACATTCTTGTACCGCTTCGATTGCCGGTGTATGCTTCCGCTATCCGTATCCATGGAGGCTTTTCATGATAACGGCGGGGTATCTCTTTACGGCTCTGGTCGTCGTGCTCATTCCGGGCACCGGCGTCATATACACGGTCAATACGGGATTGACGAAAAACGCGAAATACGCGGCGGCCGCGGCGGTCGGCTGCACGTTGGGAATCGTGCCGCATATAACGGCCTGCGTGTTCGGGCTTTCGGCCATCATGAACATGAGCGCGAGAGCGTTCGCGGCGGTTAAATACATAGGCGCCGCGTATCTCCTGTATCTGGCCTGGAAGACGTGGGCCTCCGCGGGCAGCGCGGAATTCGGCAAGGAGACGGCGGCGCCGAGATTCGGAGGCGTCATCGGCAAA
The DNA here is from genome assembly GCA_964590705.1 of uncultured Spirochaetales bacterium. Lineage (GTDB taxonomy): Bacteria > Spirochaetota > Spirochaetia > CAZPZF01 > CAZPZF01 > CAZPZF01. The sequence goes on along the minus strand of CAZPZF010000308.1, from coordinate 2,991 downwards.
GGGATCGCCCTGAACCTGCTGAACCCGAAACTCACCCTGTTTTTCCTCTCCTTCCTCCCGCAGTTCATCCCGGCCGGAGAGGGGCAGACGATGAGATATATGATCGTATTGAGCCTCGTCTTCATGGCCTTGACGCTAATTGTATTCATCGGATACGGATTGCTAGCGACGGCGATCAGGGAAATAGTCCTGAAACGAAAGTCCCTGATGAAGAATATCGAGCGCGGTTTCGCGTGTGTGTTCGCGGGACTGGCCGTGAAGCTCGCGCTGGAGGACTGGTAGACGGGATGGAAGATTTGATCATCCGGACCGAGATACGTCCGGGAGACATCGGTTCGATCATCAAGCTGCACGGGGAGTACTATTCCCGCGCCAACGGCTTTGACGCCACGTTCGAGCCGTATGTGGCCGTTCCGTTGTCCGAGTTCGTGATCCGGCATAAAGAGAACGAACGGATCTGGATCGTTGAAAAAGGCGGGGAGGTCAGGGGAAGCATCGCCATCGTCGACGCCGGAAACGCCTCGGCCCAGCTCCGGTGGTACATCGTGAGCGAAGAGCTCCAGGGTAGGGGAATAGGAAAAAGGCTGATCGACGCGGCCATCCGTTTCTCGAAAGAGCAGAAATATGGGAAGATCATCCTGTGGACGGTGGACGAGCAGAAGGCGGCCATCGACATCTATCGGAAGAACGGTTTCACCCTGATCGAGGAAAAACGGCACTTCTTATGGGGGAAGGAATTGAACGAGCAATGTTATCAACTGGAGCTGCGGTGAGCGCGTCGATCAACAGTTTTTCCGTGCCCGGGCGGTATGTATTCGGATTCGATTCCCTGGAGACGCTTGCGGAGGACTGCCGCGGAAGGGTCCTCCTCGTCACGGACAGACCGGTCATGGAAAAGGCAGGGCACCTGGCAAAGACCGTCTCCGCGGTCCAAAGGGACGGAGGCAGTGTTGCGGAGATCGTCAGCGTTGAGGCGGAACCCCCCATGGACCAGGTCCTGACCGCCGCCTGCGTCGCCCGGAAACTGAAACCCGACGCCATCGTTGCCCTGGGAGGGGGGGCGGTCATTGACGCGGCAAAGGGGATCCGCTACCTTGCCGCCCTTCCGGAAAACGCGGCGGCCCGGTTCTTTTCGGAGGGACCGCTGGACTCCGAGCTTCCCGCGGACCTGTCCGTCCGCTGCCGCCTTGTCGCCGTGCCGACGACCAGCGGTACGGGAAGCGAGGGAACGCGCGCAGCGGTTTTCTCGGACCCGCAGACCGGGCATAAGCGCCTCTTCCTCTCCCCCTTTCTCCTGCCAGACACCGCGATACTGGATCCCGGACTGACCATGACCCTGCCCCGCTCCGTCACGGCCCAGAGCGGCTTCGACGCGTTTGCCCACGGGGTGGAGTCCTTCATCTGTACCGTCTCGACCCCGTACAGCAGGGGGCTCGCGGCCGAGGCGGTGCGGCTTATCCTCCGTCGGCTTCCGGCGGCCTTGGAGAACGGCTCGGATCGACTGATGCGCGAGGACCTGCTCCTGGCGAGCGGCATGGCGGGGATAGCAATCAACAACTCGTGCACCGGGCTCTCTCACAGCCTCGACCAGATCGGGGCAGTCTTCGGCCTTGCCCACGGGGTTGCCCTAGCCCCTCTGTTCGTCCCCGTTCTCAGGACCTGCGCGCAGGCGAGCCCCGGGACGCTCGGAAGGCTCTTCCGCTGCGCGGACGACAGCGTCGATACCGGCGGAGACGGCGGCGGCGCCGACAAAAGGAACGCCGACGGTAATCCCCGTAGAGACGCACCCCGCGAGAGGGCGAAGGTCGGTCCTGATTCGGATGACGACGCGTTCATCGCCACCGCAGCACGGCTCATACGCCTGTGCGGGCTTCCCCGGTCATTCGCGGAGTTGGGGATAGGAAGGGAGGAGTATGACAGGGTCGCGGATTCCATCCTTCCCTGCGCCCTGAACGCCTTTGCCACGGCAGTTGCGCCGGGGGAAACCGGTCGGGAGCGGCTTGTACGGATCATCGACGAGGCGTACCACGGAGCCTGATATCCCGCGGCGTTTCCGGCGGCCGCTGGTTTGACGCCGGCCGTCTTTTTTGATTGCAGCCGACTCCATCCGCTACCCGCCATCCACCGATAACCGTTCTCCGGGTGATCGCGGGCATTCCGAAAACACCGAGTCTCTTTTCATCGGATACAGGCTATGAAATCGCCTCTAGCAATTCATAGGTGTTGATGACGTGGCAGTAGATGTTGTTCAGAACCATAAGCTCGTGGTTCTGGATCTCTTCCGTGGCAGCTCTGCACGCGTCTTCGATGAGCCAGACCTTGAAACTCTCGTCCGCGAGGCTCCGTACCGTCCCGGAAACGCATTGGTCGGTATAGACACCGGTGACCACGACCGTGTCGATTCCCATGTTGGTGAGCATGAGGCGCAGAGTCGTTCCGGCCACGACGCTGTCCGTGGTCTTTCGGAGCACCACCTCGGTTTCCAGGGGCTTCAGCTCGGGAACGATCTCGGATCCGACGGAGCCGGGGGGGAGGAGCAGTTCGTTGAACCCGGTGGCCTTGTGGTCAAGGGAACGGTCCCTGCCGTCGTGCGTCCTGCATTGGATGATCGCGTAGATGACCTCCATCCGATTTTTCCTGAACGCGGCCAGGATGCGCCTGTTGTTCGGGATCACCGTCCGTTCGATGGTTTCGTAGAAAGGCTCCCATCCCTTCTGCGGTTTCTCCGGTCTCTCGACGAAGAAGCGCTGCATGTCGACGACGAGTAGAGCGGTCTTCTTCCTGTCGATCTCGATTTTCCCCAGGTCGTTGTCCTGTTCATAATAGAAACTCACGTATCGGTCGTTTACCCTCATGGATACCTCCTCATACGACTCAATCATACACGATGATGAGGAAAAAAATCATTCGAGAGGAGGAATCTCTTATAAAAGGTTTTTAGTGTTTCGAATTGTGGATATAGTGTGAAGCAAAATTCAATAGGGGGCTGTA
>CAZPZF010000307.1:0-3478 GCA_964590705.1 uncultured Spirochaetales bacterium | reverse complement strand
CCCCATCCGCTCCCCGTGCCGCGTCCCAATCCGCCACCGCTTCCCCATCCTCCGAGGGAAAGGGGAGAGAACTGTCGGACACTGCCAAGGATTTCTACAACGCCGTGAGCCTTTTCAGTCAAGAGAAATACAAAGAGGCGCTAAAAGAGTTCCAACGGATCGCGGGGGCAGGCGCCGATGAAGAGTACCTTGCCAAGGCCCTCTTCGAGATCGGAAGGTGCCACTATTCTCTCAACGATTTCGACACCTGCATATCTCATTACACCACGATGATCCAAAAATTCCCCAAGCATCCCGACTTGGTCGAGGCGCTCTACTACGTCGGAAGTTCCCATGAGAAGAAGGGAGACACCACGAAAGCGACCAGCTTTTATGGAAAGATACTGTCGATGGCTCCCGAAGACGAGCCTGTTCATAGAAAAGCGAAAAAAGCGCTCCGCGCACTGCAAGGGAGATAGAGATGGCCTTAGATCTTTCGATGTTCGAACGGTTCGCGGTGATTTACCAAAAGGGAGATATCATTTTCTGCGAACATGAACCCGGCGACACCTTCTATCTCATCCAGTCCGGAAGGGTACAGATCGTCAAGATCATGGATGATATAGAAAAGATCATCGACATCCTCAACCCTGGGGAGATCTTCGGCGAGATGGCCATTCTCGAGGAAGCTCCCCGAAGCGCTTCCGCGATCGCCCTTGACCAGGTGAAAGCGCTGGAGTTCAACAGAGAGAATTTTGAGGTTCTCATGATGGGCAACCCTCAAATAGCCCTCAAACTCCTGAAGCTGTTCACGAAACGAGTCTACGACCAGAAGCGGCGTTTCATGATCCTGACACTAGACGATGTGCAGGCCCGGGTCGCTGATGTTTTCCTCATGCTGTCGGAAACCCAGGGAGGCGGCGGAACGCTTATTGACGAGAAGATATTCAATACCACGGTCGATGATATCGCCCATTGGGCCGGGCTTCCGCCGGATAAGACAAAGCAGGTCCTCAACCACTTTGCTTCCCAGAGGCGGATCGAGATCTTCTCTGATCGGATCATCGTGAAAAACATCAACGATTTCGCTCGTTTCGTGTCTTCACGAAGAAAAAGCAGGAGTTCTGACTGAGCGAAGACGTTAGCCAGAAAAGGGAATCGAACCCTTGACCTGCTCATTACGAGTGAGCTGCTCTGCCGTCTGAGCTATTCTGGCATACGAAAACCGTAAAGGAAATCGGAAAAAAAATCAAGTTCCCCTTGCGGCCGGAATCGGCAGGTGCGCCTCAAGTCATTCATACGGGAGGAGGACGAGGGACTATTCCTCCCTTCTCTGTGAAGTGCGTGTTGTAAAGGTTAAGAATCCTTTCCCTGAACCGATAATCAAGACAGATCCTTGAGGAGGTGGCAATGCTTCGCGGTATCTACACCGGGGCCAGCGGAATGATCGCCCAAATGCACCGGATGGACGCTCTTTCAAACAACCTTGCGAATGTCGATTTGACCGGCTACAAGCAGGATGTCCCTATCGGAAAGGCGTTTCCGGAACTCCTCATCCGGAGGATGAACGAACATATCTACCGGATCCCTCCAGGGTCGGTCGACGCTACACCTGTTGTGGGCAAGCTGGGAACCGGAGTAGAGATCAATGAGGTCTTTACCGTGTTTTCGCAGGGTTCCCTAAAAGAAACGGGAAACGCTTTCGACCTCGCACTTGAGGGAAGAGGTTTCTTTACGATCCTCACGCCCGAGGGGGAGCGATACACCCGCAATGGATCGTTCATCATCAGCAAGGAGGGGCTGCTCCTTACAAAAGAAGGATTCCCGGTACTCGGAGAGAATGGGCCGATATCCCTCAAGTTGAACAACTTCGTCGTGGACAGGCAGGGAAGGATATTTCAGAATGCAGATTTCGCGAACGATCCTCTCCGCCTCGTGTCCATGGAGGAGAACTCCTGGGAAAATACCGAATTGGTCGATACTCTGCGGATAGTCGATTTTCAGCCGCCTCAGCTGCGATATGTGCAGAAACAGGGAAATTCACTGTGGAGGGCGACGGAAGAATCTGGAGAGCCGGAGAAGGTCGAACTTGGTGGTCAAACATCAGTCATCCAGGGTTTCCTTGAAGCTTCAAACGTAAATCCCGTGACAGAGATGGTGAAGATGATCGAAATCAACCGCGCCTACGAGGCGAATCAGAAGGTGATCCAAACCCAGGAGAGCCTTGCCGGAAAGCTGATCAATGAAGTGATCAGGGTTTGACGGATAGGAGGATCATATGATGCGTTCATTGTGGACAGCGGCTTCCGGAATGACGGGCCAACAGTTCAATATCGATACAATCGCGAATAATCTCTCCAACGTCAACACGGTCGGCTTCAAGCAGAACCGTACAGATTTTGAGGATCTTCTCTATCAGACGACGCGCGTCGCCGGAACCCCTGCGACGGAGCTCACCGTGGTGCCGACAGGAGTACAGGTGGGCCATGGTGTACGTGTGGCTGCGACACAGAAGATCTATACACAAGGCGCCCTCCAGTCCACTGGAAACGTCTCGGATATCGCAATCCAAGGGGAGGGTTTTTTCCGCGTGCTTCTCATCGATGGCTCCTACGGCTACACCCGCGACGGGGCATTTAAGATCGATTCCAACGGCCAGATCGTAAACTCCAACGGGTACCGTCTGATGCCGGAGGTGGTTTTGCCGGAGAATTTCGAGAGGGAGAGCCTCGCGATCTCGCAGGACGGAAGGGTCACGGTGAAGGTTTCCGGCAACGATGATCCCCTGTTGGTCGGACAGATAGAGCTGTACCGCTTCGTGAATCCGGCAGGTCTGCAGGCGATCGGGGAGAATATTCTTAAAGTATCCAACGCATCAGGGAATCCGATCGGCGGGCGGCCTGGATTCGACGGAATGGGGAAGGTGATCCAAAAATTCGTCGAAATGTCCAATGTCTCCGTGGTTCAGGAGATGGTGAACATGATTGTCGCTCAGCGTGCATACGAGCTTAACTCGAAGGCGATACAGACCTCTGATACCATGCTTGGCATAGCGGCCAATCTGAAGAGATAAGGAGCGACCATGACATCCATTGAAGCGATGCAGACTGCAAGAAGTAGCTCACAGAGGAGCCAGCTCGCCGCTCTTCAGGGGGGAACGAACCTATCCGGAAACGCCGGCGGTCGGGAAATCGATGAGAAACTCATGTCGGTTTGCAGGGATTTTGAATCGATTTTCATCAAGCAGCTTCTCGACGCAATGAGAAAGACGGTTACTAGAAGCGGTTTGATCAATCGCGGTATGGGCGAGGAGATCTTTGAAGACATGCTGTACGACGAATACGCGAAAAAAATGACTCTAACAGCGAATCTCGGTATTTCCCGGCTTTTGTACAACCAGCTGGCTTTGGGTTCGGAGTCAGTCTGAGAGACTGGCAGGATCAGGTGCTTTTTTAGGTAAAAATTCAAATTTTGCTATAAAATCACTCTTATAAAAAAT
>CAZPZF010000306.1:0-3497 GCA_964590705.1 uncultured Spirochaetales bacterium | reverse complement strand
CCGCAGGACGACCAGACCCTGCTGGTGGCCCGCCGGACGCCGGCCCCCCCGCCCGGATCCTCGATTAGACGCGCTTCCGCCCAATCGTCCCTGAGTCCCCTGACGAGGCCCGCCTCCCCTCCCTCCGGACAGAATTCGAGACGGCAGATTCCCCTCGGTGTGATTCCGAGCAGGCAACGGCCGAAGGGAGTCTCGTGGAAGCCGTACCGAATCTCGATTCCCCTCCCCCGTTTCCGGAATTCTCCCGGGGTGACCGCGTCGATTGAGACGAACAGATCGTGAAGCCGTGAGGGACCTGACAATCCGAGTTCCAACGAGGCGTCGAGGAGAGGGGCGGAGGCGCGGAGGAGCTCCTTTGCTCCCTCCAGAGTCACGAAGCCGAGGAATTGCTTGGGCGTCACCCCAGCCCACCTGCGGAAGAGGCGCTGGAAATGGTACGGGCTCAGGCCCGCGTGAGCGGCAACCTCGTCCAGGGATGGCCGGCTGTTCGCGTTCCGCTCGATGAAGAGGATCGCCTCCTCGATTCTTTCGTAGTCGGATCGTTCCATGGAAACAGGATACCCGCAATTCCGTTCGGGCGCCACCCGAATCTTGCGCTTGAACCGCGCATGACGCGGGCATCGGACGATCAGGCAAAGAGGCTTCATTATTCGGCCGCAGGCCGTTCGGAATCATCTTGCCGACTCGCTCATCATCGGTCATAATGTCCTCAGAAAAGGAGACACCCATGAAAGGAAACGAGAAACTGATCGCTGTCCTCAATTCCCTGCTCGCCGACGAACTCACGGCGATCAACCAGTACATGGTCCATTCCGAGATGTGCGACGACTGGGGCTACAGGAAGCTCCACAAGCAGTTCGAGAAACGCGCGATCGACGAGATGAAGCATGCGGAAACCCTGATCGGGAGGATCCTCTTCCTCGAAGGCATTCCGGTTGTGACCAAATTAAAGGATATCCATATCGGGACGGACGTTCCCCTCCAGCTGAAAAACGATCACCACGCAGAGGAGGACGCGATCAAGGCGTACAACAGCGCCATCGTCGCCGCGGAAGAGGCGAAGGATCACGCGACAAAGGACATCCTGCAGGGCATCCTGAACGAGGAAGACGCGCACATGGACGGCATAGAGGAACTGCAGAACCAGATCGAGCAGATGTCCCTCCAGATCTTCCTCACCACCCAGGTGAAGGAGTGACGGAGGAAAACCTCCGCTGGCTCCTCGAGGATCCCGACCCCGCGCTCCGTTACCAGATTCACCGTGATCTGTTGAAGACGTCGGCGCGTGATTTGGCTGCTCTGCGCGGGAGGATCCCCGAAAGCCCATGGATGCGCGAACTCATGAGCCGCCGGAATCCCGACGGCGGCTGGAACTGCGTCTACCATCAAGGCGCGGATAGAAGCTCCCTTCACACGACGATCGCGGTACTCGAGGGGCTCCTTTCGTACATCGGGAACGGAGGCGCCTACCGGAGGAAGGACGCGGAAGCGGGCATCCGGAGCGGGATCGAATTCATCCTCCGGTACCGGCTCTACCGCTCGGAGAGGACGGGCGAGGTCATCAAGGACGAGTTCCTGAAATTCCCCTTCCCGGTGCGATGGAAGTACGACATCCTCCGATGTCTGGATCTCTTTACGCGGTATCGGATACCCTTTGACGAGAGGATGGAGGAAGCGCTGGAAATGGTCGAACGGGCGGCGAACCCGCGGGGAAGATGGAGAGCGGCCTCCCAGCCGGGCAAGACCTACCTAGTGCATGAGAAGAACGGGAGCGAAGGAAGATGGAACACCCTCAGGGCGCTCCGGGTACTCGGGTATTATCGGGTATGAAACGGACAACATTGAAGAGAAGAACGAATACAGAAAGCGGAACGATCCGGAGGGAAGGCGCTGAAGACCCCGGGCATTCCCCATTGTCAGCCCCCAGGATGCCACGAAAACTCGTTATCCCCGCAGTGCTTGGGATCATCGGTTTTCTCGTTATCCCGGGCGGGGTTGGAGCCGGAGCTGGGATGGAAGCCGGAGCAGAGGAAGAAGCCGGGAGAAATTCCGCGGCCGGCGGCCGTCCCGTGCTCATCGCGCACCGGGGTCTCGCTCAATGCTTCGATATCAGCGAGGTCGAATGGGACACGAACACGGCGCGGATCATCTATCCGCCGGAGCATCCCTATCTGGAGAACACCATCCCCTCCATGGAAGCGGCCTTCGCCTGCAGTGCCGATATCGTGGAATTCGATCTTCGGCTCACGAAGGACAAGGAACTCGCCGTGTTCCACGATTATCTCCTCGAATACCGGACCGACGGCAGCGGCCTTGTCTCGGAACATACGATGGAGGAGCTGCGGACCCTCGATGTCGGCTATGGATACACGGCCGACGACGGGCTTTCCTACCCGTTCCGCGGCACGGGGATCGGCCTCCTCCCCTCTCTCGACGACGTGCTGTCATCCTTTCCGACACAGGCCTTCCTGATCCATGTAAGGGACGGGGGCGCGGAAACCGCGTCCATCCTCGCCGAAAGGTTCGCCCGGATGACCCCCGAGCGTCTTTCCCGGATCACGATGTACGGCGACGAGACAACGCTTCGGATTCTCCGTGAACGCTGGCCTGAGATGAAGATGCTCATCTCCTCTGATATGAAAAAGGGACTCATCCAGTACCTTTTCTTCGGGTGGACCGGGCGGGTGCCGGAGATCCTCCGGAACGCCGAGATCCATCTCCCGCTCAGATACGCGAAGCTCCTCTGGGGGTGGCCGGACCGATTCATGGAGAGAATGGAAGAGGCGGGAGTCTTCTTCGTGCTTGTCGACGGAGAGGGCAGATGGTCGGAAGGTTTCGACACCGAAGAGGATATCGCTCGGATCCCGCCCGGCTTCCGGGGTGGGATATGGACCGAACGGATCGATATCGTTGGGCCTTTATATGACGGAAAAGACAGATGAGAGTGATACGGGAGGTGGGACATGAAACACGCCGTCGCACGGATGCTTGTAAATCAGTACCGGGCCGCCCTGGACACACTGGCCTATGTCATCGAGGAGTGCCCTGACAAGGAATGGAACGAACGGCACGGGGACTATCCGTTTTCCCAGGTCGTGTTCCACGCTCTTTTCTACACGGATTTTTACCTGGGCTCGAGCGAACGGGAATTCAAGGAGCAGGAATACCACAGGAAGCACACCGATCTCTTCTCGGATTACGAGGAGCTCGAGGATCGTCTTCCCGTCCATCTCTACGAGCGGCACGAGATCTGGGACTACCTGGGTTTCTGCGTGACGAAAGCGGACCAGGTCACCTCCACGGAAACGCTGGAGTCCCTCGAAGCGCAGTCGGGTTTCCCCCGCAGGCTCTTCTCGCGGGGGGAACTTCACATGATGAACATCAGGCACATCCAGCATCACGCGGCACAGCTCGGACTCAGGCTCCAGTTCCTCACGGGAAAGGAGATGCCCTGGTTCAGCACGGGGAAGGTGTGAGCGGGATGGAGCTCGTCGAAG